>CANCQD010000144.1 GCA_947380285.1 Burkholderiaceae bacterium | reverse complement strand
AATACCTTTGTGGGAATCGCTCCTAGTGATGTTTTAGGATTTGTTGTGGCTGAAGTCATTGCGGCATTGTTGGTTGTCGGAATTCTTGCTCTAGTTGAGCCAAAAGATAACAAGAGCTATACAAGAGGTTTATAGAAGCAATGTCCTTTTAAAGGACGCTTCATGCATGGGGTACCCCGATCACGACAAGGAGTATCTATCCTTGTGTCAGTCAAATCCCCGCTACGCCACCAAACCTTCTCGTTATCCTTGTGTGGGTCAAAATAACTCAACCAAATCAGTCCCATACAAACACCCAAGAAAGTTTTTTGCACAAAGTTTGTCTATGGTGGGGTGAACCTTTTGAGATCTAGCGGGAGTTTAGTCTGGGGGACAGAGTTGAAAATCCTTGTGTCGGTGGTTCGATTCCGCCCCGGGCCACCAAGAAATACCAAAACCACCTACGGGTGGTTTTTCATTTGGGCTGCTGGGTTAAGGTTATGCCCGTGTGAGGGCTTGAATCATTTGAATATTCTCATCCGAGTTGCCAAACTCCCTTGATAAGTCATCACGCCTCGCAATTTCAAAGTCATCAAATTCGAATCCGGGAGCTACAGCACAGCTAACCAGGCAGAAAGCATTTTCGCATAGCGGCTTTGCTGCGAACCAAGTATTGGCAGGAATGGTAGCCTGCAAATTTTTTGATGTCATCCCCACTTGTATCGTGTGTAGCAATTTATTTTCATCAAAAAAATAAATGAGCACATCACAGCCAAGGTGAAAGTACCAAGTTTCATCCGATTTAATTCGGTGCCAAGCCGAAAAATCTTTTCCCGAAAGCAGGTAGTAAATGCTGGTGTGGGCGCTTTTATTACTAGAGCCTTTTAAATCCTTAACTGCTATCTCCGATCGATGCATTTCTTTGTAGAAGCCGCCTTCTGGATGTGGCTCAAGATGAAGGGCGTTGATGATGGTACGAATGTCTTGCATGAAGGCTCTTACCTTTTGTGATGCCAATCAGCTTAATTTGTATTGGCCTAGGTTAATTCTATAGACGTATTCAGGATTCTGTCTTGGAGCTAGGGGTTATTGCCCATACAAGCCTGGTGACTAAAAGAACAAACTGAGTACAGTTTTTATGGGTATCTTGAAGGCGTGAGGGGGTGAAGTGAGTGCAGAAGATCCAAATCAATTGGTTGAGCTTAGTTATGTTAGTAAGGCAACCCAGGATATGGGCTTGTCCAGCCTAGTTCGTCTATTTGATGTTGCTCATAAATGGAATCAGGGGCAGGAACTTACGGGTGTCTTATTTTATGAGGGCGGCTATTTCGCACAGATTCTCGAAGGTAGGCGAAAAGATGTTCTGTTTATTTGGGAAAAGATCCAAAAAGATTATCGGCACAAGGTTCTTCATCGAATAGATCTGGATGAAATTGATCAAAGGCTTTTTCCAGGCTGGGCTTTAAGGTTTTATGGGGGCGATCAAATCGCTAAGGATGTACCTCAATTAGCGGGCGTGCTCGATGGCTTGCCTACTCACGATGATGAGCTATTAAGAATTATGCGTTCCGTTGCTAAGGGCAATCAAGACTAGGATTCAATATCCCAGTCCTCAGTTAACGTCGTTTTAAACAACAAACGCACCTTGTCATAAAATAATTTTACATTAGTTCATATATATACTATATTAGTACGTATATGAACTTTATTCCCGTCATTAAAGAGTTAGCTAGAGCCTATCAAGGATTTGAGGGCTATTCTTCTGCCCACATCCGTGGTCTGGGCTTAATGCCGGTTCAGTTCGACGTGATTGCTACGCTGGCAAATCAGCCGCCTATGACATATAAGCAGTTGGGAGAAAAAACACTTATTTCTAAGAGCTCCTTAACCGGCGTAGTTGATCGAATGGCTCAGAAAGGCTTTATTGCTACCCTAGAAAATCCCGAAGATGCTCGCAGTCATTTGCTGAGGCTAACCGTTAAGGGGCAAAAGATTTTCGAAAAAGTATTTCCTGAGCATCTTGAGCATCTTGAAACGGTGTTTCAAAAGTTGTCGAATAAACAAATTAAAGAAATTGAAGAATCACTCAAAACCCTAAAATCCATTTTTATTAGTTAAAGGCCACATAATGAAACCCCATATTGCTCAGAAAGCACCTTACGCGGTTGAAGTTACCGCTGGTCAGCCTTACTATTGGTGCTCTTGCGGCCTAAGCAAGAATCAACCATTTTGCGATGGCAGTCATAAAGACACCCCATTTACGCCAGTGTCGTTTACTGCGGAAAATACAGAGACTGTTTATCTGTGCGGCTGTAAACATAGTGCCAAGGGTGCTTTTTGTGATGGTAGTCATAACAAGCTTTAAGTGTGTTGTATAAATTTTTTATAAGGAAAAATATGAAGAACTTTGAAAACGTATTAAATCTACTGGGGCGTATTGCTATTGCGGCATTGTTTTTGCCAGCAGGGCTCAATAAGTTAATGGGCATGGAGGGTG
Organism: Burkholderiaceae bacterium; assembly: GCA_947380285.1. The sequence continues at coordinate 676 of CANCQD010000144.1, read as the reverse complement.
CAATGGGCTATTTCACATCCCTTGGATTGCCAGTTGTGGCTGTTTTGATTTGGGTAATTATCGCCATTGAAGTTTTAGGCGGTCTTGCATTGATTCTTGGTTATAAAACTCGCTTTGTAGCAATTGGCTTGGCAATCTTTACTGTTTCGGCAAGTATTGTTGGTCACGCATTCTGGGCAGCTCCTGTGGATGCTGCATTTATCGCTCAATTATTGTTCTTTAAGAATATTGCTGTAACGGGTGGCTTATTAGTTCTTGCTTCTTCTGGAGCTGGCTCGATTAGCCTGGATGGTCGTAAATCTCAAGCCGCATAAGTTTTTGTTAGGCAATCGAACTGAATAATGCCCTGCTTTTTGTGGGGCATTATCTTATGGGCCGAGATTTTCGTACGGCGACAAATGTCTATAGATTGTGAGATAGTGTCACGACCACTCGGACTTACCATATTTGCGAAAGAGATCAATGCTTGTCACCATATTTCGTAACCATGCCAACTCAGACCTTGTCGTCAGCAACTTAAGGAGTCTGTGATGACGAATTTATATTCTTACGAACCTAAGAATGGTCATGGCTTGCCACATGATCCATTTAATGCCATTGTTGGCCCAAGACCCATTGGCTGGATCTCAACTCAGAGCAAGGCTGGGGTTGTAAACCTTGCCCCATATAGTTTTTT
>CANCQD010000143.1 GCA_947380285.1 Burkholderiaceae bacterium | reverse complement strand
CAAATAGTGACCGTTGCACCGGCTTGCAATAGCAGCATCGCCATTGGCTTGCCCACGATATTGGAAGCACCAACAATCACAGCGCGAGCACCACGAATAGGGTAATCAATGCTTTCGAGAATCTTCATGCAGCCATAAGGGGTGCAAGGTTTGAATTCTGGTTGACCAACCATCAAGGCGCCAGCATTTGCCACGTGAAAGCCATCGACATCTTTTTCTGGGGCAATCGCTTCTAACACTCTCTCAGAAGCGATATGTTCTGGCAATGGTAATTGCACCAAGATGCCATGAATCGCCGGATCTGCATTTAGTGTGGCAATACGAGCGAGTAATTCTTCTTCGCCAAGCTCTACAGAATAGCGCTCTAAAACAGAATGAAAGCCAACATCTTCGCAGGCCTTTACTTTATTGCGAACATACACCGCGCTAGCAGGATTGTCACCAACCACAATCACCGCTAATCCTGGTCTAGTACCTTTGGCAGTAACGATTGCGCCGCGTGCAGCAATTTCAGTGCGTAGTTTTTTGGAAAGGGCGTTACCGTCTAATAATTGAGCTGGCATAGAAAACCCCGGTATTAATTAGGCTGAGGGTCGGATAAAGCCAAGCGGAGCAGGTCGGCTACCGTATTGACGTTGAGCTTCTCCATGATATTGGCGCGGTGTGCTTCAACAGTCTTTATTGAGATGCCGAGGTCATCAGCAATTTGTTTATTCAAGCGGCCCGCAACGATGCGCTCGAGAACTTGGCGCTCACGACCAGTTAACTTGCTGAGTAAGCTCTGGGTAATTTTGCGTTGACTAGCTTGTGAATAATCGATGCGCGCTTTAGCGAGCATACGATCCACTAAACCGCAAAGATCATTTTCTTTAAAAGGCTTTTCAATGAAATCCACTGCGCCACGCTTCATCGTGGAGACCGCCATCGATACATCACCATGGCCAGTAATAAAAGCAACTGGCATTGGCAGATTTTCACTAGTAAGGCGCTCTTGTAATTCAAGGCCTGACATACCAGGCATACGCACATCCAAAATGGCGCAAGAGATGGTGGACTTATCGGTACTTTGCAAAGACTGTAAGAAACGTTCTGCGCTGGCATGGCAACGAACAACATATCCATTGCTTTCTAGGAGCCAAGTAAGCGAATCTCTTACCGCTTCGTCATCATCAACTACATAGACAACTTCAGCTTGGTTTGGTTTTACAGTAGCGCTTAAGTTCATATCAGTTCTCGCGAGGTAAATCTTTAAATTCGAAATTAAACAGTAGCCTTGGATCCAGGGGATTCCAGTGGTAGAAGTATTGTAAAGGTGCAGCCAGCCAGCTTGGTCTGTTCTGAGTCTTGGACATTGGTGGCCCAAAGTCTGCCATGGTGAGATTCAATAATGGAGCGGCAAATATTGAGCCCCATACCCATTCCATCGGATTTCGTGCTGAAAAACGGTTCAAATATGCGTTCCAGGACGTTTTCCGAGATTCCACCCCCAGCATCGGTGACCTGGATTCTGAGCATGGCCGGGAAGATGCTGGTGTCTAAATCAGCGCTAATCTGAACCGGCGGCGCTGACCAACGGGAGGAAAGGGGGTAAGCCTCGCGGACGCTATCCAAGGCATTTTTCAGAAGGTTAACTACAACCTGCAGGATCAGCACTGGATCTAGGTCAACTACAGGCAGATTTTCAGCAATTTCCGAGGCAATGACTAAGCGATGGCGGTGGGCTTCAATTTCAACCAAGCCAACCGCATCATTAATAATTTCTGTAATGTTTGCAGCTTTACGTTGAGGCTCACTGCGTTTTACAAAACCTCGAATGCGCTGAATGATAGTGCCAGCACGATGGGCTTGTTCAGAGGCTTTTTCTAGTGCCGGTAATATATCTTTAGTTAGTGCAGGGTCAAGATGCCCATCCAAGCGCTTAGCAACACCCATGCAGTAGTTTGATATAGCTGAAAGGGGTTGGTTGAGTTCATGGGCCAAAGAAGATGCCATTTCACCCATCGTAGTCAGACGGCTAGTGAACTGCATACGCTCTTGTTGTTGAAGTGCTAAATCATCTGCTTCTTTACGAGCGGTAATATCCGTGGCAATCAATAACTGTGCAAGATGTCCATCTACCCATGGGATATAGCGACGCCTAACTTCAAACCATTGATTGCTGTCATCACTTAACTGAACCTCTTCAGATTCGGATTCTTGATATAAGAATGACGTTGGAATGCCGGGAGGAGAGTCTTCAAGATCCTCTGCAATATCACGCAGCGTCGTGTTATTAGTATCACTACCTGCCAATTGGAAGTGACCCTGAGAGCCATCACCAAAGCGCTCTTGATAAAAGCGATTAGCAAATAGTAAGGCGTTGGTTTCTAGGGAGACTACTGACACAGCAGCGTCTAGACTTTCTAGAACGGTGGTGAAACGTTCTTGAGATGCGGCTAATTCTTCGCGAATCTTTTTAGGCTCAGAAATATCAATTAATGAGGTTACCCAACCAGTCTGTTTCCCCTTTTCATTAATGAGTGGAGCAATAAAGGTACGCGTTTGTATTAGACTGCCGTCTCGCTTTAAGATCACTCCTTCGATTCCAATCCTCATCACAACGCTGATATCGGATTTCATTGCCCGATTCATTTTCTCAACCAGCTCATCTCTTCTACTGTCGGGCCAAAATGGAAAAGGCGGAGTAAGCCCTATTAACTCTTCTGATGTCCAGCCTGTCATTTCGCAAAATGCCCGATTCACATAAGTAATGCGCTTTTGCATATCATGCGCACGAATACCGACGGGGGTGGAGTCTTCCATGGCATTACGAAAGCTCGTTTCTTTGCGCAGACTTGCTTCAGCCTCTTGGCGAACTTGCATCTGCTTTAGTACAGACCACAGACTCCAAACTACGAATGCACTCAATCCCAGTACGACACCAATCAACATCCTAAAGGTGAGATTGGTTGGTGGAGGATAGGTGTCGATGCGTAAATTGATGTTTGGGCTTAAGACACCAATATCTAGGCTCGTCTCATTGCTAAAGGCTCTTTTGGGAGTATCTCTATCAGAAGAAATGCCCAGCACTCTTTCATTATCAGTAAGCAAGGTAAAGCGGTAGTGGGATTTCAGTTCACTGGGTATGACATCTAATATTCCCTGGGCGGTATAGAGTGCCGCCAAGAAGCCAACTACTTCTCCGCCAACAACATTAGGTACCACTTGCCATAAAACGATTTTTCTATCGGTGGCGATTGGTGCATCACCCGGTAGATTTAAGGAAACAAACTGACTAAAGGCTGCTCGACTAGTTACTCGGCTCAGCTCAATAGTTGATGCAAGACTAGAATTAATCAGTCGATCATTTTGAGTTTTGCTAATCCAATCTGATCTGTTGCTTTCTGCCGGAGCTGACCATAACCGCTGATTTTGATTATTTAGCCAAATAATTTTGACAATCTCATGATTATTTAAAACAAGATCCTCTGATTGCTCGCGCGCAATTTGCCTTAGCTTAACTTGATCTTCGCTTGCTGCCACTTCTCGATTAATCGTTGTTAATGCGTCAAGGTTGCTAGCGAAACGCGATTGGATGCGCTGTTTGGCAAATGAGAGCTCTCTAAATAGGGCAGCCTCTTGCTGATTTTTTTCTTGTAA
>CANCQD010000142.1 GCA_947380285.1 Burkholderiaceae bacterium | reverse complement strand
TGACTATGCAACCAAGGATCATAAGCAGTCACAAAACTATCGCCAGAACCGCAGATAAATTGTCCGGTAGATACATACTCTTGCGGTCTTGTGCAAAAAGGAGTGCTGCCGCGAGGGGCTAATGGCTCGGTATCCATATCGCGCTGAATTACCTTGCCGATTTCTAGTAGGCCCTGTAATTCTGTATTGATTTTCCCTGCGGTACCAAAATTCAATATTCTCTTTGGTGAGTATTGGTGAATAGCTTTGATGCTGGTTATGGCAGCATTAATTTTACCAACGCCTGAATAAACAATTTCTACGCCACTTGGTAGCGCTTCACGCTTGAGCTCGGACTCTAATGCGGTAATAATAAGAAGTTCTGTTTTCATATTGGCTTGTGATGAATTTATTAGATTATCTACCCGGGGTTCCTGATTTTCCAAAACCCGGGGTTCTTTTTAGGGATATATCGCCCTTGTTAGCCAATCCAATGGCTTTTAAAGAGGCTATTCATCAGCTAGATCAGGTAGCCAAGCAATTTGAATACACCCACATTCTAGGGATTGAGTCTCGTGGCTTTATCTTCGGCTCCGCTCTAGCCCACAACGCACACAAGGGCTTGGCGCTGGCCAGAAAGCCTAACAAACTCCCTTTAGCTAGTCATCGTGAAGCTTATGGCCTGGAATATGGAAATGATGCTTTAGAGATTCAGCAATCTACCCTACCTAAAGATGCCAGAGTGTTGCTGCTTGACGATGTTCTTGCTACCGGCGGAACTTTAGTTGCTGCCGATAAATTAATTCGTAGTGCTGGCTTTAAAGTATGTGGCGCAATCACCTTGCTAGAAATAACCTTCCTAAATGGAGGTGATCTTTTAAATCAATCTGGCATTCGCCATCAGTCCGTCTTAAAAAGCTAGAAACTAGATCAGTTTTTTAGCGCTCTTGATGATCTTCATAGCGCCCCAACCTACCGCTAGCGCCTTGCTCGCCAACTTGGGTTTGTAATGCGCAAGCGCTGCAAATGCACTGGTCCACAGAATAGGATTGCTTCTTAAGAAATTAACCGTATCAACACCCTTATCAGCCCAAGATAGCGGCTTTTCCCAAGCCTCAAAATGTTCAGCAAACTCCGTGCGCTCACGGTGCGCCTGAAGCTTCAATTGGTGTTGGCGCAGCTCTAAAGCCTTTAAATGCTCACTCATTTTGAAAGCGCTTCACGATCTTTGGCTAATTCAGTAATAGAGGCCTCAAATAGTCTAGGCATCGTACGTAATGATTGAGTAATCAGTGCTGCGAGAATCAGACCAACTAATAAAAAGGCTCCAGTCAATAAACCTAAGGCTAGCATTCGGTCTGTTTCCCAGCTGTAGATCACTATTAGCAACGCCAGCATGACCAAGCCAAAGAATAAAAAGAATAAGGCCCCTATAATCATCACTAACAAGCTGATGAATTTACTTCTGGCGATTTGCACATCCAGCGATAAAAGCTCTAAGCGCGTTTGTGCTATCGATGCACCAGTTGATGCAAGGCCTTTGATAGAGGAAAGTAAGTTTTCTTGAGACATAAGGGTCTAGCGGCGTCCAATGAATAAGCCAATCAACAAACCTAAGCCAGCTGCAACACCCACTGCCTCCCAAGGATTGCGATGCACGAAGTCATCAGCGCCTTCAGCAGCCACCTTCGCTTTATCAAGCATCTTGCCCTCGACACCTGAAAGACTTTCTTTGGCGCCTGCGAGAGTTTCTAGGGCTTTATTACGAATGGAGCTAATAGCAGCGCCTGGATGATCTTCCGTTGCCTTGATTAAAGCTTCCGCATCTGCCATCAGGGATTTGAATTCACCAATCAGGCTTTCTGCGCCAGCTTGCTTATCCTCATGCGAATCTGAATGTTCGAGTTTCTTAGTAGTCATGGAAATGGATCCCTAATAGATAAAGCATTAATTACCAATATTTCTATTCTAAGCACTTCTAGCCTGAGATCCCAGCAATAAAACTGTCATGCCAGCATTGCCCTCCTTAAAGCGCTTGAGATAGCGCTTTAAACCAGGACGCCGTCTAAGTAAGGCATGATAGGCCTCGCTACCAAAGGCGACATCTTCACCAAAATGATATTCGTCTACTCGGTCGGAGTATCGATTGTTTTCTAGTGCTTCATGAATCGCCCACTTAATACGACCGCCCTCACCACTAGACCCATATCCATGAATCAAAATGATGGCTTTGATTCCTACTTCTAGCGATTTTCGTAGGTAGTCTGTTAGCCGATCTAAAGCCTCGTCAACATAAGGTCCATCTTGCTTAATATTGAGCTCAATCGTATCCGAACTCAAGATGGGCAAATTGACAGATCCGCAATGCGGACACTGATTAAACAATGCCCGCATATTTCCACAATCAGGACATTCAGCGTTATGTGCCACCTTTAAGAATCAGACTGAACTCCTTAAGAGCAGTACTTTCCCTCTAAACCCCGTGTGTCCGTTGTCTTATCGTCAACCATGAGGTTCAAAGTCTTTTGCGCTAACTCTCGATTCTCTGCAGTCTTGAGGCTGGCGTTAATTAATGTGGAGACATCCTTGCGGATTGAAGTGTTGCCGTAACGCAGACCCTTCAAGGTAGATACGGCTTCAGCAGATATCTTGCACTGCTGATTGACTAACTCAGAAGAATCTGACGGAGATGTATTCGCGTAAGCGAATGCAGCAACAGAGATTGTTACAGCTGCTAATAGAGTCTTTTTCATCTTAGTTCCTTATTTTGTGACCACATGTTGGACAACAACCCACTTCTTTCGCCTTTGTCTTTCTAAGGGCGGCATACACACTGGATTCTGAAATTTGCATCTTTCTGGCTGCTTGAGCAGCAGTCATGCCCTTCCCTACCCATTCCAAGGCTTGATGTGTTTTCGGTACTTGTCTCTTCATTTCATCTCCCAGTAACAACACTATATCACAACTTGTGAAGTTGTGAAGTTGTGAAGTGTAATAATTTAGTAGTGAGATACCCTAATAAAAGGGATTAGAGATCGCCGCTTTGACTGTGGCTGTATTGGGGTGTTTAAGCCGCTTTGGTGTTATAAATACTGAATAAATAAGAAATTGGGGCTTCTTAAGACTGGCTTAAAGCACCCTACCAATTGAAGGAGATCTATGTCTTTACATTTCACGCCTAAAAAAGGCTTGCTGACTGTTTTTGCTGCCCTCATCACAGCCGCTTCAATTCCGGCCCTAGCGCAATCTAACGCTGTGTGGCCTACCAAGCCGATCAAAATTATTGTTGGCTATTCCGCTGGTGGTGCAACCGATGTATTAACCCGCTTGGTATCAGTTGGCATGGGCAATACCTTAGGTCAATCTATCGTGGTAGAAAACCGCCCAGGCGCCAATAGCAACGTTGGCGCAGAAATTGTGGCTCGCTCACCTGCAGATGGCTATACGCTTTACGCCTTTTCCATTGCGAATACGATTAACGCTACGCTCTACCCCAATCTAGGCTATGACCCAATTAAAGATTTTGAGCCGATCGGCATGATCGCCAAGATCCCGAATATTTTGGTAGTGAATCCAAATCTTCCAGTAAAAACGCTTGCAGAATATGTACGCTATGCTAAAGATGCCAAAGATGGCGTAACCTTTGCCTCCTCTGGTAGCGGCTCATCTATTCACCT
>CANCQD010000141.1 GCA_947380285.1 Burkholderiaceae bacterium | reverse complement strand
TTTTTTCGTCGTCGTCAATGTAGTACGTATTTACCTAGGAGGGTATATGGAATTTGAAATGTTAGATCAAGAAACAGCTGGCAAGACCATTATTAAAGTGGTTGGAGTCGGTGGCGCTGGTGGCAATGCTGTCCAGCATATGATCCGTCGCGGTGTTAACGGCGTAGAGTTCATTTGCATGAACACCGATGCGGGCGCTTTGCAGCGTTCGGAAGCATCTGTGAATTTGCAACTGGGTTCTAGCGGATTAGGGGCAGGGGCTAAACCAGAAATCGGCGCAGCTTCAGCCGAAGAGGCTCGTGCACGTATTGCCGATACCTTACAAGGTGCGCATATGGTATTTATCACTGCAGGTATGGGTGGTGGAACTGGAACTGGGGCAGCTCCAATCGTGGCTCAAGTAGCCAAAGAGATGGGCATCCTAACAGTTGGCGTGATTAGCAAGCCCTTCGATTTTGAGGGTGTGAAGCGCTTAAAAGTTGCAGAAAACGGCGCCACTGAACTTGAATCTTATGTAGATTCATTAATTGTTGTGCTCAATGAAAAACTCTTTGAGGTGATGGGTGAAGATGCTGAGTTCGACAAGGCGTTTGCTTGCGCAGATGATGTGTTGCATAACGCAGTTTCTGGCATCGCAGAAATCATCAATGTTCAAGGTTTAATTAACGTTGACTTTGAAGATGTGAAAACAGTGATGGGTGAGCAAGGTAAAGCCATGATGGGAACGGCCACTGTTTCTGGTATGGATCGCGCGCGCTTAGCGGCTGAAGCTGCAGTTGCGTCGCCGTTACTTGAAGGTGTAGATCTATCTGGTGCACGCGGTGTATTGGTAAATATCACTGCTAGTCGTTCATTAAAGTTGTCCGAGACTCGCGAAGTTATGGCGGCGATTCGTGGTTATGCCGCCGATGATGCAACCGTCATTTTCGGCACTGTGTATGACGAGGCCTTAGGGGATGCATTGCGTGTAACGGTTGTTGCTACAGGCTTGAATAATCCTCAGGCTCGTAAAAACAACCAGCCTGAAGTGGTTTGGAGACAGGCTACTGGTACTCATGATGCAATGCCAACGATGGCAGACCTCAATAGCTTTGCCCCTGCCAGTGCATCAGCGGTAATGAGTAAAGTGAGCTTGGACTCCCCGTTAAGTACTAGCGCGGGTTTAGCCTTAACTGGATCTGGTAGTGCTCCAACAATGGCAACTCAACCAGCAAGTACTGGCGTTGACTACAGCCAGTATGATTTGCCACGTGTTTTTCGTAGCTCTCGTGAAGCGACTCCTGCGCCTACATTAGGTGCAGATAGTTCTCCTCAGGCTAAATCGATGTTGGATAAAGGGGCTGATTACTATGAAATTCCAGCCTTTTTACGTAAGCAAGCAGATTAATTGACTGCTTAATACAATAGTTAATTGCGTAATGCCAGCGCGGCGCCCCTCCGGACGACGAATCCCGCGCTTGCGTTGGCATGCTTACTAACAATTATTTATTGGAGATGTCATGATTGCAGTTGGACAAAAATTACCTAACGCTACTCTTTATGAGTTTATGAATGAAGAGACTGAAGGCTGCTCCTTAGGGCCAAATGCTTTTGAAGTTGAAAAGATTGCAGCTGGAAAAAAGATTGTGTTGTTTGCATTGCCTGGTGCATTTACACCGACATGCTCAGCAAAGCATGTGCCTGGTTACGTCGAGCACTATGATGCGATTAAGGCCAAGGGTGTTGATGAGATTTGGTGTGTTTCTGTAAATGATCCATTTGTAATGGGTGCATGGGGACGCGATCAAAAGGTTGGCAAGAAAATTCGCATGTTGGGCGATGGTAGCGCGGAGTTCACCAAGAAGTTAGGTCTAGAGTTAGATTTAACGGCTCGTGGTTTTGGCGTTCGTTCAGATCGCTATGCCATGATTATTGAAGATGGTGTTGTGAAGTCATTAGACCATGAAGCTCCTGGTAAGTTTGAAGTGAGTGATGCCGCCTCTATTCTCAAAAAGCTGTAATTCGAATTATTTAAATAACTAACACTCCCTGAATTTAGAAATCTAAACATGATGAAGCAACGCACTATCGCCACTCCGGTTAAGACCGTGGGGATTGGCTTGCATTCTGGTCGCAAGGTGACGATTTCTATTAAGCCTGCACCAGTAAATTCAGGGGTTCAATTTGTTAGAGTGGATACACCTGAACAGTCGATTGTGCCTGCAACCGCTTTAGCTGTATGTGATACAAGGCTTGCCTCGGTTATACAAAAGGATGGTGTTCGTGTTTCTACTGTAGAGCATCTTCTTTCAGCTTGTGCGGGCCTTGGCCTTGATAATTTATTTATTGAGCTTGATGGTGAAGAAGTGCCCATCATGGATGGTAGTGCCGCTTCATTCTTATTTTTAATCGAATCTGCTGGTATCGCAGAGCAAGATGCGCCACGTCAATTTTTGGTGATTAAAAAACCAGTAGAGGTTCGCGAAGGTGACAAGCTTGCGCGCTTAGAACCATTCTTTGGTTTTAAGTTGGACTTCACGATTGACTTTAAGCATCCAGCTGTTGATAAAACTGGGCAACGGTTTGTAGTGGATTTTGCAGAACAAGCTTACCGCAGTGAAATTGGTCGTGCGCGTACTTTTGGATTTGCGCATGAAGTAGAGGCATTGCGCGAAATGGGTTTAGCTCGTGGCGGTAGTTTGGATAACGCGATTGTTTTGGATGAGCATCGAATTTTGAATAACGAAGAGCTTCGTTATGAAGATGAATTTGTGCGCCACAAAATCTTGGATGCGATTGGCGATCTGTACCTTATTGGCCATCCTATTGTTGGGGCTTATATTGCTGAGAAGTCAGGTCACGCCCTCAATAACGCACTTTTACGTAAGCTTTTGGAAGATCCAAGTGCTTATGAAATCAGCACCTTTGCTGAAAATAAAGCGCCATCAGCCTATTCTCAGGAAAGCCAACCCCTCTTTTTTTAGTCGGCACCAAGTGGGATGAATGAATCTTTGGCTACTTTGGTTTGTTTTTGAGTAGTTTCTCGATGGAAGAGCGCAAACCTGAGTCTGGCCCTAATTTCTCCAATAGTGACTCCCAAGACTTTTTGGCGACCTCATTCAGTCCTTGTGGTCTTTCGCGCTGAGTAGCTAAACGGGGCTTTACCTCCCAGGCCGGTGGAGCTGGTTTTACACGTACTTTTACTGCCTTACAGGACAGCCCAGATTTAGTTAACTCATTGATTAAGCTAGGTAATATTTGCTGTAAGCGGGTTGCAATACTAGCGCTGCTGACCAGTAAGAACAGCTCATCTTGCGAGCCTGAGCGCCATCCAGCTTCTATTTTTGAGCTCAGATGCCCTAAATCAAGCTTTGTCAGTGCTGCGTTAATAATCGTCTTGAGTTTGGCTAAATCCTCAGTTTTGGCCAAAATTCCCCCTAGACCATCGGATTCTCGCAGGTAATCCATCCAGTCATGGGCTTTGTGCTTGCGGGACGGTTTGGGAGCAAAGTTCATAGAAAATGGGGTTACGGGTGATAAACTCAAGGACTTAATTTTCTTCAATATCCCATGGTAATCGGTCTTCTTAAAACCCTGGTCGGCAGTCGTAACGACCGCCTCTTAAAACAGTATCGCAAAGTCGTTGCCAAGGTCGGCGCTTTTGAAGCGAGCCTGCAATCTTTGGATGATGCTGC
>CANCQD010000140.1 GCA_947380285.1 Burkholderiaceae bacterium | reverse complement strand
CTAATCACGCGTCTGGTATGGCTGCAACTCGTTAGCCATGGAAAATATGCGCTTCTGGCTGAGAGCAATCGGATTGCCTTAGTTCCTGCGCCTGCAAATCGCGGTCTTTTAATTGACCGAAACGGTATCGTCATTGGTCGAAATTATTCTGCGCTTACCTTGGATGTAAATGCTGAAGAGGTAAAAGGGAATGTAGACCAGCTCATTAACGACCTTTCTGAAATCATCGATATCTCCCCTAGAGATCGCCGTAATTTCAAACGATCCCTTGAAGATTCGCGCAATATGGGCACTTTCCCGCTGCGTTCCATGCTCAACGAGACCGAAACGGCGCGCTTTATGGCCAATCGCTACCGCTTCCCGGGAGTAGAAATCCGCGCTAGAAGCTTTCGAGAATACCCATACAACGAATTAGCATCCCATCTGATTGGATACATTGGCCGCGTTTCCCAAAAGGATAAGGAACGCATGCAGGCTGAAATTGAAGGCGCCAAAGCGGATGATCCCGATGCATTGCAAGCTTCTTTTTTGCCAGGCATTCAGTACGTCGGCAAGATTGGTTTAGAGCAAAGCTATGAAACTGTTTTACGTGGTGTGCCTGGATATGATCAAGTAGAAATTACTGCGGGCGGCAAACCAGTGCGCACGCTTTCTAGCTCGGCATCCGTTCCTGGGAAAAACGTTGTTCTCTCAGTTGATATCAAGCTGCAATATTTAGTTGAGCAACTGTATGGTAATTTCCGTGGCGCATTTGTCGCAATTGAACCAGAGACGGGTGACGTATTAGCATTTGTATCTAAGCCCAACTTCAACCCGAATGACTTTGTTGAGGGCATTGATTCTGTTACCTGGAAAGAGCTCAATGACTCTCCCCAGAAGCCGCTCTACAACCGCCCCCTGAAAGGCATCTATCCACCAGGATCAACTTATAAACCCTTCATGGCGCTTGCGGCTTTAGAAAACAAAAAGCGCACACCATCGCAAACTATTTCTGATCCGGGCTACTTCGACTTTGGCAATCACACTTTCCGCGATGATAAAAAGGGTGGTCATGGCACTGTAGATATGCAAAAGTCTATTGTTGAGTCCTGTGATACCTACTACTACATGCTTGCACGTGATATGGGTGTAAACATGATTGCTGATTTTATGAAGCCACTTGGTTTTGGACAAATTACTGGAATTGATTTACAGGGAGAGTCGAGAGGCGTATTACCATCTACCGAATGGAAGAAAAATACTTTCAAAAAACCAGAGCAACAAAAGTGGTACGAAGGTGAAACCATTTCACTTGGTATTGGCCAAGGTTATAACGCTTTCACTATTCTGCAGTTAGCTCATGCTATGGCAAACGTTGCTAATAACGGTATCGTCATGAAGCCCCACCTAGTCAAAGCAATCGAAGATCCATTTACTCGCAATCGGGTGCTCACGACACCGAAAGAAAGTTATCGCATTGATCTCAATGCTGAAAATATCGAGGTAATTAAAAAGGCCATGGTCGAAGTAAATAACACTGGCACCTCTGCAACTGCATTCAGAGGAACTGGATATCAGGTTGGCGGAAAAACTGGCACCGCCCAAGTCTTTAGTTTGAATTCAAAAGAATATAAGCATGGCTCAACTGCAGAATTTTTACGTGACCATGCTTTGTATATTGCATTTGCCCCTGCTGATAAACCAACCATTGTGATTGCGATGGTTGTGGAGAATGCAGGCTTTGGTGCACAGTACGCAGCACCAATTGCACGCCAAGCACTGGACTACTACATAGAGGGCAAGTGGCCTAAGGAGATTCCTGAGTGGAAAAGAGCCCCTTAACTAAATTCAAAGGATTTTTCTTTGCTATCTTTGCTGGCCTAGACCGCCAGCTAGGCCTTATCCTGCTTGGATTGGCGGTTGTTGGCTTTTTTACCTTTTTATCTGCAAGTCAAAATACTCCCGTGCAAATTGCAGATGAACTGCGCAACCTCGCGCTGTCATTTTTAGTGATGTGGCTTGTCTCACGCATTCCACCAAAGTGGTTAGAGATGGGTGCGGTTTGGATTTATGGATTTGGCATTGCACTTTTAATTGCAGTGGCTGTTTTTGGATTAATTAAAAAAGGCGCGCGCCGTTGGCTCAATATCGGCATTGTGATTCAACCATCCGAGATTATGAAGATCGCAATGCCACTAATGCTTGCTTGGTACTTTCAAAAGCGTGAAGGCATAAAAAAATCTTGGGACTATGGTGTTGCTGCAATCATTTTAGCAATTCCCGTCCTTTTAATTGCGCGCCAACCAGACCTGGGAACTGCGCTACTTGTTTTTGCTGCAGGACTTTATGTCATTATTTTGGCCGGTCTACCCTGGAAATGGATTCTGCCATTTGTTGGTCTTGGGGCTGTAGGCATTCTGCTAATTGTTATTTTTGGTAATACCATTTGCGCGCGCGATATTGTGTGGCCATTTGTACATGACTATCAAAAACATCGCATCTGTACTTTATTGGATCCTACGAGTGACCCTCTTGGAAAAGGATTCCATACTATTCAATCAATGATCGCGATTGGGTCTGGTGGATTTTTTGGCAAGGGCTGGTTTCAGGGAACTCAGGCACACTTGGAATTTATTCCAGAAAAACATACTGACTTTGTCTTTGCCGTTTTCTCGGAGGAGTTTGGTCTGCTGGGTAATTTGGTTCTTCTCGCACTTTTCTTTGCGCTCATTAAAAGAGGTCTCGCCATCTCTGCAAGTGCGCCAAATTTATTCACACGATTACTCGGTGCAGCAGTTACTTTAATTTTCTTTACCTATGCGTTTGTGAATATCGGCATGGTGAGCGGCTTATTGCCGGTTGTTGGAGTGCCACTTCCCTTTATTAGCTATGGAGGTACCGCACTTGTGACGCTAGGGTTTGGGGCCGGAATACTCATGAGCATTCATCGTCACCGCCGTTTAGTTCAAAGCTAACCCAATGATGTACAGTAATTTTCATTGCCTAGATTTTTGAGGAAATAAAAAAGCCCGGCATACCGGGCTTTTTTATCAACAAGGGAAAGATTACTTCTTACGCTTGTTAACTGAATCTTTAAATGCTTTACCAGCAGAAAACTTAACAGTTTTAGCAGCAGCAATTTTGAGTGGCTCGCCAGTTTTTGGATTGCGGCCCATACGTGCAGCACGCTTACCAGATGCGAATGTACCGAAGCCGATCAGTTGTACTGAATCACCTTTAGTAACAGCTTTGATAATTGTGTCGATTGCAGAATTCAATGCGAATTCAGCTTTAGCTTTGGAAATCTCCGCGTCGTCAGCAATCGCTGCGATTAGTTCGGCTTTGTTCAAGTGAAGCTCCTTATAGATATTGATGTCGGCGCACATTGCGCTTACATGATTTTAACCACAAAAAATTACAAAAATAAAGCTAGGTCACAACAATTTTTGAAACTATTACAAATTATTCATCCAAAACTTCAATGCCGGAAACGAAATACTCAGTATCCCCAAAACAAGTTGTTGGTAAGCCAATATGCTGATCGTATTTTAGGGCCACTTTTTTTCCTAAGTTAGCATTTATTTTTTGCGCCACAGCATCATCTCGCACCGTAAAGAGGAATTTTTCTGACATGGTTCCAGGCATCGAAACCATCGCTAGTTCGCCCTCCCATGTTTTGCAAATGTATCCGCGCTTGGAGAA
>CANCQD010000139.1 GCA_947380285.1 Burkholderiaceae bacterium | reverse complement strand
AGAGTGCAACAAATCTTTGCTATTTTTGCTTTCTTAGTTGCGCTGAGCCTAATATATAAGGCGGTATAAAACTTTTATTGCAGTAACCGTTGCTTTAATAGACGCTCACTGAGATGTTCTTTAAAAGGACTTCTCATATATACGTATATGCGCATATAAGGAATCTATCATCCACTTACGGTATTAATGAGTTGTCCTTTAAAAGGACACTTCATGCGCAGGGTACCCCGATCACCTCAAGGAGTCGTTATCCTTGTGTCAGTCAAATCCCCGTCGCGCCACCAAACCCTTTCGTTATCCTTGCGTGGGTCAAAATAACTCAACCAAATCAACCCCATACAAACACCCAAGAAAGTTTTGTGCACAAAGTTAGACTCGGGTGGGGCGGATGAGTGTTTAGACTAAGTGAAGCTCAATCTTCTTACCAACTGCGGCAGCATATTTTCGAAGGGTATTAAGACTCGGAGAGTGCTTACCAGTGGCCAAAGAGCTCTCTAATCGAGCAACTGCTGGGGCTTGTGTACCCATCAGTTTGGCAATTTGTGCTTGCGTCAATCCAGACTCTTTTCTTGCCGCAAGAATTTCATCAAGAATAGCGAACTCTTCACGATTCAGTTTATCTACCTCGGCTTTAACAGCTGAGTTCTTGAGCATCTTACTGACCATTTGTTTATGAGTCAGAGTGTTAGTTGTTTTTGTTCTCATTTCTTTAACTCCTTCATGCGTTGCTTAGCAAGTTTTAATTCTTTTTCTGGCGTTTTTTGAGTCTTCTTAATAAAACTGTGGAGCATGACAATTTCTTGTCCAATCATCGTACAAAAGAAAACTCTCGCAATACCCTCAGCACCTTTAAGTCTTAATTCAAACAGACCGCCACCAAAAGCATCGGTATGCGGCAAACCTAAATTTGGACCATACTCAATCATTCGATCAGTCAAGCCAATGTAACGAGCTTGAAGTGTTACAGGCAAATTCATGATGTCTTCTTGAACTTCTTGACTAAAATAAATGATGGAATATGCCATGCGCATATGATAACAAATTTGTTATCAACGAGCAAGAGAAAATTGTTCTTCAAAAGGACAGTCTTGAAGCAGGATTAGACCTCCTAAAGCTGTGGTTTGATTCCGCCCCGGGCCACCAAGAAACACCAAAACCACCTTCGGGTGGTTTTTTCATAGCCAGAATGTTAATGTTTAGCATGAAAAAATTCTTATTATTTTTTATGCTTTCATTGGTAATGAATTTAGCCATTGCCGGGCAAAAGGATTGCGCTATTGTTGTTATGCATGGGAAATGGGGGAATGCCTCATCTTTGGGTTTTTTCTCGAGTCGATTAACAGATTTGTGTGATTACAAAGAAATAGAATTACCTTGGTCTAAAAATCGTTTGTATGACAAGCCTTATCCAGATGCGATCAACGAAATACATCTGCAGGTCAATAATTTCAAGGTGGCGGGTTATAAAAGAGTACTGCTTACAGGGCACAGTTTTGGAGCTAATGCAGCCCTTGCGTACTTAACCATTTTTGATGATGTTGATGGCGTTATTCTTTTGGCGCCAGGACACACACCCAAATATATGTTTAACCAACAAATGAATCTATCCACCCTTGAGCAAGCACAAGACTTAATAAAGAGCGGAAAGGGAGTCGAAAAAGTAAATTTTGTGGATTTCAACCAGGGACGATCGGAAAACTTAAGGGCATCAGCCGAGTCTTTTTATAGTTATTTCGATCCTGAGGGCTTAGGAAATATGTCAAGGTCGGCAAAATCAATTAAAAAATCAGTACCAATATTAATGGTGGTCGGGACGAAGGACCCTCTATTTCCTAATGCAGAGCAAAATATTTATATGATGGCTCCAAAAAACCCATATAGTAAATATATGGTTGTCGAGGCTGATCATGGTTCAACACCAAACCTCTCTATTAACCAAGTAAATGATTGGATTGGGGCCTTACTTAGATAACAAATAAATCCATGTATCGGTGGTTCGATTCCGCCCCGGGCCACCAAGAAACACCGGTACGTACCGGACACATGCTTTACGTCCGGTACCGGCCACATGGTTTACACCTTTACTAATCACATCCCCAATACTTTGGGACCAAATGGGTTTTCTAAGGCTTGTACCCGAGAAGACTCCATATCAAAGTAAGCCATATCGTAATCCATAAAGCTCACTAACCACACGTCTTCTTCGACTTGTCGCAGGCCCACGTCATGACCAGCGAACACAGTACTAAAGTGAATCTTCTTGCCATCAAGACAGATGCGCCCACAGTTGGTAACAGTGACGGTTTTATCGTGGAAGGGGTAACTCACATCGGGTAGCCCTTCATATCTCCTAGTGGACGGTTGATACAACTCTGCAGGTTTTTTCATCTCTAGTGCTTGATGGGGTCGCTCATAGTTGTACTCATAGATAAAGTCTTCAAACTTATCTTGCTGTTGTAATAAGGTTTTGGCTGGTGGTTTGGTTGTGGCTTGTTTGAGCGTTAAATGCATGCGTTCATGGCGGCCATTTTGCTGGGGATTGCCAGGTTTAATGCGCTCAATCCCAATCCCTAAGCGCAGCCACCACACCGACAAGCTACTCAAACCATAGAGCGCATTAGCGCAGGCAAAGGGTACGCCGTTATCTGAGCGGATTGAGCCTGGCAAGCCATATTCTTTAAAGAGTTGTTCAAAGACGGTAAAGGCTCCGGCTTCTTTGGTACTTTCTAAGCCCTCACAACAAATTAAAAAGCGCGAGGCATAGTCAGTGACTGTGAGCGGGTAGCAGTATTTGCGGTTACCCAGCATAAACTCCCCTTTGTAATCTACGCACCACAGGGCATTGGGGGTTTGAGTATTGCTTAATGCGGTACCTTCAAGCTTGCCATACCGGCGCCGTTTCTTTTTGACTAAACCATGGCGATCCAGAACTGCGTGCACCGTACTCTTGGCGGGCAGGGCTAACTCAGGATAGTGGGTGTGGATGCGGTCGCGTAGTTTAGGAGCGCCCCAGGTCGGGAACTCTTTTTTGAGATTAACAATCAATTGCTCAACCTGGAAGGGCAAGCGATTGGCTTGTCTAAAAGGCCTTCTTGATCGATCCGTAAAGGCTTCTAAACCACTGTCTTTATAACGATCAATGATCTTATGGCCAGTCACTCTGGAGATTCCAAACTCCTGGCACAGGGTAGTAATTTTCTCGCCATCGAGGTAACGCGACACAAATTTGAGCTTTTCGTCCATCTTCGTACTTTCATTCCACGGCATAGAGTGGTCCCTCCTATGCCAAAAACTGTAAAGTATGTGTCCGGTATAAAGTGTTAACTATGTGTCGAGTCGTACAACCAAAACCACCTTCGGGTGGTTTTTTCATTTGGTCCGACCGAATAGTTGCGTGAATTAGGATTTTTAACCTTAGTTGCTTACCCCAGCTGATATATGTACAATGTACATATGACTTCATTGCGATTTGAATGGGAACCCAGAAAAGCTTCAGCTAATCTGAAGAAACACGGCATTTCTTTTGAAGAAGCAAAATCTGTTTTTTATGATGAAAGTGCTAAGTTAATTTCCGACCCCGATCATTCGGAGGACGAAGACAGATTTATCTTGCTGGGAGTAAGCCATTCTCTTCGTGTGATTTTGGTTTGCCATTGTTATCGAAGCGAGGGTAATGTCGTTCGTATTATTTCGGCTCGTAAGGCAACCCCTAAAGAGTCAAAAGCTTATTAAAGGTGATGAAG
>CANCQD010000138.1 GCA_947380285.1 Burkholderiaceae bacterium | reverse complement strand
AACCGGTGGAACGGGATCTTTTGGTCATACCTTCGTTCCCTTAACGCTTGAAAAATATAATCCCAAAAAGCTGATAATTTATTCCCGCGATGAAATGAAGCAGTGGGAGATGGCTAAAAAGTTTGAAGGCGATCCCCGAGTTCGTTTTTTTATTGGTGATGTTCGTGATCGTGAGCGCCTCTACCGTGCCCTTGATGGTGTTGATTATGTCGTGCATGCTGCTGCTACAAAAATTGTGCCTACTGCCGAGTACAACCCTTTTGAATGTGTAAAAACAAACATTAATGGGGCCATGAATTTGATTGATGCCTGCATTGATAAAAAAGTCAAAAGAGTGGTTGCTCTATCGACCGATAAAGCCAGTAGCCCCATTAACTTATATGGCGCTACCAAGTTAGCTGCTGATAAATTGTTTGTTGCTGGAAATTCATATGCTGGTGGACATGAGACAGCTTTTTCAGTTGTACGCTATGGTAACGTGATGGGTTCTCGCGGGTCCGTTATCCCTTTTTTCCTCACCAAAAAAGAGGGCGGTGTTTTGCCGGTAACGGATGAGCGTATGACTCGCTTCATGATTACTCTTGAGCAGGGCGTGGATTTAGTTTGGCATGCTTTTGAAGATATGGAAGGTGGCGAAATCTACGTTAAAAAAATTCCATCCATGAATATTGTTGATATTGCAAAAGCAGTTTCTCCTCAAGCAAAAATTGAGATAGTAGGGATTCGTCCTGGAGAAAAGCTGCACGAGCAGATGATCGGTGAAGAAGATGCAATGTACACCTATGAGTATGATGAGCATTACAAAATTTTGCCAGCGATCCATAATTGGTCTGCTTCACCATTACGCATCAAAAATGGAAAACGTGTGTCTGATGGCTTTAGCTATACGAGCGCTAATAATCAAGTATGGATGACGCAAGCTGATCTTCAAGAATGGATCTTGTTGAATCAGCAAAAAATTGGACAGATCTAATTATGATTCCGTATGGACGTCAAGATATTACTCAAGAGGATATCGATGCGGTAGTAGCAGTTTTAAAATCAGATTTTTTGACTCAAGGTCCACTGGTTCCTCAATTTGAGCATTCAGTAGCTCAGTATTGTGACGCCCAATTTGCAGTAGCAGTTAATAGTGCAACTTCAGCCCTACATATTGCCTGTCTGTCTCTAGATATAGGGCCAGGCGATATTGCTTGGACTTCTCCCAACAGCTTTGTAGCTTCTGCCAATTG
The DNA here is from genome assembly GCA_947380285.1 of Burkholderiaceae bacterium. The sequence goes on along the minus strand of CANCQD010000138.1, from coordinate 2,533 downwards.
TGCAATCTATTGTGGGGCTACGGTTGATTTTGTGGATATCGACCCGCTTACCTACAATATGTCAGCCATCGCATTGGAGGAGAAGTTGCGGGAAGCTAAAAAACTAAATAGGTTGCCCAAGGTGGTAATCCCAGTACATTTTGCCGGGCAGTCCTGTGAGATGAAAAAAATTCATGCGCTAAGTATGGATTATGGATTTCGAATTATTGAAGACGCTTCTCATGCAATTGGTGGGCGCTACCTCGATAGTCTAATTGGCAATTGTGAATATAGTGATATTACGGTATTTAGTTTTCATCCGGTAAAAATTATTACTACTGCTGAAGGTGGCATGGCAGTTACTAATGATGGTGAGTTAGCCAAGAGGATGCGACTATTTCGTAGTCACGGTATTTCATCTGACCCCATTGATATGGAGCCTCGTCCAGCAGTTGAAATTGGGAACTATCAACAAATAGAGTTGGGGTACAACTACCGCATGACGGAGTTGCAAGCTGCTTTGGGCTTAAGTCAAATTAAAAGACTAGATGAATTTGTTTCAAAGCGGAATAAACTTGCCCAAATATATAATCAAGGCCTGATTAATTTGCCAATTAATTTGCCAGCGCAAAGACCAGAGAGTTACTCTAGTTTTCATCTTTACGTTATTTCTTTAATGGCTGATGATAAAAAAAACACCCAGCGTCATTTATATGAAGCTATGCGGGCATCTGGAATTTTAGTAAATTTGCACTATATTCCGATTTATCGCCAACCCTATTATGAGCGAATGGGTTTTAAAATGGGATATTGCCCTGTAGCTGAAAGTTTTTATAGAGCCGCTCTAAGCATACCGATGTATCCACTCTTAACGGAAGAGCAGCAAGGGTATGTCATGTATACATTAAACACTGTTTTGAAATTATGAGATTGGCAATAGGAACTGCTCAGTTTGGCGCGCCCTATGGTATTGCTAATAAAAATGGTCGCGTTGATGCCAGAGAGGTGGGTAAGATTTTAGAGTCTGCTTATAGTTATGGCATTGATACTTTGGACACAGCAGTTCTTTATGGCGAAAGTGAGCGGGTGCTTGGGGATGCGGGAGTTCATGGCTTTAAAGTGGTCAGCAAACTTCCAGAAGTACCAGAGGGTTGCGCTGAAATTTCAACTTGGATCAACAGAGAGGTTATTAATTCATTAGAGCGACTAAAAATATCCCAGCTCTATGCTTTATTACTGCATGTACCATCACAACTTAAAACATTTGTAAGGGATTCATTGATTTTGGGTTTAGATCGTTGTCAATCCGAGGGCTTAATCCATAAGATAGGCATTTCTGTATATGAACCAGAAGATTTAGATATTTATCTAAATCTAATGAATGTAGAAATTGTTCAAATTCCTTTAAATTTATTAGATCAGCGCTTTATTAGTTCTGGCTCTTTAAATAAATTACAACTTTCTAATATTGAAGTGCATGCACGTTCAGCTTTTCTTCAGGGGTTATTGCTAATGAATCTTGAGGATCAAATAAAACTTTTTCCCTTTTGGGAAAAGACCTGGGTATATTGGCACCAATGGCTTCAACAAGAAGGCATTAGTGCATTACAGGCTTGTTTGCTATTCGCTTCATCTATTCAAGGAGTAACTCGTACAGTGGTTGGAGTGGACTCACATCAACAGTTGCGTGAAATCCTAGCATTTGAAAATCAAATCTTGCGTTCGGTGCCTAATTGGCCACAAACAATTTCAAAAAATTTGATTAATCCTTCATTGTGGACTGCATTGCAATGAGAGTTGCCGCCATTGTTCAGGCTAGGATGGGGTCTACTCGACTTCCTAATAAAGTCATGAAGCTCATTCATGAAAAGCCAATGATCGAGTTGCTTTTAGCTCGTTTGTCTTTGGCTAAGGAGGTTGATCAGATTGTTGTAGCAACTTCCAACAATGTAAATAACGACCCACTTGAGGTTTTAGTTAATTCATTAGGCCATAGATGTTATCGCGGAAGCGAAGCTAATGTACTCAGTCGATACAAAGAGGCTGCTCAGGAAGTAAATGCTGATGTAGTCATTCGTATTACTGGAGACTGCCCCCTGGTGGATCCTAAGTTAGTGGATTTAATCGTCAAACGGTTTTTGGCGAATGATGTAGATTACCTTAGCAATGTAGCGCCCACGAGTTTTCCTGATGGATTAGATGTTGAGGTGTTTAAATTTAGCGCCTTAAAGAGGGCATTCGAAGAGGCCCAAGATGACTTTGATCTTGAACATGTTACATCCTATATCAGAAATTCGGGAAAATTTAAAACGGCTAATTTCTTAAATAGTGAAGACTATTCTGCACTGCGCTGGACAGTAGATGAAGAGGAGGATTTTGAGGTTGTTAGCTCGGTTTTTAATTATTTCTGGCCTAATCTCTATTTCACCTGGGGTGATGTTTTAGAGCTTTCACACCATAATCCAAATTTATTTTTAGCAAATCAAAAATTTATCCGAAATGAGGGATCATTAATGGGTGCCGGACAGAAGCTATGGAATAGAGCTAAAAAAAT
>CANCQD010000137.1 GCA_947380285.1 Burkholderiaceae bacterium | reverse complement strand
TTGATTCATCAAATACTGGTGAAGCATATTAATCACTATGGTTTTACTAATCCAACAGCAAAGAATGTCCTTAGGTACGAGATTGAAAATGATGATGGGCAGACTGAACTCTTCTGGATTTATGTCTTAAAGATTGCGATTGAAGATTTAAATAAGATAATTTGGTTTTGTGATCATCGACCCTAAATTGAGCAGGAGTTGCAGGTCGTAAAAGACAAGCGCCTCATGGAGCTCATGCAAAATGAAAAGCCGAGCAGAGCCTTTGATGATTTGCGCCGTAATTTTTATCGCACCCTAAGTGAGCTGCGAAAGCACCAGGAGTGGAAGCGCAAGATGCAGGTGGTCGATGTGGCCTCGCGTAACATTGTCGATTCGGGTGAGGAGGGCGGCTCGGACTGACAAGGCCTCAAGGCCTATTTTTTTACCCATCAATCTAAATAAGACGTATTTAGATTTAGGCTTTTGAAGCACTTTTCATAATCAACCAATTTACAAAACGGACTCATTCTCAATTGGAGGGGAATGGTATCCTAATAGATTGCAATATTTTATTGGGGTGGGCGCTAGAGAAAAGCCTGCTAATGCCATGTCTGGGGATAAAGAAACACATGTATTCTATGTATTACATCTGATACAATAATCAAATTGGCACCTTTTAGGAGAAAAATCATGGCTGTTTCAATTCGGCTTGATCCAGAGATCGAGCAAAGATTAGATCAATTGGTTGCCCAAACCGGTAGGGCTAAATCGTATTATTTGCGTGAGCTTATTGAGGGTGGGCTGGATGACCTTGAGGATTTTTATTTGGCTGACGCAACAATGGAGCGAGTGCGTAGAGGCAGCGAAAAACTATTAGATGCTACCCAGGTAAGGAAAGATCTTGGCCTGGATCATTAAGTACGCGGAGTCTGCAAGTAAGCAGCTCAAAAAATTAGATAAGCAAACTGCATTACGAATCCTTGATTACATGGATGAGCGCGTTGCGGTATCAGATGACCCGCGTTCTTTAGGTAAAAATTTAAAAAGCCCTAAGATAGGTGAATATTGGCGGTACAGAGTGGGTGATATTCAAGTGATCTGCAATATCGTAGACGGACAGATGATGGTCTTAGTGATTGAGATTGGAAATCGTCGTGAAGTTTATAGATGAGTGAACTTACTTAATGCATCACATCATGGAGTGCATCCCAAAATTTCAGGCTCTCAATCAACAGCTTGAAAACATAAAACAAGAAGTCGTAAAAAATACCGCCTTAGACTATTGCTCTCAGGATGCAAGGCTAGTAGCCCTTGACTCGATACAAATGAATAGGGCAGCAAGATCCAATTGGAAACATTGACCTAATAGACTTAAGCTCGCTAATTCAATGTATTTTGGCTCTTATAAATCAAACTTGCAGGAATCAATAGCCTTGTATATAATACTATATATAATACTGTTTAGGAGCTGATCATGGGTGCTGTTGTCGCAAATGACTTAAAGACCAAGGGCATTAAAGCGATCGAAGAAGCTTTGGTCGGTCAGCTTGAGGCGCCCGTATCCGTGCGCGGGCAGGTGAAGTATGTGGTGATGAGCCAACAGCAGTACCAATATTTGCGTGAGTGTGAGCTTGAGGCTGCACTAGCCGAATCCAAAATGGATTTAGCTGGCGGGCGCTTTGTTAAAGAAACCGTGGCTCAGCATATTAAGCGCTTAAAGCAAGTCAACAAGTCCGCACAATGACTTGGCAGTTCATTTTTACCGAGCAATACAACCGGCGCGCCGCTAAATTTCTAAAGCGCCACCCAGATGTGGAAACGCAATACGCCAAAACATTGGAGTTGCTAGAACTGAATCCACATCACCCCTCTCTTCGCCTTCATGGCTTGTCGGGAAGGCTTGATGGATTACAAAGTATTTCGATCAACCTGAAATACCGCGTCACCATTGAGATGATTATTACTGAGAGTGAGATCGTTTTAATCAATGTTGGCGATCATGACGCAGTGTATTGATTGAATGGCCCTACACTAATACCCAACTCTCGCATTAATCCAAACACTCGCTATGGGGTATTAGCGGCCCCTCCAACACTTCACTGCACATCCTGTTGAAATGGAATCAGCAACTTCCAATCTAATTTTTTAAGAGAGCCATATGCTGAACCTTGAACATATTCACAAAAGATCAAAGCCCTTTCGGGTGGAATTGACTCTAGTGGTGGTAGCAGCATTGAATGTGCTGATACTCTTATGGTAAATGCTAAGCGTGCTACGTTTTTTTAAATAAAGCAGGGAGTTAATAAACTCTTTCGTAATCATTTATTTTTCTATTGTTCTAGATGTAACCACCGAGGGGTTCTGAATTTCACGACCCTGGCATAGAGCCAAACATAAGAAATCATAAAAAGGATAGACGCCCCAATGAGAATGGGGGTTGATTCCCACCATACCATGGCTGGTGCAATACACAGACAAGTTAAAAGCCAGAGGTAGGGGGCTGTTCTCGCATTGGCTGAGAATAGATCTTGATCTCGGTGATTTTTTATCAAGATGCGACGATATATCAGACTGTGGAAGTGAATGCCATCTGGAGTTCCAGGACTCTTCCCTTGATGTATTTTGCGTCGATAGACGGTAAAGAGCGTTTCAAAAATTGGATAGCCATTAATGAGTAAGGCAAACCAGGGAGAGATTTGCTCATGCCTACACACTAAAAGAATACTCAGAGCGGCAACCCAAAAACCGATCAGGTAGGCCCCACCATCCCCTAAGAAGATCAGACCACGAGGATAGTTCCAAATGAAAAACCCCAAGACGGCTCCAACCATTACGAGGGCTAAGTAAGCAATCATAGGGTCGATTAAGATAATGGCAACATAGGCTATTGCCAGTAAGGTGATGATACCCACCATGCTAGAGAGCCCATTAAAGCCATCAATAATGTTGTAGGCGTTTGCCAAACCCGTCATTGCGAAAATGGTGAAAATAACGCCAACAACAGGGAAGGTGAAGAGGTAATCTATAAACGGAATATCGAGTTTGACAATATAAACGTTTAAATACAATACCATCAAGGCCGCCGAAAAACTGGTAAAAATTAATCTACAGCGAACACTAATGGTTTTAGTGAGATCCTCAGTTAAGCCAATGGCAAAAGTAGGAATGGCACACAAGAGCAGGATAACTTCAATGGAAAATTCTGGAAGATTCTTTAGTCGCAACAAGATAGCTAAAAATAATCCGACGGTAATCGCAATTCCACCAATCCGCGGCGTATTCTTTGTATGGAATTTTTGCGGCCCTGATAAATCAAAATCCGCAGATAAATGGCCATGCAAATGCTTAAAGCGAATGATCAGCAGTGTTGTAATAAACGATGAGAAGAATGCGACTAGTAAACCTGACATACTTTTATTATAAATTCTAAAAGTTCTTTACTGTTAGGAAATATTTTTTGCATCTATTTTAATCGCATTACTAGGTCAATCCTATTGGCGCTTAAGGGTTACGGGACCAACATTAAGGCACCAAGCTTAAAAACAAATACTCAAAGAAGATAATGAGGTGCACTACGCCTTGCAGCATCGTGGTTCGGCCGATCGCTAGTGTGAGTGCGCCAATGAAGAAGGATAGGTACATGAGCGTCATATTGAGACTGCTAATACCCAGACTCAAAGGTAAATTAAAAAAGATAGCAATGGCGGCCACCGTTGGGATGGTTAGTCCAATACTCGCTAGCGCTGAACCTAGCGCCAAGTTCAAGCTGCTTTGTAGGCGATTGGCTCTGGCCGCTCGCACGGCCGCATAGCCCTCAGGCATTAATACTAAGAGCGCAATGGCAATACCCACAATTGTCTTAGGTGCTCCAGCAGCATTGACGCCTGCTTCAATGACTGGACTGAGTAACTCTGCCAATCCCACTACCGTTATCAAGGAAAGTAGCAACAAAAAGCAGCTGGTTCCAGTTTTGAGATTGCTCGGCTTTTCTGCATGGGTATGAAT
>CANCQD010000136.1 GCA_947380285.1 Burkholderiaceae bacterium | reverse complement strand
CATGCTGGAATCAAAATCCAGTGCCTTAACCAGCTTGGCGATTCCCCTACAGGTCAATCTGAAGAAATCAAATTGTAAGCGGGATTTTTATTTAGCCCCCGAACAACCCGACCTACCCACCCTTTAGGAAGATTTTGTAGAAGATTTTCCAGTGTTGCGGTGTTGGTCTTAGGATCTAAGACTGCAAAAACGCTACTTCCAGAGCCAGACATTCGGGGCTGTGAGCCCGGTACTGTCTGGGTAATCCAATCCAAAGCTTGCTTCACTTCTGGGCAAATCCGCATCGCTACTGCCTGACAATCATTCGAATGAAATGACAAGGGCGATGCAAGAAAGCCGTCAATTGTAATCTGTGCATGATCTCGGGTCAATTCGGGGTCTTGAAAAATGCTAGCGGTTGCGATGCCCTGATTGGGGAAGATCACCAAGAAATCGGGGGTTTCTAGGGCGATTTCTTGAATTTTTTCGCCGATTCCTTCAACAAAAGCATTTTGGCCAAAAATGAAAAATGGAACGTCAGCCCCTAGTTTTAAACCCAGATTGCAAAGCGTTTCTTTGGAAAGATTGAGATCCCAGAGAGCATTAAGTCCAATCAAGGTAGATGCTGCGTCTGAAGAGCCGCCCCCCATGCCTGCACCTATCGGAATTTCTTTTTGAAGATCGATTTCGACACCAGTCTCAATCTTGCAAAAATCTTTTAGAAGATTTGCCGCGCGCATGACTAAATCTTGTTCGGGTGGAACTCCAGGGATTGGATTAATTCGCCGCACTGTATTTTCAGAAATGCGTTTTAAATGAAGCGTGTCACACCAATCAATCAGCTGAAAGACGGATTGCAGTAAGTGATATCCATCTGCTCTGCGCCCAACGATATGTAAAAAAAGATTGAGCTTAGCGGGGGAGTGAAGCGTTAAATGATCAATACTCACAATGACGGTTTCACTTAATCATTCGGACGATCAAACACCAGGCGAATGTCAATCGAGCCGAGGTTTGAGCTGCGTGTCATGATGAGTTTTTCAAGTCGATTCGTATTGCTCCATGTGTAAACCAAGTCCCAACCGTCTTGACTAATTTTGCTGACTTGGCCCTGAGTATTTCTTTCAATACTTGCTTCGCTCCCAGGACGCACTTCGCCCCTTAACCAGTTGGATAGTCCGCGTGCTGGTAGTGGCAGACCTAAAGTTTTTTGCACCAAGGTGTCTGCATCTATTTCGGTAACTACTTTGCCATCACTTTCGAGCGTTGCTTCACCTGGTGTAATAGTGATTTTTGCAATGGATCCACCCATGGGATTGCGAATCTCTAGAACATCTTTTAATGCTTCTTGCGTTAAGGTAAAGCCACCAGAGCCACCTTGGTTTTGCGAATCCGTTAAGCCAGTCACCTTGACGGCAAAGCGCCCATCCCATGAGCCCTTGGCCACTTGATCATCTCTTGTCCAATCAGGCTTTAGGCGTTTTAAAGTCTCTTTTAGGGTTGGGTTATTGGCATCTATTTTTTGCCCCTGGCGCCACATCTCTTCGGCTTCAGTATGGCGATTCATGGCCCACAGCACTTCACCAGTATGGGCTGCAATATCTGCTTCAGGCTTCATGGTGAATGCTTGTTGCAATTGCTCTAATGCAAGTGCATTTTTACCAAGACGAAAATTTACCCACCCTAAGCTGTCTAAAATAAAACTATCTTTTGGTGAGAGTTGCTGCGCCTTGCTGATTAGCGCAAATGCTTCTGGTAATTTCACATTGCGATCAGCTAATGAATAGCCAAGAGCATTAAGAGAATTTACGTCATTGGGGTTCTTGCGTAAATTTTCACGCAAGATTTTTTCCATCACATCAATACGACCTACTTTTTCAGCAGACATAGCGTATGTGTAAAGCAAGCCAGGATCCTTAGGTGAAATCTTTACAGTAGAGGCAATGTCATAAAAAGCGCGTAAGGCATCAGATTCATCTTTCGCTTTGGCAAGTAAAGCCTGTAATTGCAAAAGAGTGTTTTCTTGCTGCGCAGGAGTTTGTTGGCGCAATAACGTTATTGCTGGTTTTATTGCATCGGACCAACGATTACCTAAGATCAAAAGAGTCACCAAGACTTCTTTGGGTTTAGTGTCTGAGGCTGGAGATAGTTCGTCCCAAGTCTTTGCGGCTTCCATAGCTAAATCTGGGGATCCACCGGCAATCGCAATTTCCATTGCTCTTTGGGCGAGCCTAGGATCTTTATATTGACGCGCCATCTCCAGGTAGGTGTTATAGGACAAGCCGGCCTGACCTCGCTGAAGAGCGATTTCAGATGCGAGCACTTCAAAAACGGCTTCACCCGTTTCCAATCCATTTGCCTGGTTTTGGGCATGAACTGATGAAATGACTCCACCAGTCAAGGCCGATAGGAATAAAGCCTTTAAAAGAGGTTTTAGTCTTAATTTGCTCATAAGCACATTCTAATCCGCGAATCTACAATTCATTTATGCCAGAACTTCCAGAAGTAGAAGTCACTCGAATAGGAATCGCCCCCCATATTGAGGGGCGCAAAGTCAGCGCCGTCAAGATTATTGACGGACGCTTGCGTTGGCCTGTACCCGCCAGCCTACCTAAAACTTTGCCTGGGCAAAAAGTGCATGCCATTGAAAGGCGCGGGAAGTATCTCCTATTGGAAATGGATACGGGCTATTTACTCATTCATTTGGGGATGACGGGAACTTTGCGAGTACTCCCAAGCTCAGACCCCTTAAAAACCCATGATCGAGTGACGCTAGAGTTTGGTAAGTTGAGTTTGCGCCTGCATGATCCACGAAAATTCGGCGCGGTCTTGTGGCATCCTAAATCAAAAGGGCCGATTGAAAAATTTACGCTTTTACTAAAGCTTGGAGTGGAGCCATTTTCCCCAGAGTTTTCTGGTGAGATGGGTACAGAGGTTTTATATCAAAGATCCCGTAAACGTAGCGTTGCTGTAAAACAGTTTCTGTTAGCGGGCCAAGCTGTTGTTGGTGTTGGCAATATTTATTGCTCAGAAAGTTTATTTGAGGCGGGTATTCATCCAGCTAAGGCGGCAGGCAAGCTCACTCGACCACAGTGTTCTCGTTTAGCGCAAGCGGTGAGATTGATACTAAAAAAAGCAATTGATGCCGGCGGCAGCTCATTAAAAGATTTTGTGAATAGCGATGGCGATCCTGGACACTTTATGGTCCAAACCAAAGTCTATGACCGCAAAGGCTTGCCATGTAAGGTTTGCAAAACACCCATCAGCCAGATAGTGCAGGGCCAACGTTCTACATATTTCTGCACGCAATGTCAAAAACGCTGATTAATACATTTGCGCAAAAGTTGATCGCTTGGCATGGCGTCAGTGGGCGTTCAGGCTTGCCGTGGCAGGGCAATCGAGATCCTTATGCGGTTTGGGTTTCAGAAATCATGTTGCAACAAACTCAGGTGGCTACTGTCCTTGAGCGCTATCCACGTTTTATGAAGCGATTTCCAGTGGTAAAAAAATTAGCTGCTGCTGATGTTGATGAAGTGTTGGCTGAGTGGGCTGGTTTGGGTTACTACTCACGCGCCAGAAATCTTCATGCTTGCGCAAGGCAAGTGATGACAGAGTTTGGCGGTGAGTTTCCAAGCGATCCGCTTTTGCTTGAGCAGTTGAAGGGTATCGGCCGATCTACTGCAGGTGCTATCGCCGCTTTTGCTTTTCTTGAGCGGGCGCCTATTTTGGACGCTAATGTGAAACGTATACTCGCGCGTTTATTTGCAATTGAAGGCCCAATACAAGATAAGGCAGTAAATGATCGTCTATGGAATTTGGCAATCGACTTGTTGCCAAGTAAGCCTGCTGATATGCCGGTATATACGCAGGCACTAATGGATTTTGGGGCCACTTGGTGTACAGCACGTAAACCAGTTTGTCTCAGTTCTGAAAAAAAGTGCCCATTCTCAAAAGATTGTCAGGCTAATTTAAGCGATCAAGTCCTTTTGCTCCCTCAGAAAACCATGAAGACAAAATCTCCAGAATTTGATTGCAATATGTTGTTGATGCGTTGGGGAAATTCTGTTCTATTGCAAAAGCGCCCAAGTAAAGC
>CANCQD010000135.1 GCA_947380285.1 Burkholderiaceae bacterium | reverse complement strand
CAATGTAAATCTACCAATAAGGATCTAGAAATGGGTGATGTAGAGCGGTTGCACCGTATCAAATACATGATTCAAGCACGTCAGTGCGTTCCAGTTAAAGATTTTTTGTCTGAATTAGAGATTTCCCTTGCCACTTTCAAACGTGATCTTGAATATCTGCGAAGCAGAATGAATGCCAATATCATTTATGACCGATCAATGGGTGGCTATAGATTCGATAAGCCATTAGCTGGAGAAAAAATAGAGCTTCCAGGATTATGGTTTTCTGAAAAAGAAGCGACAGCTCTTGTTTTAATGCAACACCTACTCTCCTCTCTCGATCAAGGCGGCTTAATAGGTCCACATATAGAGCCAATGACCAACTTGATTGATGGCATCCTTGGCCAGTCCGAGACCTCAGAAAAAGAGTTGCGCAAACGTCTAAAAGTATTTGGCATTGCAGCGAGAAAGACTTTAACAAACTTCTTTCCTGATATTGGTAGCGCCCTACTGAAGCGCAAAAGAATGCTCATAACCTACTACTCTAGAGGAACCAATGAGACAACCGATAGAGAAATTTCGCCCCAACGTCTTATTCATTACAGAGATAACTGGTATCTAGATGCGTACTGCCACCTTAGGAAGGAGCTTAGAAGCTTCTCTGTGGACGGCATTAAATCTGCAGTACTTCTTAACAATAAGGCAGATGACATATCTGAAAAAATATTACAGGAAAATTTTGCAGAAAGTTATGGAATATTTTCTGGCAAGGCAACACAAAGGGCTAAATTACGTTTTACTCCAGAAAGGGCAAGATGGGTTTCAGCCGAACAGTGGCACGGCCAACAGGTTGGGACTTTTGACAAGGATGGGAGTTACATCCTCGAATTTGATTACAACCAAGATCCAGAGCTCTTAATGGATGTTTTGAAACATGGGTCTGGAGTTGAAGTTATATCCCCCTCTAGCCTAAGAAGTAGAGTTAAAAAAGAACTTGAGCGCACTCTATCAATCTACAAATAGCGTAATTAAATAATGTAAGCAAAGCAACCAAACATAATTTAAATAACAACATGACCAAACCATTTATTTACGACGAAAAAACATCAATTCTTTATAGCCCCTCAGGAAATCTTTTAAAACGTGTTTATTGCCCTAGAGCTAAACGCTGGAATCAGCTTATTAATGATGATCCATCAAATAAGACAAGATATTGTGAAAATTGTTCTGGCAGGGTTATAGATCTTGATGCAATGACTACAGACGAGTCTTTATCAATCCTGGTTTCCAATCCAGAGACCTGCATCTATACAGGTAATAAAAGTCGAAATGTAGTATTCCTACGTTCTAATGGGTGCTTTTCTCCAGGGCCATACGACGATGTAAATTTTTATAAAAAATTAAACCCAAAAAATTTAAGTGAAATTAGAATTTCTACCGATATCACGGAAATTAATAAATCTGTCGACGTGAATTATTGGCCCCACGTAGCTCATTCTGCAAGTATCTCCCTGAAAAGAGAAATAAAAAGACATTTTCAAGACCGTAATACTGGCTATGTATTTTTTGACTCAGATACTGGCAATTTAGTGGATGAGGATTTGACTCGCATCTTTTCCTCTGACAATGTTTCAGAAGCTTATTTACAATTCTCAATTGCTGCATATCTAATTCCACCTGAAGCCGTAGATGGCACTAGGTTTTTCATAAAACGTCCTATCGCTGGTATTGGCTTTCATGGATATATTGACGAATGGTGTGCTGAAGGCGTGTTGAACGACAAAAAAATAGTTATCGATGAGTCAACCATTCATTGCCAATATGTTCAGATAGGTTAATTTATATAGTGGCATTAGAATTTCAAATTCTCAGGATCGCTTGTCCAGATTTAGGTGTAAAGGAGAGAACGGGTCCTCTTTCCTATAAAACGGTCCCTAGGGGGGTGCCAGGGGGGGGTGTTAAATACGTGCTTGACCCCTACCCCCACATTTGAAATAAATTAATTCCATGGACTTTGACAGATCAGATAACAGCGACGTTAAACCCGCTGGAAAGATTAAATCTCAAACCTTTAAACAGTTCCAATTGGAGCGCCTTATTAAGGATGGTACGGTAATCCCCGCCTCTAAGCTTGCGGACGCTAAAGAACAGGAACTGATGCGTGTAAGGGACTTTGAGGCGGCCTCGGCCGATGAAGAGCGGCATAGAAGAACAGCCAGTATTGCGCCAAAGGATAAGCTGGACAACCTCCCCCTGACCAGAGAGCGGTTTGAGGAATAGTAAGGGTTATATTTTTTGGGTATTAATTTGGGTAGGTATAAATAAAAAAAGCCCGTAAGGGCTTTATCTATATACATCATTGGCGGAAGAGGTGAGATTCGAACTCACGGAGGACTTTCATCCTCGCCAGTTTTCAAGACTGGTGCATTCAACCGCTCTGCCACTCTTCCTTTAATTCTACTTACTGTGAATCACGGTTGATTCAAGCACCAGATTATAAAGAACTTTTGATTTGCCCCTCTAAATGCTTGGCAATCGCAAGGCTGGAGGTTAATCCAGGGGACTCAAAGCCATATAGATTAAAGAGGCCTTGGAGTCCATGATCCTGAGGGGTGTTGAAGCAAAAGTCGCCTGCAGGAGCATTTGGCGGCACGATCTTTGCCCTCACCCCCGAATAATCGGGCTGAAGGGAACCGTCTTTCAAATCCGGCCAATAGCGTCTGACAGCTTCATAAAAGCCCTCTCCTCGCTTTGGATTGACCTTGTAATCAATTTGCTCTTCAGAATCGATGTCGAGCCATTCCACATCAGGCCCAAACTTTGCCTGACCACCCATATCTAAAGTGAGATGTACCCCCAAACCACCAGGCTCTGGAATGGGATAGATCAAATGCTTAAATGGCGATTTGCCAGAGAGCGAGAAATAATTGCCTTTAGCAAAGTAGGCTTTGGGTATTTGATCTTGCTTTAAGCCTTCAATCTTTTGCGCAATTGCTGGTGCACTTATACCAGCGCAATTGATGAGAAGCTTAGTTTTGATTTGCATACCATCAGCGCCATCGACACTGCCGATGGTTAACTCATAACCACCCTCAGCATAATTTCCGATTGGCTTTGCGCTGATTAAAGGTGATTGGTAGGCGACCATACCACCCGCATCCTCAAAGCCCCCGAGCAGTGAGAGCATATAGCCGTGGCTGTCAACAATACCTGTGGTAGATGAGAGAATTGCGGCAACACATTTGAGATTTGGCTCCAATGCTTTTGCCTCTTCTCCTGAAATCATCTGAATTTCAGGAACATCGTTCTTTTGTGCTTTATATAAGATCGCTTGCAAGTCATTGATTTGATCATCATCAGCCGCAACGATCAGCTTGCCATAGGGTTGAGTAGCCACCTGGTGACTACGGCAGTACTCATAGAGTAGCCGATTACCCTCTACACAAAGTTTGGCCTTCAAAGAATCTTTTGGGTAATAAATGCCAGCATGAATAACCTCGCTATTGCGAGCGCTGCTAATGGTTCCAAAAGAACTCTCGCGCTCAAGCAAGATGGTTTCACGGCCCTGGAGCGCCATTTCGCGGGCGACAGCCAATCCGACAACTCCGGCACCCACCACGACGCAATCAACCTGCTCCATCCATCTCCACCCGTATTTGGTTTGTCTTTATTACTTATTTTTCAATTTTTGACTACTTAATGACATTGAATATACCGAAATCCTAACATTTTCAGTGTTTTAGGGGATTTTGAGCCCCTTCTTGATAAAATCTAGATATGTCTTTAAAGCCTGATTCTGACAACCTTAATTCCACTGATAGCCTCCCTGGCGTTATGCCCAATGGCGCTCATTCTGCCGTGGATGTGGTTCTGGATACTGCCTATCAAGGTATGGATGCAAAAAGCTGGGCCTCTCTATTTGATATCGCCCGCAAGACAAATCTTTCAGAATTTATTGCGGATCTACTTGCTGGCAAACATATTAATCAGAGCGAAGATCGTCCTGCACTTCATTCGGCACTCCGCAATCTCTCAAAATCTCCTGTCATCCTGGATGGTCAGGATGTCATGCCGGCAGTTATAGATGTATGGCGCCGTATTGAAGCACTCTGCAATAAATGGGTTGGCGTCACCGATGTCATTCATATTGG
>CANCQD010000134.1 GCA_947380285.1 Burkholderiaceae bacterium | reverse complement strand
GGTTTGACTCTTGCATATTAAGATTAATACTAAAAGCCAGTTTTTACATTTTGTTGGTTAATCGAATACAGCAATGCAGGCTGACTGCGTGACTGGGCATACACAATATAGTCATTGGAGTTCGAGCCGGTGCAACTGCCAGAAGCCCCTAGAGGGCCCGCAGAAACGTAGAAGAAGAAATCATTCGTACTGCCCACTGGAATCGGACCAGAAGCTGGAGTTGTTGATCCCATCAAGTACTGATTTATGTTGCTAGTCTGATCACCTGATCCCGGGGTGACGTAATAGCAATAGTTTTCTGAAAAGTAATTTTTCTCCATCAAAAAGATGGTCTTGAGCGTATTTTGCGCATCTGCATTTTTAGCGACACGAATATTGTTGGTATAGATAGGCGTACCAATCGCAGCCAAAATAGCGATGATGGCGACCGTAATGATTAACTCCATTAAGGTAATACCAAGCTGATTTTTCTTACGCAACATCACCCCCAAAAAAATGGCCCGTACAGACGGGCCACTTAGTTTATTAGCTAACAACTAGCCCAGAGAAACCTTACTGCAGGCTAATACACTCTGGCGTACTTGGGAAGAGCAAGGTAGCCGTACCATTGCCAGCAGGATCAATGACGATTGTCTGGATTGCCACACCAGTTGTGCAACCGCCAGCTCCAGCACCGTTAATACCCAACTCACCAGCAACCGTAGGGGGCACAGTGCTATTAACTGCGGTGGTAGAAGAGGTGTTGTAGGGGTTTTTCATGGTAGCCAAGCCATAAGTCGTGAAGTAAGTTGCTGTAGCTGCCGCATTGAGACCTGCTGGGCAAAGAATTTGAGTTCCGCCTTTTGGATCATTCAGTGACGGAACTAGGCCCGCAGAACATTTTGTTACCTCGCCAGCAATGAAGGTCTTCATAGAATCAAAGTTTTGCTTAGTTGCGCTTACCTTTGCAGAAGCTTGATAGCCGTTATACATAGGTACGCCAATTGCGGTCAAGATGCCAATGATGGCAATAACCACCAATAGCTCCACCAAAGTAAAACCTTTTTGTTTATTTTGAGTATTCACGTAAAGCCTCCATGGGAGATAAGTAAAAAATGATTGTTTTTAAATCTACGTCTATTAGCTGTTTTGAACCAATTTAGAAAATAGTACTTTCCTACTACATCTTTTAAATTGATTCTATACACCTTGCATTACAAACACCGCACTAAATTGATCCATATCTAAAAATGAGGCATTAGAACAACAGCACAACTTATTTTATACACAATTTCAATAACGCTATTGCTGTTTATTAAACTCTTTTTGCAAAAGTTTTAAGTTACCCTGATGTAAACCCTGCTTTTTTTGCAAAATGGCAATTTCTTTTGATTGCGCTGAAGATTTATTCTGCACTGAGTTAATGGCGCTGATTTTGGAATTAATAGAGTCTAAGCGCTCTTGCTCCAAGTCCATTTCCTCTTGAATAATTCTTTTACGCTCGGAAATTGCAGAGTCATAACTTGATTTATATTTAGACGGTTTTGCTTTGGCAGCATCACCACCGCTACCCGGTATTGGCATACCAACATCCGCTGAAGGCTTGCTAGCGCGGGGCTCCAAGGGAGGCAAATTCATTTTTTTGCAATTCTTTCCTTTTTGGATATTGGAAAGAGTAATGACACCAGGCGCACTATCACAACGATAGACATCTGCAAAAGCTGGGCCTGTCACCCACAACAAGGAGGTAGCTAACGCTAGGAAAACAAGAGTCCGAAACTTCAAATTACTTTTTTTCATCCAACAAAGGCATTAAATGCATAGACAAAATCTTGGTAGCCACTCCATATTTGCCCTCCAACTCTTCAGCACGAACAATCTCGCCCTGACAAGAAAAAACCAATTGTTTTTTTGGATCATCAAGAGTTACAAGGAACTCAACTGTAGAGCCAGGCTCCAGCGGGCTATCCACCTCAAGGAAAACACCAGTAGCACTAATATCGCGTGTGACACCCCGAACACCCTCAATCACTATGGGCAATTCGGATTTCACTCTATCCGATTTGCGCGACATAAATGGGGATGGGATGGTTTTCATATCAAAATATCAAGTATTAGTAGTAATTTGCAGTGTACAAGCTAAATACACAAGCAGTAAGTTATTAAATATAGCCTCAATCAATTAATGAGCTCTATAACTTAAGTAATATATTGATGCTTGACTTGGCTTAATTAAGAGCGGCAATCAGAAAGATTGAGGAGTCTTGAAATAATACAAATCTTTGTGACGAACGACGGGGCTAGAGCCCGCGACAACCAGAATCACAATCTGAGGGCTCATATCAATCGATATATGGCTTAAAAGGTGATTCATGGCTACTTTTTAGACTTTCCAGCCCTTTAGAATCATGAGCTTACAAGCCTGGGCAACCGTAAAACATGCCTTACCAACCTAAAGTAATTAGTCCTTTGTGATCGACTTTATTCGTAATGAGTCCACATTCTCAAAACCCGAACTGTCTTTTCTTTGCGAACGACTTCATAAACCAAGCGATGTTGAATATTAATTCTGCGTGAGTAAGCCCCCTTTAGGTCACCAACCAACTTCTCATAAGCCGGCGGATTTTGGAGGGGGTCTGCTTCTAAAATATCCAATAAAGCCTGTGCTTTGTCTTTAAGGCCTGCGGCAGACAGTTTTTTAGCGTCCTTAATAGCATATTTGGAATAAGCTAAATTCCAAATCACCACTTCAATACCCTTTTACTTTTAGCAATGGGCTCAGCCATAGCCTCTTTAATCGACTCACGCATCCCTGGAGTTGCCAAAAGATAAAGCGTCTCCTGAATGGCGCTCCAATCTTCTTCAGAAACTAAAACAGCATTTGCCCGCTTACCAGAGATGACTATTGGCTTATGTGACTCTGCCGCCTGATCAATCAAACGGTAAAGACCTGCTCGAGCTTCGCTTGCGGTTAATGTAGTCATGATTTCTCTCCTTTTTAATATAGTACGTAAAAGCGTACGTCCTGTCAAGTGCTCATCTCATCTGCCCGACCAAAAGAAAATGCCCGGCATAAAAGCGGGGCATTATTTGAGTTTGGTGGTCGGGGCTGAATCGAACCAGGGCGCAGGATAAGCAACTCTATCTCTAGACTACTTCAAACTAAGATTCAATTTCTTATGAGAAGCAGAGCAATCTCGCAAATAGAGATTAATCAGACTTTGAAAAGGAAAGCCCGCCTCTTAAGGTTCTGACTAGAAATAGCTAACAGAATCTGTGTCTAGTCTGATAGCAATAGGCCTCTTGAGCATACAAGCATATGGGTTTTTACAGGCCTTTGAGAAATCATATTCTTTACGCATCTTCATCACCTTTAATAAGCATTTGACTCTTAACAATTTAAAGTCTTCTTGGCCAAATTCTTGATGTGTGGAATACATGCAACATTTCTACATTACCGTCTTTAATTCGGTATGGGGCGATATGCGGATAAGCGCACATAAACCTGACTAGGCAATAGACATCCGTGCTGCTATCCGGTTGTCGAGCAAGAAAATATGCTATTCAATGTTTTGAATGAAGATTATTCGGGGCTTAATTAAAAAAAATAACCATATGGTTATTTTGTAGAGCACCTTTTAGGACTCTAAAACCTTAAGAGCCTTATGTTGGTGGGGCGAACGACGGGGCTCGAACCCGCGACAACCAGAATCACAATCTGGTTATGCAAGTCATATTCTATATGGCTCTGCGGGCTGTTTTGGGAATTAATTATAGGATTAGACCCCTTATAAAGCAAGGGTCCTACGTCGGCCGTTCCCAAAAAATCTCTATTAATAACCGAGTAATGCCACTAATTCCCCATGCCAATTTGAGGCCATCTGCCGTTTATGCCGATGTGATAGGCGGGTTTCGTTTTGCGACCCTCGGAGACAATTTCGTAATAAAAGGGGTGAGTGAAGGCTAGGCTACAGAGCCCACTCCCCTCCTGATCGAAATCGACACCTGCGGTTTGAACGAAGGGCTCCACATAGAAGGTGGCGGTTTCGCCAGTATCGAATCTAGCAACCTTAACCCCCTCTACCCAAAATTCCAAGTAGCACCCACTACCCATTATTCCTATATCTCTCGTAACACTGAATGGATAGGTTCGTTTAGCGTCAGGGGTTTGGTAGGCCAAAAGACGCTCTTTAGGAACGGGTTTTGCGTCTTTGGATGAAATATTCGTACTTGCGCATCCTGAAAGCCCTATCGCAAGAAGGATGGCGGTAATAAACGATTTTTTCAAAATGGGTATCCGAGTTTCGTGATTGATGTTGCTTAAATCATGATGAGTTCAATAATTTTCATTTTTGATTGATTGTCATCAATAGAGACATATGTTCCGCCTGAGGAGTAGTCACGCGTGAACGCTAATCTTTAAGCCCAATGCATGAATGA
>CANCQD010000133.1 GCA_947380285.1 Burkholderiaceae bacterium | reverse complement strand
CTTCAAGACCGCCAATCACAATCGGATAGCTCACTGGGGTTTTTGAGAGAAATTCACGAATATTAGAGGGCGAATCGATGCCAATACCGACAAATAAGACATTTTGCTGCATAAATTCTTGGTGAAGCTTGTCTAGGGCGGGCATTTCTTCGACACATGGGGGGCACCAGGAGGCCCAAAAGTTCACCACCAGCACTTTCCCCTGCCATTCTTGGGTATTCACTGTTTTCCCATCCGGGGTTTGCCAAGAATTCGCAAAAAATGCTTTTACGGCAGGATCACTGGCCAATCCAGTTTTATAAATCCACTGGGAGGTTAGTACACCCCCAAGGAGTGCCAAAAGACTAATTGCGACGATGATGATCAATTGTCTGCGGTTCATTGCAACTCCTTCGCTAAAATTCGCTAATGCATATACATATCTTGGGCATTTGCGGTACTTTCATGGGCGGCATTGCCGCAATTGCGAGGCAAGCTGGGCATCGTGTTACTGGTTGCGATGCCAACGTCTATCCACCAATGAGTACGCAGCTTGAAGCTCAAGGTATCAAACTGATTGAGGGATTCTCCCCCGATCAATTATCTCAGTTTGAGACCATGCCTGATTTATTCGTAATTGGCAATGTGGTTTCTCGCGGCAACCCATTGATGGAAGCAATTCTGAATCAAGGACTGCCCTACATATCTGGTCCGCAATGGTTGGGTGAACAAGTTTTATATGGACGCCATGTTTTGGCCGTAGCGGGTACGCATGGTAAGACAACCACTTCAGCTATGTTGACTTGGATTTTGGAATTCAATGGCTACAAGCCGGGTTATCTTATTGGTGGCGTGCCCCTGAATTTCACTGTCTCTGCACGTTTAGGTGAGAGCAAATATTTTGTGATTGAAGCCGATGAATATGACACCGCTTTCTTTGATAAGCGCAGTAAGTTTGTTCACTACCGACCACGTACTGCTCTATTGAATAACTTAGAGTTTGATCACGCTGATATTTTTGCTGATCTTGCGGCAATCGAAACGCAATTTCATCATTTAGTGCGCACTGTTCCTGGCGATGGTTTACTGGTCGTAAATGGTGAGGAGCCTGCATTGGCGAGCGTGATTACGCGTGGCGCTTGGGCGCCTGTAGAGCGGTTCGGGCAAGAACTCACAAACGAATGGTCTCTAATCACTCAAGAGGCTGATGGCTTTATAGTGCGCAAGGCAGGTAAAGAAGTAGCCACTGTAAAGTGGGCGCCTGATTCTGGTGTGATGGGAAGACACAATCAACTCAATGCACTTGCAGCGATTGCTTGCGCAAATCATATTGGTATCTCTCCAGCAGATGGTGCACGTGCGTTGGCGGAATTTAAGAATGTAAAGCGTCGCTTGGAAACGATTGGTGTTGCAAATGACATCACGGTCTATGATGATTTTGCGCACCATCCAACCGCGATCACAACTACAGTTGACGGCCTACGTCGTCGCATTGGTAAAGCACGTATCTTGGCGGTACTGGAGCCACGTTCAAATACGATGAAGCTCGGTGTGATGAAAGCTCAACTCCCTGGAAGTCTAGAGGCTGCTGACAAAGTGTTTGCCTACGGCGCTAATGCCGGCAAGGAATCATTGGGTTGGGATTTGGCAGACGTCTTATCTCCACTCAACAAGCAGAAACAGGGTAAAGCGCATGCCTTTGATGATCTTGAGGCATTAGTGAATGCGGTTGCGCATGAGGCTCAGCCTGGTGATCACATTTTGGTAATGAGCAATGGCGGGTTTGGTGGCGTGCATCAGAAAATATTAAAAGCCATTTCGGCGCAGTAAAAAATAAGAATTAATAACAAAAGCAAAAATAGAAAGCAAATCATGGGCGATAGATTAAAAGACAAGGTAGCCATCATTACCGGCGCGGCAAAGGGTATTGGTTTTGCTACTGCTCAGCGTTTTGCAGAAGAGGGTGCAAAAGTCATTATTACGGATATCAGTCTGGAAGCAGTTAATAGTGCGGCTGAAAAAACGCCTAATGCCGAAGGCTATGCCATGAATGTCACCGATCGCGCTAGCATTCAGTCAGTTGTAGACCAGGTAATGCAAAAGCACGGACGTATTGATATCTTGATCAACAACGCTGGTATTACTCAAGATGCACGCTTAATTAAGATGACTGAAGCACAGTTCGATTCCGTGATTGATGTCAATCTGAAGGGCGTATTCAATTGCACCCAGATAATCGTGCCTCATATGCTGGAAGCTGGCTCTGGCGCGGTCGTCAATGCATCAAGCGTTGTGGGTCTCTATGGTAACTTTGGTCAAACCAATTACTCAGCTACTAAATTTGGTGTGATTGGTTTTACAAAAACATGGGCGCGTGAATTAGGGCCTAAAGGCATTCGAGTCAATGCGGTGTGCCCAGGTTTTATCGCCACTGAAATGGTCATGGCCATGCCAGCAAATATTGTGCAAGACATTGAAAAGCGCAGTTGGCTTGGTCGTCTAGGCACCCCAACAGAAATGGCAAATGTGTATTTATTCTTAGCAAGCGATGAGGCA
The DNA here is from genome assembly GCA_947380285.1 of Burkholderiaceae bacterium. The sequence continues at coordinate 2,102 of CANCQD010000133.1, read as the reverse complement.
AGCTATGTTAATGGAGTGGCATTAGAGGCCAGCGGCGGGATCTCGCTCTAAGCATGAATCTTTTATACGAAGAAGGTGGCGATATTAAGATCGCCACAGTCCAGTCTGCCTCAGGAGTTGGCGATGCAGAGTCTTGGCAAGCAACTAGTCTTTCTGGAAAAAAGATCAAACTCAAAGCCAAGGAAGTGTGGCTGCGTTTTGAAAAGCCCGAGGCTCAAGCTGCAATAGATGAGGCCAATACGCTCACTGCTGATATTGATTTACAGTTCCTTTGGGATTGCGCGCCTGATGAGGAATTTGGCTTGGTTGATGTAGCGCATGAGTACTTTGGCTCACAAGCGAGCATTCCACAACAAGTTGCGCTAGCTATTGCCTTACAAGGTGCACCAGTATTTTTCCGTCGCAAAGGGCGTGGTCGGTTTCAGAGAGCTCCACTAGAGCAGTTGCAGGCTGGTTTGGCTGCTTTAGAGCGCAAGCAAAAAGAGCTTGAACAGCAATCCATTTGGCAGCAGGAGTTGGTTGCTGGCACTTTCCCTGAGGTGCTGAAATCTTCGGCTAAGCAGTTACTTTTTTCTCCTGATAAAAATACTTTTGCCTATAAGGCATTGATCGCAGCCTGTACTGAGACCGGAGAGTCTCCGGCGCAGCTGATGATTCGTTGTGGCGCAATTGATTCGCCTTTGGCGTATCACCAGGGGTTGTTTCTCAAAGCCCATTTTCCGAATGGCGCGGAGCACAACCTCGCTATCGGAGTTGATCAAGCTGCATATGCATCTGCTATTGCTGAGCTACCGCTTGCTCAGGTGCAGGCATTCTCCATTGATGATTCGGGCACCACAGAGATTGATGATGCTCTATCGGTTACGGCAATCGAGGGTGGGCATCGAGTGGGGATTCACATCGCCGCCCCTGGATTGGCCATTACAAAAGATGATCCATTGGATCAAGTCGCTCGTAATCGAATGTCCACGGTGTACTTTCCGGGTGACAAAATTACAATGCTGCCTGATTCACTGATTGAGCAATTTTCATTAGATGAGGGCATGCCTAGACCGGCCTTATCCATCTATGTTGATATTGATGCTGAAGGGGTTGCCAATCGAGCGAGCTTGCAGATGCGTGCCGAGATGGTGCCGATGGCTGCTAATTTGCGTCTGGAAAATATTGAGCATCTCGTGAGTGAGGAAAGCCTGCTGGACGAGGGTTCTAACTACCCCTATCGCAAAGAGCTCGCCACTCTATGGCAAGCGGCCAAACATCTACATGCAGGGCGTCAAGAGAAGCGCGCAGCAAATGGTTTGCGTGCTGAGCAGTTAGGCGTCGTAGATCCAAATGCCCTGGCAAGGGACTTCTATTTTCAGATTCAAGATGTTGATGGGGTGCAGCGCGTAGAAATCATGCCACGTCAACGCGGTTCTATTTTGGATACGATCGTTGCTGAGTGGATGATTTTCTGTAATAGCGCCTCAGGACAGCTTTTAGCAGATCATGGTCTTCCTGGATTATTCAGAACTCAAAAGGGTTGGGGTCCCTTGCGTACACGGATGCAAACCACTCCTGGACCTCATGAGGGCCTTGGTTTGGACTATTACGCCTGGTGTACATCTCCTTTACGTCGGTATTCTGATTTGGTGAATCAGTGGCAATTAATTGCGCTGGCAAAGCATGGTGTCACTGCCAAGATGGTTGCCCCATTCCCACCGAGAGACGCTACCTTGATGGGGATTGCGGCAGACTTTGAATCTTGCTACCAGGCTTATGGCGAGTTTCAGGATCGCTTGGAAAAGTATTGGTGTCTACGTTGGATCACTCAAGATGGTGAATCCAAAACTGTTCATGTACGCCATTTAAAAGAAGGCATGTCTAGAGTGGAGTTGGTGCCTCTACATTTACCTATCCCTGAATTGGCAACCCATCCGCGTCTGACCCGTGCGGAAGTGGTGATCGCAGATGTAGATTTGCTGCAGCTAAGTGCTGGTGTTCGTGTTTTGGAGATCGAAGTTAAGGTCGACGCTCCTGAAAAGGCTGTAGAGCAGGAGCCATTAGAAAATTCTGAAGAAGATGCTAGCCCAGATTAAATCGTTAGAGTTTCCATGTCCTGA
>CANCQD010000132.1 GCA_947380285.1 Burkholderiaceae bacterium | reverse complement strand
GAACTTGATGATCTGGCGATTGAGCATTGGAAATTATTTGGCCGTAGCGTATTAGAGAGAAGTCGTATCTGGCTGGGTAGTGGCAAACAAATTACCGATATCGTCACCATTGAATCAGCGATTACTTTGGGAGATCGCAAGCCACGCCTACTAATTAATCCGCACTTTGTGGGGCTTGAAGGTGGCTTTATGGCACTGTCAGTATTGGCTAATGAACACGACTGGCCTCGTGGCGCAGGTCTTTATCAAAACATGAAAAATCCTTTCTTCAATCAAAAAATGATTGAGTGGAGAAATCGTTTTGGTGGGAAATCCATTGAGCGACAGAGCCGCTTACGTGACCTGATTCGTGAAATTCAAACCGGTAACTTTATTTTCATTGCCCCCGATATTGACTTGGGCCCACGTGACTCCGTCTTTGTACCCTTCTTTGGTGTACAGGCCAACACCATTACTTCCGTATCCCGCCTCGCAAGGCTGAGCGGCGCTGAGGTATGTTTGATGACAACTACCTTAAACAAAGACCGTAAAGGCTATACCTGCCATATTAGTGAGCCATTGCCAAACTTCCCTAGCGATGATGTTGAAAAAGATACTGCTCGCCTAAATCAATATATCGAGGAACTTGTTCGAGAAAGACCAGCAGAGTACTATTGGGTTCATAAGCGTTTTAAACACAGACCCGAAGGCGAACCCAGTCTTTACGATTAAACGGAATTATTTTGAGCACCAATACCAACAATTCAGTACGCAAGCTTCGCTTCACCAAAATGCATGGTGCTGGCAATGATTTCATTGTGCTCAATGGTATCGACCAAGACTTAAGCGGTATCTCCAAGGAGCAATGGCAAGCCTTAGCCCATCGTCAATTTGGCATTGGTGCCGATCAAATTCTCTTGGTTGAAAAAGCTACGCGTCCAGATGCTGATTTTCGGTACCGTATTTTTAACTCGGATGGCGGTGAGGTTGAGCAATGCGGCAATGGCTCGCGCTGCTTTGTACGCTTTGTACAAGACCAGGGCTTATCCAAAAAGAATCCTTTGCGCGTAGAAGTTGCGCACACTGTTCTGACCCTCAAGTCGCATCCGGATGGCCAAGTGGAAGTGGACATGGGCGCACCTATTTTTGAGCACAGTCATATTCCATTTAATGCAGCTGGGTTGGCCAGCGTTCAAGAGTTTCAAGAGGCTCTCTATGCGCTCCCTTTGAATTACCCCGCTACTCACGATAGCTTGGTGGGCGTCCTATCAATGGGCAATCCACATGCCGTGCAAGTAGTTGGTGATGTTGATAGCGCACCCGTATTAGAAGAAGGACCGGAAATAGAAAAGTTTGCCGCGTTTCCTAAAAAGGTAAACGTAGGTTACCTACAAGCGATCAATCGCAATGAAATTAAGTTGCGCGTCTTTGAACGTGGCGCTGGAGAAACCCTGGCCTGCGGCACTGGAGCTTGCGCAGCTGTGGTTTCAGGCATTCGCAGAGGCCTACTAGATTCGCCAGTGAAAGTGCACACCCGCGGTGGAGATTTACAGATTGCTTGGGGCGGAATGCTTAATGGCGTAGCCCAGCCCGTCATCATGACTGGACCAGCCGTTACTGTCTTTGAAGGTGAAACAGAAATCTAAGGGTGCTTGCGCTACTTTTAGATGCCGTATTTCTCGCGATAGGCTTTTACTGCAGGCAAATAATGAGTGAGCTGAGCATCACTAGAAGAAGTTAGGAATGACATTAAGCCGGCTAAGTTAGCAATCGCAACGACTGGCAAACCAAACTCTTGCTCTACGGCTTGCACTGCAGACTTATCCCCAATCTCAACAGCATTGCCTGAACGCTCCATTCGATCTAAAGCAATTAACACTGCCGCTGGCTCTGCACCAGCTTTACGAATGAGATCTACCGACTCCCTAACTGAGGTGCCAGCAGAAATCACATCATCAATGATGACAACCCTGCCCTTTACTGGCGCACCAACCAACATGCCACCCTCTCCATGATCCTTAGCTTCTTTGCGGTTGTAAGCATATGGAACGTTAATCCCATCATCTGCCAGTGCAATGGCTGTTGCCGCTGCAAGTGTGATGCCCTTATATGCCGGTCCATAAAGCATATCGAACTGAATACCCGATTCTTGCAAAGCTTTGGCGTAATAACGACCCAATGCGCTTAGACGAGCTCCATCATTAAATTCACCAGCGTTAAAGAAATAAGGTGAGAGTCTTCCCGCTTTGGTTTTAAACTCCCCGAAGGACAAAACCTTTGCCTCTAAGGCAAAACGAATAAAGTTATCTTGATTTGAATTATTTGAGCTCATAGGCCTACATGTTACGCATCATTTCCGCGAACCTCAACGGTATCCGTTCTGCAGTCAAAAAAGGCTTTCTGCCATGGGCTGTGAAGCAAAAGGCTGACTTCATTTGTATGCAGGAGCTCAAGGCTCAGCGCGATGATCTGGAGGACGCCATTCTCAATCCAGATGGTATGCATGGGTTTTTCCATCATGCCGAGAAAAAAGGCTACAGCGGTTGCGGTATTTATACGCCCCATAAGCCGGATGAGGTCTTGTACGGCTATGGCAATGAAGAGTTTGATGCTGAAGGGCGCTATGTTGAAGCCCGCTTTAAAGGTTTATCGGTGATATCTGTTTATATGCCCTCAGGCTCAAGCTCCCCCGAGCGCCAAGAGGCTAAATATCGCTACCTCGACAGCTTTCTGCCCCACCTCGTAGAGCTCAAAAAGTCTGGGCGCGAAATTGTCCTATGCGGCGATGTCAATATTGCCCATCAAGAAATTGACCTAAAGAACTGGAAGGGGAATCTCAAAAATTCTGGCTTCTTACCTGAGGAGCGCGCGTGGCTTACCAACCTCTTTAGCAAAGTAGGTTACGTAGACGTCTATCGACATCTTGAACCAGAGGCAACAGAAACTTGCTACACCTGGTGGAGTAATCGAGGCCAAGCTTATGCCAAAAATGTTGGCTGGCGTATTGACTATCACATCACTACCCCCGGTATTGCGGCTACAGCCAAGAAAACTACGGTGTATAAGGAGGAGAAATTCTCAGACCATGCGCCACTTATCGTGGATTACGACTGGAAGATTTAACAAGTAACAGGGAGAATTTACTTTCCCCATTACTCCACTTTTACTCACTCTCTTTTTTGGTCTGCACGATCTTGAAATGAATCGTTGCCCAAATAAGAAGTAGGACTGGAGCGCCAATAATGGCGGTGCCGTAGAAGAATGCTTGGTACCCAAAGTTATCAACAAACACTCCAGAGAAGCCCGCCAACCATTTGGGTAACAGCAACATCATCGAACTGAACAAAGCATACTGGGTAGCTGAGTAACGGATATTGGTCAGCGACGACAAGAACGCTATAAAGGCTGCACTTGCGATACCAGAACTTAAATTATCTGCAGAGATGACCCAAATCAAACCGTGTAAATCATGTCCTTGAGTAGCCAGCCAAGCAAACAATATATTGCTGACCGCCGAGAGAACCGCGCCCACAAACAGAATTCGCAACACGCCAAAACGCAATGTGAGCACACCGCCTACAAAAGCGCCAACCAAGGTCATCACTACACCAAATACTTTACTGACGGCTGCAACTTCATCTTTGGTGTAACCCATATCAACATAAAACGGATTAGCCATGATGCCCATCACAACATCACTAATACGGTAGATGGCAATTAAAGACAAAATCAAAATGGCATGCCAGCGATAGCGTGTAATAAATTCTGCAAATGGCTCAACCAGGGTTTGATATAGCCAGGCTTTAGCAGTGCGTACTTTAGCCAATTCGTATCTTGCTGGCTCTTTGCTCAACAGGGTGGTGATCACACCGACACCAATAGAAGCTGCCATGCAAAGATAAGCAAACTGCCATGCGCTGGCGTCGTAGCCGCTGCCTGTTTCAGCCCGAGCAGCAAGCCAAAGCACGCCGGCGCCAGCCCAAATTAGGGCAAGACGATATCCAGTTTGATATGTAGCAGCAAGGGCTGCTTGATGGTCACTATTGGCTGACTCGATACGAAAAGCATCTAATGCGATATCTTGAGTGGCAGATCCAAAAGCCACCAAGAGCGCATACCAAACAATGGAATTGAGTGCCAGCTTCGGATCTAAAGTCGACATACCGACCAGGCCCAAAATAATGAGTGCTTGCGCAAAGAGTAACCAGCTGCGACGGCGACCAAACAATTGAGTTAAGAGCGGGATTTGTAGGCGATCCACAAGCGGAGCCCAAACCCACTTAAAAGCATAGATCAAACCAACCCAAGTTAAGTAACCAATGGTGCTGCGATCAATGCCGGCTTCACGCAGCCAAAAGCTCAGTGTTCCTAGAATAAGTAATAGAGGAAGTCCTGCGGAGAAGCCCAAGAACAACATGCGCAAACAAGGCCATTCGAGATAAACCCGAAAGTCTTGAAGCCAGGACTTCACTACATGGAGTTGCTTGTTAGGCACGACGAATGCGGAATAAAGCGAGGCTACCAAATAAATTTGGCATCAAAGTCACCTGGCGACCCTCATGCAAGATGCATTGATCGATTACCTTCAGGCCAAGGCTTGAGGCCAACTTCTCAAAGTCAGCAACCGTGAGTACGCGTACGTTAGGCGTGTTGTACCACTGGTAAGGCAAGCTCTTAGAAACTGGCATGCG
>CANCQD010000131.1 GCA_947380285.1 Burkholderiaceae bacterium | reverse complement strand
GGAGCTACAGCAGAAAGGGTGGCGTTTTGCACATTAGCCAAACCGCGGAAGGAGTGCATGATGCCCCAAACGGTGCCAAAGAGGCCGATATAGGGAGAAACTGAGCCTACGGATGCCAAGAAAGGTAGATTGGCTTCTAGAAGGTCCATTTCGCGTTGGTAAGTGGCTTTCATGGCGCGGCGGGCGGCATCAATCTCACGACCTTTGGTGAACTCCTGCATTCCGGCTTCAAAGATGTGCTCTAGGACGGCGTCGCTGCGGGTATTACGCTGGGCTGCCTCCAGGAGGGTATTCAGGTCGCCGCCGGCCCAAAAGTCGCGCTCAAAGCGCTCGGTATCCTGGCGGACCCCACGCAAAACCGCGGTTTTCTTGAAAATAATGGTCCAAGAGGCCACGGACATGCTGAGTAATAACAACATTACCAACTGTACTAATAGGCTGGCATTAAGGACTAGGGAGAGAAATGAGAGGTCTTGTGTAGAGGTCATGGTGGATTTTGTATGATGTAGGTTGATTTTACTAAGTTAATTCACTCAGCAATCCAACTTTTTCAGGATTATTACCATGTTTGACCGTCAGAACACTTTAGCCAAAACCGATCCCCAATTATGGGCAGCCATCCAGAGCGAGAATAAGCGTCAGGAAGACCATATTGAGCTGATTGCCTCTGAGAACTACACCTCACCATCGGTAATGGAGGCTCAAGGCTCTCAGTTGACAAATAAGTACGCTGAAGGCTATCCAGGCAAACGTTATTACGGTGGCTGTGAATTCGTGGACGTAGCTGAGCAATTGGCAATTGATCGCGTCAAAGCACTGTTTGGTGCTGAAGCGGCTAACGTACAACCTCATTGCGGGGCATCCGCTAACCAGGCAGTGTTCTTGGCATTCTTAAAACCAGGCGATACCTTCATGGGTATGAGTCTTGCTGAAGGTGGTCACCTGACCCACGGTATGGCTTTAAACATGAGCGGTAAATGGTTTAACCCAATTGCCTATGGTCTCGATAAAAACGAAGAGATCGATTACGAGCAAATGGAACGTTTGGCGCGTGAGCACAAACCAAAACTTATTATTGCTGGCGCGTCTGCTTATTCAAGAAAAATTGATTTCGAGCGCATCGGTAAATTAGCAAAAGAAGTGGGCGCGATTTTTATGGTCGATATGGCTCACTATGCTGGCTTAGTTGCAGCAGGTGTTTATCCGAACCCAGTACCTCATGCAGACATCGTTACCTCGACTACGCACAAGAGTTTGCGTGGCCCACGTGGCGGTATTATTTTGATGAAAGCTGAGCACGAGAAAGCAATTAACTCTGCAGTGTTCCCAGGCTTACAGGGCGGTCCTCTGATGCATGTGATTGCAGGCAAAGCGGTAGCATTTAAAGAGGCTCAGGAGCCTGGCTTTATTGATTACCAAAAACAAGTAGTTGCTAATGCAAAAGCACTTGCTGAGACCTTGATTGCTCGTGGATTGCGGATTGTTTCTGGGGGCACTGACTCTCATGTGATGTTGGTAGATTTACGTGCTAAAAAAATGACTGGTAAAGAGGCTGAGCGTGTTTTAGGTGAGGCGCACATTACTTGTAATAAGAATGGCATTCCAAACGATCCAGAAAAACCAATGGTGACGAGCGGTATACGTTTGGGTTCACCTGCAATGACTACCCGCGGATTTAAGGAAGCAGAAGCAAGACAAGTGGGTAACTTTATTGCTGATGTTTTGGACAATCCAAATGATGCAGACAATATCGCCAAGGTACGTGCTCAGGTTTCCGAATTGACGAAGCGCTTCCCGGTTTATGGTTAAGTAATCAAAGAAAAGAAGAAATAATTGCGCGGTCCTTTCTGTCATAACGAAGATACCCAGGTATTGGATACCCGGGTATCTGACGAAGGCGATACTATTCGCCGCCGCCGCCGTTGTGCGAAATGCGATAAGCGTTTTACAACTTATGAGCGCGTTGAATTAGCGCTCCCAGCAATCGTCAAGAAAAACGGTAGCCGGGTGGAATATAGTCATGACAAATTAGCAAGCTCACTGAAGTTAGCTCTTAGAAAGCGCCCCGTTTCCTCGGATTCTGTAGACGAATCTATTGCACGTATTGAAGAAAAACTTCTCAGCCTTGGTGAAAAAGAAATCCCGAGTGAACGCGTGGGTGAACTGGTGATGCGTGAGCTCAAACGTTTAGATAAGGTTGCCTATATTCGCTTTGCTTCTGTTTATCGAAGCTTTGCCGATATTGAATCTTTTGAGAGTGCTCTTAAAGAGTTGAAGTAATTATGGCAACATTCGCTTCATATAGTCTGCAAAAAGTGGAACTGTAAAGGCCGTATCTCCATGAGCTGGGCTATAAATCATTCCTTTGCTTATTAAGGATTGTCTCAATGGAGCTATTTGATGAACCTCCTTATTCATTGCACTTGCGATGTCTCCCGATCTTGGGGCCGGGTTATTAATGCCTGCCATAGCTCTTAGATAGTTTTTCTCCATGGGTGTGCAGCGGTCAAATCTGACACGAAAAAAACTAGAGTCCAATTGAAGTATTGCGAGTTCTGTAGCTGCTAATGCATCCTCTTCTGTAATGACTTTGGCATTAGCAACCTCCCAGCACATACTCCCCCATTCCTGCAGAAAATAAGGGTACCCCTTCGTCTGCTTAAGAATTTGCTCAATAGCCTGAGCTTGAAAACTGACTTGATGTTGACTTACTGGGAGCTGAAGTGCTTTCGTTGCGGCCTCTGGGGGTAAGGGACCAATTTCAGGAAAATCAAACAACCGTTCAGCATAAGACTTAGCCCTTCCTACATTTCCAACTAACTGAGGGAGGCCGGCACCCACTAAGGCCACGGGTAGCTTTTTCTGGGCACATGTATGAAGCGCAGAAATGAGAGCGGCGAGCTCGATCTCTGGAACATATTGCAGTTCATCGATAAATAAAACAACAGCCGTGTTCTTCTCCTTGGCTGCTTCTCCAATAGCTTGCAAGAGCTCTGAGAGGTCGTAATCAAGATCTCCAGTATCTGCAACCCCAGGTTCAGATCCTAGATTAAAGCCGAATTCCATGCCTTCATATTTAACTTTTGCAGAGGAAATAAAGCTACCAAGTATTCTCACCGCCTTAGCAACAGTTTCACTTAAGCCAGATAAACGATCGAGCTTGAGGAGTGCTGCTCTTAGACTTGGAACAATCATCGCTGGCAAATTTCGATTCTCAGGTGATTCAAATTGAACGCAGACCAAACCCTCTGATTCAGCGTCGTTTTTTAGTCTATTTAGCAGTACCGTTTTCCCAACTCCCCTTAACCCAACCATCAATATGCTTTTTGCTGATAGGCCGTTTTTAATGCGATGCAGGGCTATTGATACACCTTCAATAACCTTGTCTCGACCTGATAGTTCTGGGGGTGCAGAGCCTGCTCCAGGAGAAAATGGGTTGCTACGAGGGTCCATATATAAGAATCTTATGTAAAGTTATTTAAAAAAGATAATATTGCATAAGATCTTTATATTCAACCACTTTAGCTTTAGGGTAAGCCTAGTTAATTGTAATCAATTGATTACAATTAACCCATCAAAAAGTCTTATTTACCTAAAGCGAATATTAATTAATGAAAAAGATAAAAATTAAAGATTTGTCTAAATTTGATGTCGTAGATTATTTAAAAACCGAGTCAGATATTGCTGGATATTTAACCGCTGTCTTGGAAGATGGAGATCCTGCTTTATTCGTTGCAGCAATTGGCGATATTGCTAGGGCAAAAGGAATGACTGCTATTGCTAAAAAGAGTGGGGTAACCAGAGAATCCCTTTATAGAGCCTTGAAAATTGAAGCGCGCCCACGATTTGAGACGGTAAGCAGAGTCATACATGCCTTGGGTATGAAATTAAGTGTTCATGCATAAAAAAAAGGACTGCAATGCAGTCCTTTTTTATTGACGGTGATTAAATTACTTTAATTCGGCAAAAATAGAAACAGTAATGTCTTCAACACTACCAGTACCACTTACCTTGCGATAGGCCGGTGCTTTTACCTTATCGGTAGAGTTGGCTTGCGCAGCCCATGACGAGTAGTACTCCACCAATGGGCGGGTTTGATCGTCATAAACCTGCAGACGCTTACGAACGGTTTCTTCTTTGTCGTCATCACGCTGAATAAGGTCTTCGCCAGTTACATCATCTTTACCCGCAACCTTTGGTGGGTTGTATTTGATGTGATAAGTACGGCCAGAAGCTGGGTGAACACGACGACCACCCATACGATCGATGATGGCATCAAATGGCACATCGATTTCTAAAACATAATCAATGGGTACGCCAGCATCTTTCATGGCTTGCGCTTGCGGTATGGTTCTTGGAAAACCATCAAACAAATAACCTTTACTGCAATCAGGTTGAGTGAGACGATCTTTAACCAGGCCAATGATGATGTCATCAGAAACAAGGCCACCTGAATCCATAATTTTTTTAGCAGCAATACCGAGTTCAGTCCCCGCTTTCACGGCAGCGCGCAACATATCGCCGGTGGAAATTTGTGGAATAGCAAATTTTTCGCAAATAAACTGAGCTTGTGTGCCTTTTCCAGCACCTGGTGCACCGAGCAGAATCAACCGCATTGTTTTCCCCTTAGAAGAGCTGACATTGTCCCGTATTTTGTCGGGATCTTAGAAGCCTATTGCCTAGGATTATCC
>CANCQD010000130.1 GCA_947380285.1 Burkholderiaceae bacterium | reverse complement strand
GCAAAAAGCGTGTGCCCAAACCGGCGACTGGAAAAACTGCTTTCGTGACTGCTTTAGTGCTTAATGGCATATAACTTCCAATCGCTTTGTTGGGCTACTGTTTACTTTAGACGCTCTAATTGTGCAACAAGCTTCTCGTGATTTTGCTCGAAGCCGCTAAGACGTTGTTTTTCTTGAGCAACAACCTCTGCTGGAGCACGCGCCACAAAGCTTTCATTAGTTAATTTACCCTTGGCTTTACTGATTTCAATGGCTAGACGCTCGATTTCCTTGCTTAGACGGATGCGTTCGGCTGCAACATCGACTTCAATCTTGAGCAAGAGCTTGATATCGCCTACCAAGGCAATCGGTGCATCTGGGGCATCTTTTTCTAGAGCAGATTCATCACTGTAGATTTTGACTTCAGTCAGCTTGGCGAGCGCCATTAAATAAGGCGTTGCTTTTTCTAGGAATGCTTTCGGTCCAAAAATCCAGAGTGGCACTTTTTGGCCAGGAGGAACTTGCATCTCTCCACGCAGGTTACGGCAGGCATCTACTATGGCTTTAATCTGCGCTACCCAAGCTTCACTTTTTTCATCAATCTTTTCAAGCTGAGCAACAGGATAAGGTTGTAATGCAATCGTTTGCTTGGTTTGCTTGGCCAGCTCCTTACCGGACTTAGGCCCGACGGTTTGCCAAAGCGTTTCGGTGATAAATGGAATCAATGGATGCGCCATGCGTAAGATTGTTTCCAGAACACGCAAGAGGGTGCGGCGAGTAGCACGTTGCTGCGCTGGTGTGCCAGTCTGCAATTGCACCTTGGCAAGCTCTAGATACCAATCGCAATACTCATCCCAAACAAATTGGTAAATGCTACTGGCAATATTGTCAAAGCGATAAGCCTCAAAGCCTTTAGCTACCTCAGCTTCCGTTCTTTGTAGTTGGGAAACAATCCATCTATCTGCGGGTGAAAAATCCAAATAGCCATCGGGGCCACATTGGTTATCACAAGGAGCAAAGCCATTCTCTTCATCGCTACCAGGGCAGTTCATGAGAACAAAACGTGTAGCGTTCCAAAGTTTGTTGCAGAAATTACGATAGCCTTCGCAACGCTTTTGATCAAAGTTAATATTGCGGCCAAGTGAAGCCAGGGATGCAAAAGTAAAGCGCAGGGCATCCGTACCAAAAGCCGGAATACCATCCGGAAACTCTTTTTTGGTTTTCTTACTGATACTCTCAGCCTGTTTTGGATTCATGAGGCCAGTAGTACGTTTGCCTACTAACTCCTCAATCTTGATGCCGTCAATCAAATCGATTGGGTCCAAAGTGTTCCCTTTGGATTTGCTCATCTTCTGGCCTTCAGCGTCACGTACTAGGCCATGCACATAGACAGTGTGGAATGGTACTTTTCCAGTGAAGTGGCAGGTCATCATGACCATGCGCGCTACCCAGAAGAAGATGATGTCAAAGCCTGTGACTAAGACAGAGGAGGGTAGGAAGTGATTTAAGGCCGGAGTTTCTTCTGGCCAACCCAAAGAGCTAAATGGGACGAGGGCAGAGCTAAACCAGGTATCAAGGACATCGGGATCGCGATTAAGTTTGCCGAAATAGCCAACTGCAGCGGCTTTTGCTTTAGCTTCTTCTTCAGAGCGCCCTACAAAAATCTGTCCATCATCACCATACCAAGCAGGGATTTGATGACCCCACCAGAGTTGACGAGAAATACACCAGTCCTGAATATTTTCCAGCCACTGGGTGTAAGTGTTAATCCAATTCTCTGGAACCAGCTTGATATCACCTTTAGTCACTGCGTCTAATGCAGCACCAGCGATAGATGAGCCTGGTTGGTATTTGTTATCTGGACTTGGTTTAGACATCGCTACAAACCATTGATCTGTGAGCATTGGCTCAATAATCGTTTGCGTACGATCGCCGCGCGGCACCATTAATTTATGTGGCTGAACTTTTTCTAGTAAACCTGCTGCATCTAGATCGGCAACCACTTGTTTGCGCGCAGCAAAACGTTCCAGGCCTTGATAAGCGACCGGAGCATTTTCATTAATCTTGGCATCCAAAGTGAGGATGTTGATCATTGGAAGTTGATGGCGTTGTCCTACTGCGTAGTCATTAAAGTCATGCGCAGGGGTTACTTTCACAACACCGGTGCCAAAGTTCAAATCAACGTAATCATCTGCAATGATCGGTATTTGACGTTCGCACAAAGGTAGATTCACTGCTTTACCGATGAGGTGTTTATAACGCTCGTCTTCTGGGTTCACCATGACTGCAACGTCGCCCAACAAGGTTTCTGGGCGAGTGGTTGCAACAGTGAGATGGCCAGAGCCGTCAGTCAATGGATAGCGGATGTGCCACATCGAGCCATCTTCTTCCTCGCTCACTACCTCCAGATCGGAAACTGCAGTTCCTAAAACAGGATCCCAGTTCACTAAACGTTTACCACGATAGATCAGGCCTTGCTCATGCAAACGCACAAATACTTCCACCACTGCCTTGGACATTTTGCTGTCCATGGTGAAATATTCTTTACCCCAATCAATCGATGCGCCTAGGCGACGAATTTGTCGAGTAATCGTATTGCCAGAAGTTTCCTTCCACTCCCACACTTTTTCTAAAAACTTTTCACGACCTAAATCATGACGAGAGACTTTTTGTGCATCCAGTTGACGCTCAACAACAATTTGAGTAGCGATGCCGGCATGATCGGTACCGGGTACCCACAAAGCATTTTTGCCTGCCATACGCGCATGACGTATCAAGCCATCCATGATGGTTTGGTTGAAGGCATGGCCCATATGGAGGGTGCCAGTGACATTAGGCGGGGGAAGTTGAATAGAAAAATCACCCTTGTTTTCATCCATGGTGGAGTCAGCAATACCCCGGCGTTCCCACTCTGGGCCCCAGTAGGCCTCTATCGGGGCGGGTTCATAGGATTTAGCGAGCTCGTCCGCTGAGCTGGTCGCTGGAGAATTAGGGGTATTTGAGGCATTTGGCATAAGAGGCAAATTATAATTGGGCTGATGTACTCAGACTTGCTCGCGAACCTCAATCCAGAACAGCGCGAGGCAGTGACCCTCCCGCCCGTAAATGAAATTGGCCAAGCCCAATCAGCCATGATTTTGGCTGGGGCAGGGAGCGGTAAGACCCGCGTCCTCACCACCCGTATAGCCTGGTTGATTCAGACTGGTCAGGTATCCCCAATTGGCGTCCTGGCGGTAACCTTCACCAATAAGGCCGCCAAAGAGATGATGCTCCGTTTAAGTGCCATGTTGCCGATTAATACCCGCGGGATGTGGATTGGCACCTTTCATGGTCTTTGTAACCGTTTATTGCGTGCCCACCACAAAGAAGCAGGTTTACCTTCTACCTTCCAAATTCTAGACACGCAAGACCAACTTTCAGCGATTAAGCGCCTTTTAAAGGGTTTAAAGGTCGATGATGAGAAATACCCCGCAAAACAATTGCAATACTTTATTGCTCATGCCAAAGAGCGTGGTCAGCGTGCAAAAGATTTAGCGCTTGGTGATGACTTTCAGGCCAAGATGGCGCAACTTTATGCCGCTTACGATGAGCAATGCCAACGCGAGGGTGTTGTTGATTTTGCTGAACTCTTATTGCGTAGCTATGAATTGCTCAAGCATAGTGAAGCTATTCGGACACATTATCAGGAACGTTTTCGTCATATTTTGATTGATGAGTTTCAAGATACCAATGCCTTGCAATATGCATGGCTCAAATTATTATCAGGTCATGATGCAAGTCGAATAAATGTCAGCGGCATGGGTAGCAGTTCCGTATTTGCGGTTGGCGATGACGACCAAAGTATTTATGCTTTCCGTGGTGCAGATGTTGAAAATATGCGCCTTTATGAAAAGCAATATCACCCTTTGATGGTGAAGCTAGAGCAGAACTATCGCTCGCACGGCCATATTTTAGATACGGCAAATCACCTCATTGCGAACAACTCAGAACGCCTTGGTAAAAACTTGCGAACCGATGCTGGTCATGGCGAGCCGGTCCGTATCTATGAGGCGCCTAGCGATCATGCGGAAGCTGCTTGGCTGGTTGACGAGATCAAGGCTTTAGTAAATAGCGGCATCAAGCGCACAGAAGTCGCCTTACTCTATCGCAGCAATGCCCAGTCACGCATTATTGAGCACGCATTATTTTCTGCAGGCATTCCTTATCGTGTTTATGGCGGCTTGCGTTTCTTCGAGCGCGCTGAAATTAAACATGCGCTGGCATATTTACGTTTACTGGAGAATCCGAATGATGACACTTCATTTTCTCGAGTGGTGAATTTCCCAACTCGCGGAATTGGTGCAAGGTCAATTGAAGCGCTTCAAGATGCCGCTAGAGCACAGCAATGTTCTTTGTATTTAGCAGCCTCTTCTTTAGAAGGAAAAGCAGGCGCTGCTCTGAGTGGATTTGTGCGCTTAGTGGATCACATGCGGGAGGCTACTCGTCACAACACATTGCCAGAAACTGTCGAATTTGTGATTCAGCACAGCGGCTTGATTCAGCATTACCTCTCAGAGCGTGAAGGACAAGATCGCGTTGAGAATTTGCAAGAATTGATTAATGCTGCAACTGCATTTATTGCTGAAGAAGGTTATGGACAGGATGCTGCGGCTGCGATGTTACCTGGCGAGAATGCTCCGGGCGTCGTCGATGTTTCGCCTTTGGCGGCTTTCTTATCCCATGCCTCACTAGAGGCGGGTGACAACCAGGC
>CANCQD010000129.1 GCA_947380285.1 Burkholderiaceae bacterium | reverse complement strand
GGATCTAAATCCAAAGCAATATAAGGAATTTTTTCTTGATCAAGCATGCGGGCCAGGCTTTGACCTGAACGACCAAAACCACAAATGACCACATGGTTTTCATTACGAACACTCTTGGCAGCAACACGAGTTAATGCAAGCGATTGCAGCAACCATTCGTTACTGGAGAAACGCATCGCAATGCGATCGCTATATTCAATGAGGAATGGTGCGCAGAACATGGAGATCAACATCGCTGCCAATACTGCTTGACTCAAGGTGGGATCAATTAGATCCAGGCCATCAATTTGATTGAGCAAGACAAAGCCGAATTCACCCGCTTGAGCTAAGCACAAGCCAGTTCTAATGGAGATTCCAGGACTAGAGCCAAAGACCCGTGATAGCAAAGCAATAAGGCCAAACTTAAAGATGAGTGGGCCAACCAGTAAAACCAAAACCAATAACCACTGCTCACGAATGACATTGAAATCGAGCAACATGCCAATTGTCACAAAGAAGAGGCCGAGCAAAACATCGCGAAACGGCTTGATATCCTCTTCCACTTGATGGCGATAAGGCGTTTCAGAAATCAACATGCCAGCTAAGAATGCACCAAGCGCTAGCGACAAACCAAAGTGCTCGGTAAGCGCTGCCATACCCAAAACAATCAACAACAGATTGAGCATGAACAACTCTTGTGAGCGCAATTTAGCAACCAACTTAAACCAATGGCTCATCAAGCTTTGGCCAATGAAGAAAATCAAGATCAAGGCAACGATGATTTTGATAGACGCTGCAGTTAACGCAACGAACAAGTCAGAAGGATTTTTTCCGAGTGATGGCAATAGGATCAACAGGAAGACCACTGCTAAATCCTGGAACAACAAAATACCCACGACATTGCGGCCATGTTCTGTCTCTAATTCAGCGCGATCAGAAATCAGCTTGGTCACAATTGCGGTGGATGACATTGCCAACGCACCACCTAAAGCGATCGCAGCATGCCAAGAGATGGGATAAATCCAATTCATTAGCAAACTGGCGGGAATTGCTAAAAGCATTGTCAGAATGACTTGGCTGCCACCAAGGCCAAATACGATCGATCGCATTGCCCTTAATTTATGCAGGTTAAATTCCAAACCAATCGAGAACATCAAGAAAACCACGCCAAATTCAGCTAAATACTTCACTGTGGCTGAATCATTCGCCAAGCCCAAGGCATTAGGCCCAATTAGCACGCCAATGGCCAAATAGCCCAAAATGGGGGGTAAGCCAAAATAGCGGAAAATAACCACTCCGGCCACACCCGAGGCCAGGAGAATGAGGGTTAATTGAAGGACTGACGGCATATACTTACTTGATGATAGCTAAGACTCGTGAACGTACCCTAAAGCTTGCGCGCGACACCCTCACTATTGAGGCTGCTGCACTGCAAACCATGCGTGATCGCCTTGAGGGCGCCAATGCTGATGCTCTCGTCCTGGCGGTTGAGCTTTTACATGGCTGCAAAGGCAGAATCGTCGTTTCTGGAATCGGCAAATCGGGCCATATTGCCCGCAAAATTGCAGCCACTTTTGCCTCCACAGGTTCCCCTGCATTTTTTGTTCATCCCGCGGAAGCCAGCCATGGTGACTTGGGCATGGTTACTAGAGATGATGTTTTTGTCGCCCTTTCTAATTCCGGCGAGACCGATGAGCTTTTGACTATCGTGCCAATCGTGAAACGCACTGGCGCAAAACTTATTGCCCTCACTGGCGCTCCAAATTCTTCTCTTGCCAAATTGGCAGATGCGCATCTTGATACCAGCGTTGAAAAAGAGGCTTGCCCTTTAAATCTAGCACCCACTACCAGCACTACTGCTGCACTAGCCATGGGCGATGCACTAGCTGTTGCCTTACTAGACGCGCGCGGCTTTGAAGCTGAAGACTTTATTCGCTCTCATCCTGGCGGCAGACTAGGTCGCAAGCAATTAATGCATGTCAGCGAAGTAATGCGTAGCCTTGCAGACACGCCAAAGATTTCCATTGATGCATCGCTACAAGATGCCTTGTTAGAGATGACCGCAAAGCGTATGGGTATGGTCGTGATCCTAGATGCCAACAAAAAAGTATTTGGCATATTGACTGACGGTGACTTGCGTCGCCTTCTGGAAAAAACGACCGACCTTGGCGGCATCAAACTGAAGAGTGCGACCACTGCCGATCCTCGCACCATTCCAGCAGAGTTACTTGCTGAAGAAGCGATCGAGATGATGGAGAAACATCGCATCAATCATTTGGTAGTGACAGATAACCAAGGCCATTTATTAGGCGCATTAAATCTGCATGATTTATTTGCAGCCAAAGTTATTTAATCTCCATTAGTAATCGAGTCCTTTTTTATGCCTAGCGCCTTTAATCCCCATAACACCAACCCATTAACTCAATATCCACAGGCCTGGGAGCGTGCAGGCAAAGTGAAGCTTTTGGTATTAGATGTTGATGGCGTATTAACAAATGGACAAGTTTGGATTGGCTCTGATGGCAAAGAATCTTTAAAGGCCTTTGATATTCAAGATGGTTTAGGCATCAAATTATTAGAGCAATGCGGCATTCCGACTGCCATCATTACCGGCAGAAATTCCAAAATGGTTTTAGCGCGCTGCGAAGAGCTTGGCATTAAACATGTTCACATGGGAGTTGAAAACAAAGCCATTGCCCTGAATGAAGTTCTTCAATCTCTCGGACTGACTACGGCTGACTGTGCTGTTATGGGTGACGATTGGCCAGACATGCAAATGATGAAAAATGCAGGCTTTCGAATTTGTCCGGCACAAGGTCACGAAGCTGTCCAAGAATTTTCCCACTTGGTGACGACACGCAATGGCGGTAATAGTGCGGTACGTGAAGTATGTGACCTGATTCTCAAAGCACAGAATCGCTATGAAGAATTACTCAACAAAGCTCTTAGCTAAGCAATGCAGTTAAAGCCTCAGCAAATTAAGGTTGGCATCGGTCGCGCTCTGTTGCGCCTGCTGCCCTTAATATTGATGGGCGTTCTCACGCTGGCAACTTTTTGGTTGGTCCAAAAAAATACTCCACCAGAAAAATCTCCTTTAGAACGCGTGCGCCTTCATGAGCCTGACTACACCATCAAAGATGGTGCACTGTCGGCCTTAAATGAATTGGGCAATACTAAATACCGAGTGTTGGGGGTCAAAGTCACTCACTATGATGACGATGCCTCTATTGATATCCTCACGCCGCGCATGCGCCTGTTCCAAGCTGAAAAAGCACCTGTAACAGTGAAATCGGATACCGGACATCTCGACGGCGATCTCACCATCCTCGATTTATACGATAACGCTAGCATCTTTCGCCCGGCTCAAGAGGCGACTGCATCACAGCCAGCTACTTTAAGAATGTTGGCCAGCTCAAGCTATTTTAAAGTGCTCATTAACGATGACATTATTGAAACCGATCGGCCAATTACCCTTGAGCAGGGCATGTCGATCATGAACTCCACCGAAGGTGGTGTGTTTAACAACGTCGAACAAAGTATGGTGCTCAGCGGTCAAGTTAAAGGACGTATCGAGCGCGCCCCACGGAGCCATCAATAAAATGATGTCGATGAAAATTTTATTGGTTCGCCTTGCGCTCCTAAGCTTTGGGCTCTCCCTTGCATCTTTGTCGTTCGCAGAAAAAGCAGACCAAGACAAACCCGTCATTCTGGAAGCGGAAAAAGTTTCTGTAAACGACGTTAAGCAAATCTATGACCTCAATGGTCAGGTGCTATTGATCAAAGGCAGCATTATTGTTACTGGTGAGGACGGCCACATTGAAGTGGATCCTCAAGGTTATGAGTTTGTCGATGTCGTGGGCACTCCGGAAGCGGTTGCAAGCTTTAGACAACGTCGCGAGGGCCTTGCAGATGAGTTCATGCAAGGCCGTGGTGCCCAGGTTACCTATGATGCCAAGACTGAGTTTCTGACGTTGACAGGCGATGCCAGCTTGAAGCGCTTGCTCAATATGCAAATGCTCGATCAATTAAAGGGCTGGAAAATTGAGTACGATGATGTAAAGCAGTACTATCATGTCACGCCTCCTAAAGATGCAAAACCGGATGATCTGCCCTTAGCAAGAGCCATCCTTTCACCAAGACGAAAAGCAACCCTAGAGAAATGACAGCGGATTTAGCCCACATAGATAATGCGCCCACACTAAGCGCCCATAACCTACAAAAACGGTATGGCTCAAGAACCGTAGTTCGTGATGTATCCGTGCAAGTTAGATGCGGTGAAGTGGTAGGTCTACTCGGCCCAAATGGAGCAGGCAAAACAACTTCGTTCTACATGATTGTTGGACTAGTCCCACTCGATGGTGGAAATATCGTTTTAGATGGCGCAGATATTACGCATTTACCGATTCATGAGCGCGCTCGGATGGGTCTCTCCTATTTGCCGCAAGAAGCCTCTGTATTTAGAAAACTCAACGTAGCTGAAAATATTCAGGCAGTCCTAGAGCTTCAAGCTCAAGGTGGCAAGCCCCTGACTAAAGCTGAAATTGCCAACCGCCTAGATGAGCTCTTGGGCGAACTCCAAATTAGTCATCTGCGCAATAACCCAGCCCTCTCCCTATCCGGTGGTGAACGTAGGCGGGTAGAAATTGCGAGAGCTCTCGCTTCCCAGCCAAAATTTATCCTGCTAGATGAGCCCTTTGCTGGTGTTGACCCTATTGCTGTTGGGGAAATCCAGCGTATTGTTCGCTTCCTTCGGGACCGCCAAATTGGGGTACTGATTACCGACCACAACGTCCGCGAAACCCTGGGTATCTGTGACCACGCCTACATCATCAGCGAAGGTAGCGTATTGGCTGAAGGTAAGCCTGATCAGATTATTCAGAACGATGCCGTCCGCAGAGTCTACCTGGGCGAAAACTTCCGGATGTAAGCCAGACAAGGCTTCCCGCTTTTAAAGTAATAAAAATTGCACTTCCCTCTTGGTTTTCGGCAAATTCGCTGATACGCTGGAGGCTCATGGTTTATTTTCCAAAAAAAACAGCACAAAAAATTTCA
>CANCQD010000128.1 GCA_947380285.1 Burkholderiaceae bacterium | reverse complement strand
CCAATGCGCATGCCAGGACCGCCAAGCTGAATCAATAGATGCCCTGATTGAATTACTTTTTTCTCGGTATGAATAGAATCGATGCTACCGATACCACCGGCAATCATGATGGGCTTGTGATAACCACGACGCGTGCCATCTAAAGTTTGTTCAAAGACACGGAAATATCCACCCAGAATTGGTCTACCGAATTCATTATTAAATGCAGCGCCGCCTAAGGGGCCATCAATCATGATTTGTAATGGGGTAGCAATACGCTCTGGCTTACCGTATTTTTCACTTTCCCAAGGAAGGTCGGTGCCAGGTATATTCAGATTTGAGACTGAGAAGCCGGTAAGGCCCGCCTTAGGGCGTCCGCCTATGCCAGTTGCACCCTCATCACGAATCTCACCACCAGCTCCTGTAGACGCTCCAGGAAATGGGGCAATCGCTGTTGGGTGGTTATGAGTCTCCACCTTCATTAAGGTGTGAACTAAGCGTGTATCTTTTTCGTAGCGGTGCTGGTCTCCCTGAGGCACCCAAGTTTCCGCCTCACAACCAACCATAACGGCTGAGTTATCGGAATAAGCGACTATCGTACCTTCCGGTTGCAATTGGTGGGTATTGCGAATCATGGCGAATAAAGAACGCTCTTGATCATCGCCATCAATTGTCCAGGTGGAGTTAAATATTTTATGACGACAGTGCTCGCTGTTTGCCTGAGCAAACATAATTAATTCAACATCCGATGGATTACGCTGCAGGCGCGTAAAGCTTTCAGCAAGGTAGGCCACTTCATCATCGGATAAAGCAAGACCTAGTTCTTGGTTGGCCTTATCCAGCGCCGCCCTACCCTCAGTCATCACGGGGATGCGGGCTAAAGGTCTATCTTCTAAAGATTGATATAGCGCATTAGCATCTTCAATTGATTCAATCACTGCCTCAGTCATCCGATCATGAACTGCTGCGAGCACGAATTGTTTTTGCTCTGCAGAGAGCGCTTTTTTACTCTTCCAAGCAAATTGAACGCCACGCTCAAGACGCAGAATATCTAGACTGCATTGACGAGCAATATCCGTAGCTTTACTTGCCCATGGAGAAACTGTTCCCAGCCGAGGAATGGCTATGACGCCCTGTCCCTCAGACTGATCTTTTCCAAACCAAGACTTTCCTGAATTGATTTTGGAATGAAAAGGCTGACCGTAGGTCAATAAGCTAGCCAAAATCTCTTGATTTTGAGAGCTAAGCTCAGCATTAGACCAGATGAAGTGGATGTATTGAGCTTCGATAGACTCGAGATCAACCCCTTGTGCAGCCAAAGTAGCTAAAAGACGCTGTTGGCGGAATGGGGAAAGCGCATCAGCGCCAGGCAAAAAGTGGAAAAAAGACATCCCTAGATTATAAGGTTTTGCCTACAGCAATCGTCCGCCTTGAAGGTGCAATTGCCGCTGGCACCGATCAGCCAAGATCTGGTCATGGGTCACCAAAACAAGGGTTGAGTGGTTGGCCCGATTTAGTTCAAAAAGTAACTCAATAACACGGTTTCCACTAGCCTCATCCAGGCTGCCAGTAGGCTCATCTGCAAAAAGAATGGCGGGTTTCATGATGAAGGCCCTTGCCAGAGCAACCCGCTGTTGCTCCCCGCCGGATAGGGTTTTGGGGAAATGGTTGGCACGATCGCCCAAACCCACTTGCTCTAAACATAGGAGCGCATTTTCTTTGGCCATTTTTAGGCCATTGAGCTCAGCTGGAAGCATGACATTTTCAAGGGCTGTTAAGTGTGACAGCAATTGAAAGGATTGAAATACAAATCCCACCTTTTGACCCCGTAACTTAGCCCGTCCATCCTCATCTAACTGGTTTAGGTTTAGTTTGGCTAATTCAACATGCCCGCTAGTGGGAGTATCCAAACCTGCTAAGAGGCCAAGCAAAGTACTTTTCCCAGAGCCAGAGGCGCCGGTAATAGCAACACTTTCGCCCTCACAGACATCAAAGCTAATGTCGTGCAAAATAGTTAAGGATCCATCGCTAGATAAAACGTGTTTACCTAGGTGTATCGCACTAAGGACCTTTACTGGAATACTCATAAATGAATCAAATTATTTGGTTGAGCTTCTTGAGTAGAAAACTAAGAGCCATATCAATGGCATTTGCTCTATTTTGCCTGTTTATTCCCTTTGGCACACAGGCCCAGACGAACGCTACTATTTTAGTGATGGGCGACAGTCTTTCCGCAGAATATGGCTTAGCGCGTGGGACTGGCTGGGTAAGGCTTCTAGAGGATCAGCTCCACAGGGACGCTAGTCCTTGGATCATTTTTAATGCCAGCATTAGCGGCGAAACAAGTTCTGGTGGCTTGTCTAGAATGCCAAGGCTCTTAGAGCAAAAGAAGCCAGGAATTGTTCTTTTGGAGCTAGGAGCAAATGATGCATTGCGTGGGCTATCAATACGGGAATCAGAAAACAATTTACGTAAGATGATTCAAATGAGTAAGAACTCTGGAGCAAAAGTTCTCTTATTTGGCATGCAAATTCCACCAAACTATGGACAAGATTACACCAAGCAATTTCAGGAATTATTTCCAAAGCTGGCTCGTCAGGAGCAAGTTCAACTACTCCCCTTCTTTCTAAAGGGTGTTGCCTCTGAACTCACGTTGTTTCAAGCTGATCGCATGCATCCCAATGAGAAAGCGCAAGTCATACTCTACAAAAACGTATGGGACGCCATGGCCCCATATCAAACAATGCTTAAAAGTAAATGATGAACTTGGAAGCGCTTCCAGCTCCTAAGTTTAACTACCCGAGCTAGAGGATGGAGGCTTCAGGGGGTTAATCACCTTAACGCCAGCCACATCACGCCAGTAAGCCATAAAACCTGCGAATTCAGACTGAGCAGCAAGTGCTTGAATCTGTTGAGCTTGCGCTTTATGTATCTTTGCATCAACCCCTGTGGGTTGGCGTACTTGGTCAATTCGATACAGGATGGTGCCAATGCCAGGATTTTGAACAGAAACAAGTGCGGGAAATTTATCAGGATTGACAGACATCACATCATCGAGCGCACCGCCCACTAAATTTCCAGGCTTATTACGAGAAACCCAAATAGGGCTAGCAAATCCAGTAGTGCTTTTGGGATCCTTTTCCAATGCAACATAACGTTCAGCAGCAGCATTTACCGCAAGCTTCTCAGCCATGCGTTGAGAAACTTGTCGCTTGACCTCTGCGGCTACATCTTTGTACGGCAAAATTTGCGCAGGGTGAAAAGTGATCACTCGAGCAGAAACAAAAATGCCAGGAGATGTTTGTACTGCTTCAATGTTACGCTTGTTCTTAACGGCTTCATCGCCAAACAATGCTTGAACTACTTTTGGATTGGCTAATGGGTGATCTTTTGCCACACCTGTTGCACCAGAGCGAGTGACGCCCTTTTGTGTTTCCACGTTCAACTTTAATTTATCGGCGGCTGGCTTAAGGCTATCTGACTGGTCATAAGTCATATTGGCAAATTGATCTGCTTTTTCACTAAATACTTTGGCATCTTCTTTGGGGTCTGCTTTAAGAACAATGTATTCAACATCAACGTATTCCTGACTCTCAAAGAGCTTGGCGTTGCTGTTATAGAAAGTCTGAAGATCTTCTTGGGAAGGGCTTACCTTGGACAAATAATCTTTGGCATCAAAGGATAAGGCTTGAACTTGTCGCTCAGTTTCATATAGCGTTGAAACGATTTCAGATAATTTTGGGCTAGCAATTTCAGTACGCGCTACAGAGTTAACGAATTGACCGATCCTTAAATCGTATGCTTGACTTGCATAAAATTGTTCTTCATTCAAACCGTTGCTAGTCAATAACTGTTTGAATCGTGCGTCATCAAAACTACCGTCTTGTTTATAAAGGGCACGAATTTGTGGAATATTTTGCAAGCTTTTTACAAGAGCCTCTTTGCCAACCTGTAAACGTAAATTGCTAACTGCAAACCCAAGAATCCGTTGTTGCAATAACTCATTCAAAATTGCCTGTCTAAATTGGAGGCTTTGAGCAATCTGCGCATTTCCACCAACGCGCTCCGCTTGACGTTTTGCAGCAGTATCCACTTCTTGAGCAGTAATCGGCTTGCCATTAATTTTGACGAGATCCGTCTCTTTATCCAGAAAGCTGGAATAGCTAGAGATTCCGAAGAATGCAAAAGACGGAACGATCAAGAGCAGTAATACAAGCTGCAGAATTCGTTGGTGCTTACGGACGGTATCAAACATGTAAAGATTCGCTAGTAAAAAATATCAATACCACGAGTGTACTAGGGGTGTAGCTGCTGGGTATTGAAATGCCTGAGTAGGCGCAAAGAAAATTGAAGGTAATAATTTGGTGGGCGCTGAGAGGCTCGAACTCCCGACATTCTGCGTGTAAGGCAGACGCTCTACCAACTGAGCTAAGCGCCCCAAAATATTACAGCTGAGATTGTAACCTAAGCGTGGATTTAAGGTGGATTTTCCGCTGAATGAACCCCATTAGATGTGGAACATTTAGCGAAAAATCACCTGATTATCAATGCTTCAGAACGTCTGCAGATGACCCCTTTTCAATAGCCTTACTGGCTTCAGCAGCCTTTTTGGCCAACTCTTCAGGCGTAGGATCTGGCAAGGCTTCTGGCATACGCTCTAACGCCAATTCCAAAACCTTATCAATCCAGCGGACGGGAATAATCTCGATTGCATTTTTGACGTTATCTGGAATATCAATTAAATCCTTAACGTTTTCCTCTGGGATTAAAGCCAACTTAATACCGCCCCGATGAGCAGCTAAGAGCTTTTCTTTTAATCCGCCGATTGGTAAAACCTCTCCACGCAGAGTAATTTCGCCTGTCATAGCAACATCAGATCGAATAGGGATTCCAGTAAGGACAGAAACTAAAGCCGTTGTAATAGCGATACCTGCAGATGGACCGTCTTTAGGAGTTGCACCATCCGGGAAGTGAATATGAATATCCTTCTTCTCAAATGAATCATCAGCAATCCCCAAGCGCCTTGATCTGGAGCGAACAACCGTACGAGCAGCCTCTACAGATTCTTTCATCACATCGCCGATAGAACCTGTCCGAGTAATTACACCCTTACCTGGCATTACTGCAGCTTCAATGGTGAGCAAATCACCGCCCACCTCAGTCCATGCCAATCCTGTTACTTGTCCGACTTGATTTTCTTTACCAGCTAAACCAAA
>CANCQD010000127.1 GCA_947380285.1 Burkholderiaceae bacterium | reverse complement strand
GCTTCTCGTAGAACTCGCGTGCACGCAAGTCTGTCAAAAGGCCATTCTTTTCAATGGTGCGCTTGAAACGGCGCAATGCCACTTCAAATGGTTCGTTTTCGCGGAGGCGGACTGTAGTCATACTTATTTAACTCGTATATGCTCGATAGATATCGAAAAATTAACTGAATTGCGATTCTAGCACGACCAAACGAAAAAATGATTGTTTTAGGAATAGAAACTTCTTGTGACGAGACCGGGGTGGCTTTATACAACACCACTCCTTGGGAAGAGGGCAAACCAGCCTGCCAAGGCATACTGGGCCAGGGCCTGCACTCCCAGATCGCCATGCACCGGGACTATGGGGGTGTTGTCCCCGAATTAGCCTCCCGAGATCATATTCGCCGTGTTTTACCCCTTTTAGATCAATCTTTAGCCCAATCTGGCCTCAAATTAACCGATATTGATGCCGTGGCATTCACTCAAGGCCCTGGTCTAGCTGGCGCCCTGCTAGTGGGAAGTGCTTTTGCTAAATCCCTAGCCCAAGGCCTTGATTTGCCCTCTATTGGGGTACACCACCTCGAAGGACACCTACTTTCGCCGCTTTTGGGACAAACAGCCCCCCAATTTCCATTTATCGCCCTTCTGGTGTCTGGCGGCCATACCCAGCTCATGAAAGTCTCTGGAATTGGTCAATACGCACTACTGGGCGAAACTTTGGATGACGCGGCGGGAGAGGCTTTTGATAAGACAGCCAAATTACTTGGATTGGACTACCCTGGTGGCGCAGCAATCTCCAAATTGGCAGAGCAGGGTCGCCCGGGGATTTTTGATTTACCAAAACCAATGCTGCATTCTGGTGATTTAGATTTTTCTTTCTCTGGACTAAAAACTGCCGTTCTCAATCAAACTAAAAAGTTTGCCGAGAAAAAGATTGATGATGCAAATGCGATTGCACAATTCCATGCAGATCTTGCTAGAAGTTTTGTCGACTCGATCGTTGCGGTACTGGTAAGCAAGTCAGAGAAAGCCCTCAAGCAAACTGGTTGCAAGCATTTAGTGCTTGCAGGTGGTGTTGGCGCTAACTTACAACTACGTGCTGCACTCAATGACAAAGCAAAGCACAATAGCTTTGAAGTACATTACCCACCACTTGAACTCTGTACTGATAACGGAGTCATGATTGCTTTTGCTGGAGCACTACGCTTGATTGAAAAAAATAATGGCTCCACAACTTCTGGAGCCTTTGATATCAAACCCCGTTGGGATTTGCAAAGCAATAATCTGAAATAGATTTATTGTGACTAATTAGTTGCTGCTTATTTCTGGTGACTGATTCGGGCGAATGCACTGTGGTTATGAATGGACTCAAAGTTCTCAGCCTCAACTACAAAAGAGTGAATGCGCTGATCTGCCTTGAGATTGCCAGCCACATCACGAACCAAGTCTTCTACAAATTTGGGGTTGCTATAAGAATGCTCAGTTACCCATTTTTCATCAGGACGTTTTAGTAAGCCCCATAACTCACTGGATGCTTCACTCTCTGCAGCAGATACCAAATCTTCTACCGTCATTTTAGTTTCAGCATCCAAAACTACTGACATCGTTACATGTGAGCGCTGATTGTGCGCACCAAAATCAGAAATCTCTTTTGAGCAAGGGCACAAGCTCATGACTGGAACTTGTGCACGCAAACCCAATTCAATCTCTGTACCGCCATTGGCATTTTGTTTGGCAGCAGCCATCCAAGTCACTTCATAGTCCATTAAGCTTTCAACACCAGATACTGGGGCCGCTTTTTTAACAAAGTGTGTATAAGTAAATTGCACATGCCCTTCTTTAGCATCGAGCAATGGCAACATCTCGCGCACCATTGCCACTACTGAAGTGCTATCGACAGCAATATCTTGTTTTTGTAGCAAAGCCATGAAACGCGACATATGAGTGCCCTTCACATGCGCAGGCAAAGCGACGTCCATCTCAAATAAACCTACCGATGGAAAATTACCCGTTTTGCTACGAATAGTGAGTGGATGACGTACGCCACGAATACCTACCTGCTCAATTGGCAAAGCGCGCTCATCCCGAGTTGATTGCACATCAGGCATTGCGCTTGGCTTTAAAAAAGCGGGGTTCATGTCATTCATGGCTCTATTTTCAGGCAAAACTGGCTTATTTGCCTACAAGCGCTGAATTTACGGTCAATATTGCAGGAAAACGTTGTTTGATGGACTTGGCAATACCTTCTGCATCCAAACCACACTTGGTCATCAACAAGCCGTAGTCGCCATGTTCAATGAATTGATCAGGAAGACCTAATTGCAAGAGGGGTTTATTGATGCCGAGATTGGATAGCGCTTCTAAGCAAGCGCTACCAGCGCCACCGGCAATCGCGCCGTCCTCAATCGTCACAAAATAATCGTGATCAACAGCCAGCGATTGAATTAAATCCACATCAAGTGGTTTAACAAAACGCATATTAGCCACCGTTGCATCAATACCTTCCGCTACTTCGAGCGCAGGATAAAGCAAAGTACCAAATGCCAATATCGCTACACGTTGACCAAGGGGCGCTGTTGATTTACGCCGAAGCTCGCCCTTACCCATTGGTAGGGTGCGCAACTCTTTAGAAGCAATTGTGCCTACACCTGCGCCACGTGGATAACGCACTGCACTTGGATGGGGTTGATGGAAAGCAGTAGTTAATAAGTCGCGACACTCTGCTTCATCCACTGGCGTCATCACCAGCATATTCGGAATACAGCGTAAGAATGGAATGTCATATGCGCCAGCATGCGTAGCGCCATCAGCGCCAACAAGACCAGCACGATCTAGTGCAAATAAGACGGGTAAGTCTTGCAATGCCACATCATGAATGAGTTGGTCATACGCACGCTGTAAGAAAGTAGAGTAAATAGCCACTACCGGTTTCATTCCCTCGCATGCCATACCAGCTGCAAAAGTGACCGCATGCTGCTCGGCAATACCAACATCGTAGTAACGCTTAGGGAAACTCTTCTCAAACTCAACTAAGCCGGAACCTTCTCGCATGGCTGGAGTAATGCCAACCAATAAAGGGTCTGCGTGCGCCATATCACATAACCATTCACCGAACACTTGAGTGAACGTTTTCTTGCCAGCAGCCGATTTTTTGACGCCCTCTTGTGGATTAAATTTGCTTGGGCCGTGATAAAGCACGGGATCTGCTTCAGCTAACTCATAGCCTTGGCCTTTTTTAGTTACCACATGCAAAAACTGTGGTCCGCGCCCCTCTAAAGCTAAGCGACGGACGTTCTGCAGCATCGGAATCAGGGCATCTAAATCATGCCCATCAATCGGACCGAAGTAATTGAAACCAAATTCTTGGAAAATGGTTGAAGGGGAGACCATGCCTTTGGCATGATCTTCAAGACGTTTAGCAAACTCACGTAAGGGCGGTGCAATTGATAAAACACTATCAATACCTTTTTTAGTCGCAGAGTAAATATTACCGCTGAGTAATCGAGCTAAATGTCGATTAAGCGCACCCACCGCAGGCGAGATCGACATGTCGTTGTCATTCAAGATCACTACCAGCGGCAAGTCGTCATACACACCAGCATTGTTCATGGCTTCAAAAGCCATCCCGCCTGTCATGGCGCTATCTCCAATAACAGCTACCGCCACATGTCGCTCACCTTTGGTTTGAAAAGCCCGAGCCATTCCCATCGCCGCTGAAATACTCGTTGATGAATGGCCGGTACCAAAAGCATCAAACTCACTTTCAGATCGATGTGGAAAGCCTGATAACCCCTTGTACTGACGCAAAGTATTCATGCGCTCACGACGACCAGTCAAAATCTTGTGTGGGTAGCTTTGATGACCCACATCCCAAACGATTCGATCTTTCGGCGTATCAAATACATAATGCAAAGCAATTGACAACTCGACTGTTCCCAAGTTTGACGACAGATGTCCGCCAGTCTTAGAAACAGAGTCCAAAACAAACTCACGCAACTCATCAGCTAAAGCGGGTAGCTCTTCGCGTGATAGTTTTCTGAGATCGTCGGGGGAATTAATGGAATATAAAGTCATTGAACTTAAATCATTTGTACTAATGAATTTCTCTTGTATTTCTCTTGTATTTCTCTTATTTGCCGCGATTGACAACTAAGTGAGCCAAATTTTTTAATGCCTGTGCTTGCGCACCAAAAGTATCCAAACTAGCGATTGCTGTTTCTTGCAACTCTTTAGCCTGCTTCTTTGCATAGTCTAAACCCATCAAGGTCACATAGGTCGGCTTATTCGCCGCAGCATCTTTACCAGCCGTTTTACCCAAGGTTTGACTATCGGCAGTGGCATCAAGTACGTCATCCACAATCTGAAACGCTAACCCCAAAGATTTTGAATAATGATTGAGATTCATCATTTGCGCAGGGTTAAGGTTGGCAGCAATACCGCCTAACTCAACGGCACATGACAAGAGAGCGCCAGTCTTCATAGCATGCATTTGCTTTAAGCCTGGCAGATCTAATGTTTTACCCACACTTTCTAAATCGATAGCCTGGCCACCGGCCATACCGCGCGAGCCAGAAGCGACAGCTAAAACAGTAATCATTTTGAGGCGTACTTGCGCATCACAGTTTGCATTAGCCAGAATTTCAAAGGCGCGGGTTTGTAATGCATCGCCAACTAATAATGCAGTTGCTTCATCAAACGCTTTGTGAACTGTAGGACGACCACGCCGTAAATCATCATCATCCATACATGGCAAATCATCGTGCACTAATGAGTAAGCATGAATACATTCAATTGCCACTGCAGCAGTATCCAATGACTCGATAAGCGCTACATCCTGATTACTGCCAAGCTGACCAGAAGCGTAAACCAATAGAGGACGGATACGCTTACCACCGCCCTGCGCCGCATAGCGCATTGCCTCGTGTAAACGATGAGGAGTGGTTTTTGCCGAATCAAGCAAGCGATCTAAAGCCTGTTCAGCTCGCTCGGAGTGAGCAGCTAGCCACTCCTGAAATTGAAAATTAGTACTCAATTAAGCCTCGAACACTCGAACCTGTTGCTCAACCTGAGCTAACATTCCTTGGCAGTGCTTTAGTAATGCCGCGCCACGTTGATAGGCAAGCAAGGTTTCCTCCAGGGAAAATTTGCCAGATTCCATATCAGAAATAAGCTTCTCCAGCTCTTTTACAGCCTGCTCATAGCGCAAATCGGGGTCGATTTCGACCTCAAGACCGGGTTTTTGACTCTCTGACTTCTTGGCTGGCATAAGCTGGATTCCTTGGTATTTCCCACACGGATAGCCCTATATATTAAAGCGAGAAGCCGTTTGGATGGGTATAATCCACCCCTTCCTTTCCAATATCGATCCGT
>CANCQD010000126.1 GCA_947380285.1 Burkholderiaceae bacterium | reverse complement strand
CTTCTTGGGAATGCCGTTCTGGAGCAAGCTTGGCACATTCAAGCCAGTACCGACGCGCGTTACTTTTAAGGCCCATTAATTCACGCCTGAGAAATTGGCAAAGAGAAATTAGGAACTAGTATGAAACGAATTCTGCAAACTTTGATGGGCATCTGCCAAGTAACGATATTGGTTGTTGCGCTTGGTTTAGTTGGTGGCAATGTAAATGCGAACGAAGGCGGTTATCCATTAGATAAGGCGCCAGATCGCGTTAGCAAAAATGCGTCTTTGCAAAATGGCGCTAAGATCTTTGTTAACTATTGCTTAAATTGTCACGCTGCTGTGAGCATGCGTTATAACCGCTTACGCGATATTGGTTTGACTGACCAACAGATCAAAGATAATTTGATTTTGAATGACGCTAAAGTTGGTGATCTGATGACGATCTCCATGACTCCAAAAGAAGGTAAGGCGTTCTTTGGTAAGAATCCCCCGGACTTATCAGTTGAAGCGCGTGCACGTGGTACGGATTGGCTATACACCTATTTCCGCACCTTCTATAAAGATGACACCACTCAAACTGGCTGGAATAACTTGGTTTATCCAAGCGTAGGTATGCCACACGTTTTATGGCAGTTGCAAGGTGAGCGCGCTGCTAAGTTTGAGGAGCGCAAGGACCCCCATGATGAAGGCCGCATGGAAAAGGTATTTGTTGGCTTTGAACAGTTAACACCAGGAACTATGAAGCCTCAAGAGTACGACGATAATATCGCCGACTTGGTTGCTTTCTTGTCCTGGATGGCTGAGCCAGTTCAATTAGAGCGTAAGCGTCTTGGCGTTATCGCGCTCTTGTTCTTGGCAATCTTTACTTTGTTGGCTTGGCGTTTGAATAAAGCTTACTGGAAAGATATTCACTAAGATTTGAACGGGGTTTAAGTATCTCGTTTGCTGTACGTTTGTTGTTTTGAAGTAGAAATTTAAGGAAATAAACTTATGATGGTGTTGTACTCGGGCACTAACTGCCCATTCTCGCAACGCTGCCGTCTAGTGCTTTTTGAAAAAGGCATGGACTTTGAGATCCGTGATGTGGACTTGTTTAACAAGCCAGAAGATATCTCGGTGATGAACCCTTATGGCCAAGTCCCCATCTTGGTTGAGCGTGACTTAATTTTGTATGAGTCAAACATCATCAATGAATATATTGACGAGCGTTTTCCTCATCCACAGTTAATGCCGCCTGATCCAGTTGCACGCGCACGCGCACGTCTATTTCTCTTCAATTTTGAGAAAGAATTATTTGTGCACGTTGCAGCATTAGAAAATGAAAAAGGCAAAGCTGCCGAAAAGGTTCATGAAAAGGCTCGTTTAGCTATTCGTGATCGTTTAACTCAACTTGCCCCAATTTTTGTGAAGAACAAATATATGTTGGGCGAAGAGTTCTCAATGTTGGACGTAGCCATTGCGCCATTGTTATGGCGCCTTGAGCATTACGGCATTGACCTCTCACGCAATGCAGCAGCCCTCTTGAAGTATGCAGAACGCATTTTCAGCAGGCCAGCCTACATTGAGGCATTAACGCCTTCTGAAAAGGTAATGCGCCGTTAAGTTTCATTGGTGGTTCATGACAACTCAGCATGTCTGATATTCCAAGCAATAAACCCTACCTAATCCGAGCGCTACATCAGTGGTGCTCGGATAATGGTTTCGCACCTTTTATTGCGGTATTTGTCGACTCAACAGTTGAAGTGCCAATGGAGTTTGTGA
Source organism: Burkholderiaceae bacterium (assembly GCA_947380285.1). Next base: position 3,622 of record CANCQD010000126.1, on the reverse strand, counting down.
AGAATGATGAAATTGTTCTGAATTTATCTATAGAAGCATGCCATCAACTGCAAATTGAGAATGACTACATTAGTTTCCAAGCGAGGTTTGGTGGGGTACCAAGAAAAATCTTGGTTCCGATAACCCATGTTTTGGCTATTTACGCTAGAGAAAATGGTCAAGGTATGTCATTCCCATTTGACTCAAGCACAATTCAAGAACAAATTCCTGAAAAGCTTGAGCCCTCAGAAACCAAAAGCGCTAAGCAATCCTTCCTGAAGATTGTGAAATAGGTTAAAATTTCTACGTTGCCCCTTTAGCTCATCTGGTAGAGCAACTGATTTGTAATCAGTAGGTGGTCTGTTCGAGTCGGACAAGGGGCACCAATAAACATAAGGCTCACTGCTTAACTGCTAGCGAGCCTTTTTCATTGGTTGTCAACAAAGTGTCAACGCAAAGAAATGTTGTGGTTAGGGTGGGGCAGTTATTTAATCGAATCACCCATTTCCACCATCAACGATTAAGCATCCATGGGTTGGCGATGGTGGGTTAATATCCCCTCGCAAGTTAACTGAGGCAGATTTAACCGGTCAGCGCAACGCTTGTTTAAATACTTCTGCTGGGGTTTTAAATCCTAGCGTCTGACTTGGTTTTTTTGATGCCTTTTAACTCTTTACGGTAATATTTAGCCATGAATCCTCAAATTAATTTTCTTTTGAATAAGGCATTTGATTCTCTTGGAGGATCCAACTTTGAATCTGCGCATTTATATCTTAAGCAAGCATTGAAGTTACAACCCAATAATCCTCACGTTCTTAGGCTTCTTGGCGTTATAGCCGCCCAAAGAAAACAATACTCAGAGGCGCTTGATTATCTAAACTTATCTCTCAAGGCCCTGCCAAAAAATGCCTTAACTTTGAGCAATTTGGGGAATATATTCTTTGATTTAAGTGATTTTAGTAATGCCATTGATATGTACGATAAATCTATTAAACTAGAGCCAAAGTATGCTGAAGCATATTCCAATAAAGGCAATGTCCTGTACGAACTTAAGCGCTATGAAGAAGCTATCACTTATTATGACAAAGCGCTGAGTTTAAAGTCTGACTATGCTGAAGCATATTCAAACAAAGGCAATACATTAAATGAACTCAAGCGTTATGAAGAGGCAATTGCTCAATGTGACAGAGCAATTTTTCTAAAGCCTGACTATGCTGAAGCATAGTCAAACAAAGGCAATGCATTAAATGAACTCAAGCGTTATGAAGAGGCAATCGCCATTTATGACAAGGCGCTGAGTCTAAAGCCTGACTATGCTGAAGCATACTCAAACAAAGGCAATACATTAAATGAACTCAAGTGTTATGAAGAGGCAATTGCTCATTATGATAAAGCTCTGAGTCTAAAGTCTGCTATAAATTGGATGCATGGACATTTACTTCATACTAAGATGAAAATCTGTAGTTGGTCGGACTTTGAATTGCACTTGGAAAATATCACAAATAAAGTGTCAGCTAATCAAAGGGTTATAACCCCATTCCCGCATCTAGCGCTAACTGACAGCGCAATTCTTCACAAACAATCTTCGGTGATTTTTGCTCAAAATAAATATCCATTTAACTTTGCTTTAGGCCCAATCCCTAAGCGCCCCAAAGGCAATAAAATTCGAATTGGCTACTTTTCAGCAGATTTTCATAATCATGCTACCGGACACTTGATGGCTGAACTTTTTGAGTTGCATGATAAAAGTCGGTTTGAATTAATTGGTTTTTCATTTGGACCAATGGCAAACGATGAGATGCGTCAACGGCTAGAAAAGCCATTTGACCAGTTCATTGAAGTTGGCGGCAAGTCAGATATTGAAATTGCCCAACTAAGTAGAAATTTAAATGTTGACATTGCGGTTGACTTAAAAGGTTTTACCCTGGAATCCAGAACTGAGATATTTTCCTATAAGGCGGCGCCTATCCAGGTAAATTTTTTAGGTTATCCAGGAACTATGGGGTCTGACTATATCGATTACATTATTGCTGACAGTACCTTGATTCCAATTCAGTCACAGCAATTTTATTCAGAAAAAGTCGCATATTTACCAAATTGCTATCAGCCAAATGATAGAAAGCGAACAATCTCAGATAAGAAATATTCAAGACGAGATTTTGGTTTGCCAGATCAAGGTTTTGTATTTTGTAGTTTTAATAACAATTACAAGATACTTCCAGCAACCTTTGACGGTTGGATGCGGATATTAAAAGCAGTAGAGGGTAGTGTTTTATGGCTTCTTGAAGATAGCGCTTGGGTAGTGGCAAACCTAAAAAAACAAGCTATGAAACAAGGTGTGAATGAAGAAAGATTGGTATTTGCAAAACGAATCACTCTTTCAGAACATTTGGCGCGCCATGCTCAAGCAGATTTATTTATCGATACATTCCCTTGTAATGCTCATACTACTGCTAGCGATGCCTTATGGGCTGGGTTACCTGTGCTTACTTTATCGGGGGAGTCGTTTGCGAGCCGAGTAGCTGCGAGTTTGCTGAATGCAATTGATCTGCCAGAGCTCATCACAACAACACAGGCTGAATATGAATCCTTGGCAATTGAGTTGGCATTTAATTCTAAAAAACTAGATTCCTTGAAGCAGAACTTAGCTAACAATCGTTTAAAGAGCCCATTATTTGATACCCCTCTTTTTAGAAAAAATCTTGAGGCTGCATACATCCAAATATATGAACGCTATGAATCAGATTTACAGCCTGAACATATTTATATTTAAACTGACTCCTCCCGTCATCCATTAAATATTCTCTATTTGTATTTCGATTATTGCTTCACTCAAATCCCATCGCCATAAAAATAGCTGCCTTACGTAATGTCAATCCACGATTTATTGCCTATTTAATTTCAAACTTTCTTACGACTGCTATTCAGATAGATTTACTCCATTAGTCTCTAGAAGAAAGAAGAGCCCCGCAAGAGCGGCGCTTGCTAGAAACGCGGTCGGATACCAAAGCCCCGCTTGGCTGTTTCCGTATACTTGGTTTAGCCAAGTAACAATTAAAGGCAACAAACCACCAATCCACCCAGCCGCTAGGTTGTGAGGCAGGGTTGCCGCACTATTTCTATTCTTTGCTGGAAAGAGTTCTGCAAGAAAAGCAGTTTGTGGGCCCACCACCAGCGCCAACGCTAACGATAGCGTTATTAATATGGTAACGATGGCAAGCAAACTGTTTTGGTTACTAGATTGGATGAATTCTGCTCCAATGATTTGTAATGCTCTGTAGGCCGGCTGAATCAATATTGTTCCTAGTAGAAGTCCACTAATGATCACTGGCTTTCTACCAATTCTGTCTGATAACCATCCGGCAAATACCGTCAGCGGAAATAGGGCTAATGTTGCGCAAATGCTAAGTTGATCAACCAATGCTGACGGCAGCCTAACTGTGGTTTTAAGGAAAATCGCTGTATAGACTTGCACGCAAAAGAACAAAATTGCTCCGCTTGAAGATACGCAGAAAAATAGCAAGAACATCTTCTTGCGGATCTCAGGATCTTTAAAGTTATTCGCCAGTTGTGACTCCGCCTTTTGGTTCTTACTCAATTCTGTGAAGACTGGTGTTTCCTCTAATGCTCGGCGCGCCTGAAA
>CANCQD010000125.1 GCA_947380285.1 Burkholderiaceae bacterium | reverse complement strand
ATTCATATCAAGTGATTTCTTGCTCATATCAGCCTTTCAGATGGATTGGTTCATCTACCAATCTACTCTCGTTCAGGTGGGTTTCTATAGAGAAATACCAGTAGATGAGTCAGATACATGCAAAAGAAAAGCCCCAGCCATTGCTAGCTAGGGCTCTATAACTGATAAGCCAGGGAAGACTCTGATTCTTACTTTGTATCCGACTTCTTCTTTGGAAGACTGTTCAGAGTCTCAGCACTATTGAGCTGTTGATCTACTAAATAGAGCGTACCACCATAGTTGGCTTGCAAATCGTATCCCGAGAGCCCCACTGTATAGAAGGTAATGTCAGGGTTAAAGGAACGAATCGTGCCACCGGAACCAGCAGAAAAATTCGCGTCCACATCAATACCACCACGACGACCATCAATCGAGGTCAATAAAAACTGATCGATAGCCCCCGGGGTCTTAAAGATCGCCACTTGGTATTGGTCTTGATAACCAGCCCCTAAGCCCTCACCCGTTTTGAGTGCTTGCATAAAAATAGGCTCCTTGCGACGCTTATCAAACAAGACACCCTCACCGCGGGCAACTACCAGCAAAACGATATTGACATTGGTAGTCGTAAAGACTGCATAGCCAGCTGCCTGATTAATTTCCTTTTGAACATCCGGTTTTTGCTTAATTAATGCATCAAGACCTGTCTTCGACATCTTTAACGTCGCATCACGCTTTTGAATAATCTCTTCAGCAGTGAGCGGCTTTCCATCCTTACCAGTAGATTGGCAGCCGCACAAGAAAAGTAACGCAAGCAAAGCTACGGCGGCAAATCTAGGTGTATTAGAAAATTTCATCATAGCTATCAATTAACGGATATCGTGGCAAGCGGCTTATCCAACTTGATGTATTTAATTTCTTTAGCACTTACATCCATTTTCTTTAAATCATAAGTATAGATATTCGTTGTTTCGAACATTTTGAGGTTATAAATCATATTTTTATTGTCAGCTACCGCGCTCCATTCAGTTGTCTCTATTCCACCAGCACCACCACCATAAGCATTCGTGGCAGGCAAACTGATGGCACCAGGAGGAATATCAAAGCTACCCAAAATATGCCAAGCGGTATTAACTTGTTGAGCAGTTGGGTATGTGGTGGGTACTGACTTTGTCAGAAATAATGCGCGAATAAAACGACTTGGACTCAAGTAATCTCCTGGCAGCCCATGAAGACCACTGCCTGAGCTTGGCGGAACATAAGTAGCCCCGTTAATCACAATTGGGTTTTTCTCTACGCTGGTAAGGTTTGCGTAGTTACCAATATTATTGAGTTGATCCCTAAACGCTGGATCATTTGTCATCACGCCCGTTGGGTTATCAGTGATAACCAATTCGCCCTTAAGGTACTCAATCACAATACTTTTTCCACTGGCGTCATGAAGTGTCATGCGAACTGGAGCGGATTGGTTGTTATACGCAGGAATTGTGGAGCGATTCACTTTAATCTTCTGAAATCCCGCCTTTACTTCCCCAACATTGGCGAAGTTGGTTAAGGCATACACCAACATCTGAACTGAGGCTATGCTGCTAGAAGAGTCGGCTGGGCTAACCGCCTGATAAACAGCGGTATTTGGCGCGTTTAGTAAACCACCCACTAGACCTTTTTCATTCATACCATCCAAAAGTACTGGCATGCCCAATCCATTCATGCCTGCTGCAGCATACTTGGTGGTCCAATTTAAACCCGTGCCAGGTTTACCATCCACACCAACACCAGGCATAGGTAAATTTCTCGGAATGACTGTTAGCTGGGATTTCAGCGGCAAACCAAATTCCATGGTGCGCCCATAAACAAAACCACCATCACTACCTTTTAGTAAAAAGCTAGTGCAGGCATTGCTGACTAATGGGGCAAACGTTAAAGAGGCTGCTACTGAAACAGCTACTATTCTTTGAATCATTTTTTTACTCATTATTTTTCCTTTACAGCATTGATCTTTAAATAAAAAACTAAGCACTTCTAATTGCAAATGTATTTGATAAATCTTGCTGTATTGATACATCGGCCTCAGCAGGTTTCGTCAATAGATAAGAAAAAATACAGGCAGCTAAGATAATGAGCGCACCGGTAACCAAGCTCCAATTTCTAATATTTGATCTCAATCTCAAATCCTTTTCTTAATTTTGCATCTATGCATCAAGCAGACTTTTACTGCCTCATTAATATGCCTCATTAATATGCTTCATTTTAAGTGCATACTAGAGTCATTATGAAAGCATCCCGTTGGACACAATACTGGCACCAAATAGGCGCAACCCACAGGCTACTGATTGTTTCGCTCACCGGGTTCGGATCCTACTTTCTAATCTCGGCTGATCTCAGCCCAATCCTACGTTTAGCCCTTTCTTGGATACTTGCAGGGGGCCTCTATCTGACGCTGACCTACATCATGATGTATTTCTCCACCCAAGAAAATATTCTCAATCTCTCAAAGAAAGAGGATGATGGCGCAGCGAGGATCCTCTTAATCATCGTTCTTGCAGCAGCAGCGAGCTTAGTAACGATCGTCATCATTCTTTCCGGCATTAGAGCACTACCGACCAATATTGCCATTCGCCATGTTGGCCTGGTTCTAGCGACTTATATTATTTCTTGGTTATATGTACACACCGCGTTTGCTTTGCACTATGCACATGTCTATTACCAAGAGCTTGAAAAAACCAAAGAGGCGCCTTTACTATTTGCATCCAAGTTAAGACCTACCTATGTAGACTTTCTTTACTTCTCCATGGTGATTGGCATGACTTGTCAAACCGCTGACGTCAATATTGCCAATTCTAGAGTTCGGTTCTTGGTCATGCTTCAAGGAATGACTGCCTTTGCCTTTAATACATCCTTACTTGCATTAGCTATCAACTTGATTTCAGGGGTAGTAGCACTTTCCTAAAAAGAGAATGCCACCCTAAGGTGGCATTAATGACTTTTGTTTCTGTAATGCTTTTGCAGATTAAGGCGTTACAACGTGCCAAACATTATTAACGTTATCACCTGTCTTATCGCCAGGATTTTTGTCCTTAACAAAGAAGTACAGCGGCTTACCTTTATAGGTCAACTGTTTCTGACCATCATTACGGCTGATGTAAGAAAAGTCACCAGGGAGCTTAATGCCAGGCTCTACGTAGACTGGTGGCCAGTTGGTTGCACAAGTTGCCACACACTCCGACTTACCTGAGCCAGCCTGATCTTTATCAAAGGTATAAATAGTCTTGCCATAACTACTGGTCAAAATACCGTTTGTTACTTTAATAAAATCTGCTGAAGATGTTTTGACATCGGGCGTACCTGAGCAAGCAGCCAATCCCAATGCAACTGCTAATACCGCGCAAAGTCTTAATAAATATTTCATTGTGGATCCTTTTATATAAGCTACAGATTAATTACCTGGGCCGACCAAAGTAACTTCAATGCGACGATTCTGTGCACGGCCTTCTGGAGTTGCATTAGAAGCAATTGGATTGGATTCACCCATGCCTTGCGCAGAAATAAGACTCTGACTTACGCCCTTGCGAATGAGGTAGTCAACTACGTTATCCGCTCTCTTAGATGACAGATCGAGATTGGTTGTAATTCCTTGCTTACGAAGATCAGCGCCAATTGCAACATTATCTGTATAGCCACGAACCACTACCTTGGTATTTTTGAAGCCAGATAATGTTGGCGCCATTTTTGCCAATACCTGCTCAGCTTTGGCATTCAAACGATAGCCACCTTCTGGGAATAAAATTTTGTCGCGGATCGTGATTCGCAGCTCGCCCTGTAATTGGCGAATTTCTACTTCATCACCCTGGTAGGCCTGTTGAAGCTGGCTGTATGCCTGGTCCAATTGGTTGTATTTACCTTCGGTGACACAGGCACTCAAGAGCGCAAGTGCTGCAATAGATAAGGCCATTAATCCTTGTTTCATGAAACTCATGTCATTTCTCCAGATTCTGTAAAAAATTAGCCCTGCAGGCATTGAGACCACTATAGCCCAAAGGCTAGTTCACGCCCTTCAAATAGCCATAAAAAATCGTAATTTTTATGAAAAATCTATAAATAACCCGTTTTAAGCGCGCTCCGGGCCTTGAAATCGATTATCTATAAATTCGATCATAAATATCAAATTTATTCATTAGACAAATAATCAAGTGAGGTTCAAAATTCACACAGTTGCAGTAGTTACTAAAGAAATTGATTAACCAACACTAGGAGCACAGTATGTCCATTATTAATACCGCAGTTCAACCATTTAAAACAGAAGCTTTCCACAATGGTAAGTTTGTAACCGTTACTGACGAATCCCTCAAGGGTCACTGGTCAGTTCTGATTTTCATGCCAGCAGCTTTTACTTTTAACTGCCCAACAGAAATTGAAGATGCAGCTGAGAACTATGCTGAATTCCAAAAGTTAGGCGCTGAAGTGTATATCGTGACAACCGATACTCATTTCTCACACAAAGTGTGGCATGAGACTTCTCCTGCTGTTGGTAAAGCAAAGTTCCCGCTCGTTGGCGATCCAACACACACACTGACAAACGCTTTCGGTGTTCATATTCCTGAAGCTGGTTTGGCATTGCGTGGCACATTCATCATCAACCCAGAAGGCATCATTAAGACAGCAGAGATTCATTCAAATGAAATCGCTCGTGATGTTTCTGAAACATTGCGTAAGTTGAAGGCCGCTCAGTACACAGCAGCACACCCAGGCGAAGTATGCCCAGCTAAGTGGAAAGAAGGCGCAGCAACATTGACTCCATCTTTGGATCTCGTAGGCAAGATCTAAGTTGAATCAGTAATCAATAGACTCTCTTCGGAGAGTCTATTGGAGAGGACCAGATCCTGCCCAATAGACTCACCTAAAAAATACCCAAGGAAATCACCATGCTCGATACCAATATCAAATCCCAGTTAAAGGTATATTTTGAAAAGATTGTTAGCCCCATCGTTCTCGTGGCTAGCCTAGATGACAGCGACAGCTCCAAGCAGATGCTTGAACTCTTAAATGAAGTGACTGAGCAGTCTGACAAGATCACCCTTAAAACAGATGGTCGAGCTGAACATAAGCCTAGCTTTACCGTTAGCAAGACTGATCAAGATGCTCGCATTACCTTTGCCGGCCTACCGATGGGTCATGAGATGACCTCTTTCATTTTGGCTATTTTGCAGGCAAGCGGCTACCCAGCCAAAGTAGAGCAAGAAGTGATTGATCGCATTACTAGATTGGATGGCAAGCTTAGCTTTCAGACCTTCATCTCTTTGTCATGCCACAACTGCCCTGACGTTGTTCAGGCGCTGAATTTAATGGCAGCCCTTAATCCAAACGTTACCCATGAAATGGTTGATGGCGCCCT
>CANCQD010000124.1 GCA_947380285.1 Burkholderiaceae bacterium | reverse complement strand
ATGGATCACACAGCAGGTAGCTATGCGTTTGATCCAGATGGCCATCTACGCCTATACATCAAGCATGCGCAGGGTCCAGAGACCTTGGCGCATGACTTGAAAGAGTTACTAAAGTAGGGTGATGGGGTAGGGAGAAGCGTTTAGGCTGCTTGCAGCAGGCCCCGCAATTTTTTGAGCGCAGAAGTCTCAATTTGGCGAACGCGTTCTGCTGAGATGCCATATTCACTAGCAAGATCGTGCAATGTTTTTGTGCCATTGCCTTCTGCATCCATCGCCAACCAACGAGATTGAACAATGTTACGGCTGCGCTCATCTAAAGCCATGAGTGCTTGATCTAACTTAGGGCCCTGCAATGTATCTGTTTCAGCAGCAGCCATCATTGCTGTTGGCTCTTGAGTGTTATCGGCTAGCCACTGAATCGGCGCATAAGCAGATTCATCATCGTTATCCTCACCCTCTAAGGCAACGTCACCGCCAGCAAGACGCATTTCCATTTCTTTAACATCAGAACCTTTGACGTCAAGTGCTTTTGCTAAAGCTTCAACTTCGCTGGGCGTTAATGCGCTTAGAGTAGGTTTATTACTGCGTAGATTAAAGAATAATTTACGTTGTGCTTTAGTAGTCGCTACTTTGACAAGACGCCAGTTCTTGAGAATGTACTCATGAATCTCAGCTTTAATCCAATGGATTGCATAAGAGACTAAGCGGGCGCCTTGGCTTGGGTCATAGCGTTTTACTGCCTTCATCAAGCCAACATTACCTTCTTGAATGAGGTCAGCATGTGGAATGCCGTAACCTAAATATTGACGGGCTACAGAGACGACAAGACGCAGATGTGAGAGCACTAAAGTTCTCGCAGCATCAACATTTTCAGTGCGACGAAATTCTTGCGCAAGATGTAACTCTTCCGCAGCGCTGAGCATCGGCACGCGATTAACGTATGAGATATACGAATCAAGCGAACCAACCCCAAGCGATGGCAGAACCGGAAAGGCAGACATAGCCGCAGCAGTGTGCACTGCTGGCAGAGTTTGCCTTGCTTGCATTAGCGGTTTATTTGCTTTCTTGTGAATCATTTTCTTTAATAAGTTACAGATGTTTATAGGGTTTCATTTTAGCACTCTTGTCAAGCGAGTGCTAATGATTTTTTATATCTATAAGCCTCTGATTTAATTGAATAATTCTGATGAATACTGACTAGCCGTGAAGCCTACTATGTCATCAATTCCCTCGCCTTTGCCAAGGGCTAAAACAGCTGGTTTTGGCCCGTCCTGAAGGGTATATGCCAGAGCGCAGATAACGCCGCCTTTAGCGGTGCCATCCAATTTAGTGACAATGATTCCGGTAAGCCCCAGAGCCCCATGAAAGGCCCTTACCTGGCTTAAACCGTTTTGACCAGTATTGCCATCAAGTACGAGCAAAGTCTGGTGAGGAGCCCCAAGAAGGGCCTTGCCGATGACGCGTTTCACCTTCTTCAATTCTTCCATCAAGTGATCTTGTGTAGCAAGGCGTCCAGCGGTGTCAATAATCAGAATATCGCTCTTGCGAGAGATAGCAGCATGGATTGCATCATGGGCTACCGCAGCAGCATCACCACCCTCTTGGGTAATCACATCCACTTGATTGCGCCCACCCCATTCTTGAAGCTGGTTGCGAGCGGCAGCGCGAAAGGTATCACCAGCAGCGAGCAATACCGACTTGCCTTGTGACTGGAAGAGGCGGCAAAGCTTGCCAATGGTAGTAGTTTTGCCTGCTCCATTGACGCCAACCACCAGCCATACTTCAGGAGTAGTTGCAGGATTACGGGTATAGAGGGGATTGGGTGAAGGCTCTAGGGCACCAAGCAATACAGTAACTTCTTGAATAAGTAGGGCTTGGAGCGCTTCTGGGCTTGACGCCTTTTCTGATTTGGCGGCCTTACGTAACTTAGCAATTAATTGCTCAGTCGTAGGCAACCCAACATCACTTTGAATGAGAGAGTCTTCTAAAGTATCAAACCAGGCTTCATCAGTCTGACTCGATTTGAAAAGAGATCCGAGAGTTTTACGTAGGCCGAACATAGTCGATACAATTTAAAACATGCATCTTATCAATTTAATCTAAGAATATGGTGAACTCACAGATGCGCTCTATTTTTTTGCAATTTTTCTTCTTATTGATCGTCTGCTCCCAATATGCTTGGGCAGGCCCGGCCAGCGAATCAAGTAATACCCATGAATATTCGTTTGCCAATGGGCTCAAACTCATCGTTCAAGAAGATCACCGTGCGCCTACCGTTGCCCATATGGTTTGGTACCGTGCTGGCTCAATGGATGAAATCAATGGGCAAACTGGAGTGGCGCACGTACTAGAGCACATGATGTTTAAGGGTACAAAGAAAGTAAAGGCTGGGGAATTTTCTCGTCTAGTTGCTGCACTGGGTGGACGTGAAAATGCTTTTACCTCTCGTGATTACACGGCGTATTTTCAGCAAGTGGAAAAATCAAAGCTCAACGAGGTTATGAAGCTCGAGGCGGATCGCATGTCAAACCTGAATTTTGATGATGCGGAGTTCTTAAAAGAAATTCAGGTTGTAATGGAAGAGCGTCGTTTACGGACAGAAGACAATCCCAGTAGCCTCTTAAATGAATCGTTGATGGCTACTGCTTTTATGAGTTCGCCTTATCGGCACCCCGTGGTGGGTTGGATGAATGATTTAGAAAACATGCAGGCTGCAGATGCGCGTGATTGGTATCGTAGTTGGTATGCTCCAAATAATGCGACCGTAGTGATTAGTGGCGATGTTGACCCAGAACAAATTAGGCAAGCAGTAGAAAAATATTATGGCGTGATATCTGCCCATGAATTACCAGTGCGTAAACCTCAGATTGAGCCAGTGCAAAAAGGGGTTAAGCATATTGAAGTCAAAGCGCCTGCAGATAGCCCTCAGTTGGCAATGGCTTGGAAGGTGCCGCGTTTACAAGTAGGAGCGCTAGACGATGTTGAGCCCTATGCATTAGAGCTGCTATCAGCCGTCTTGGATGGTTACGATAATGCGCGTTTAAATCGCGTGATAGTTAAACAAGAGCGCGTAGTCAATGATGTAGGCGTTTCGTATGACATGATTTCTCGTGGACCAGAGTTATTCCAGATTAACGCAAGCTTGGCAAAAGGCAAAACTGTTGCACAAGCAGAAGCCAGTATTCGCAGAGTCTTGAATGAGATTACGCAAAAAGGCGTTTTGGATTCTGAGCTCAAGCGTATTAAAGTCAGATTACTATCAAGCCAAATTTACAAGCGTGACTCTATTTTTGGTCAGGCAATGGAAATTGGCGGCATGGAGATGGCTGGCTTTTCGTGGCGCGATATTAACCCTATGTTGGAAAAGATGCAGACCATTACCCCGGGGCAGGTACAGGCAGTAACCAAAAAATATCTTCTAGACGAAAGCCTAACAATTGCTGTGTTGGATCCTCAAGCCCGTAAGTCAGTAGTGAGGGAGGGCAAATAATGAAACTCATTAAACAATCTTGCTGTGCAATTATTTTTGTATTTGGATTTTTACAATCTGCCCAAGCTATTTTGCCGATTGAGAAACTCGATTCAGTTAAAGGTGCCAAGGCCTATTTAGTCCAAACTCAGGCCTTGCCCATGCTGGATATCGAGATCAGTATTGATGCGGGCGACCGCTTCGATCCGACTGGCAAGAGTGGACTTGCTTCCATGACAGCAGAGTTGATGAGCTATGGTGCCAGATCATCAAAGGGCGCTTTAAGCGAAGCCCAAATTGCCGACGAAATCGCTGACTTAGGCGCTAACTTTGGCATATCGGTTGGGGGTGAGCGCGCCGTGATTCGGGTTCGGAGTCTGAGCCGAAAAGATCTGTGTGATCGCGCCGTGCAATTGGCATCAGCGATGCTCAGTGCCCCAACATACGATGCCAAAATATTAGAGCGTGAGAAACAGCGCGCTATTACCGGTTTGCTTGAAGCAGAAACGAAGCCTGAGTCAGTGCTGGAGCGCCGTTTCAGAAAATCTGTTTATGGTAATTACCCGCTGGCCGAATCTCCTTCTGTCAAATCGGTTGGCTCAGTAAGCGTTTCTGATTTAGTAAGATTTCATCAACAGTTTTATCGCGGCGATCGCATAATTGTGAGTATTGTTGGCGATGTCAGCCCAGCAGAAGCTAGGAAGATCGTGGAAGTCTTACTAAAGAATGTGCCGCAATCAGGCGCGGCTATTCCAAATCTTCCACAGTTTGAACGTTCACCAATCGAGCCTATAGTTAGCCGTCAAATATATATTCCGTTTGATTCTCAGCAAGCCCATATCGCCATTGGTATGACTGCCATTACTCGCAGCAATCCAGATTACTTTCCGCTGATCGTTGGCAATTACATCTTAGGTGGTGGGGGATTTGTGTCTCGACTAATGTCGGAAGTAAGAGAGAAACGCGGCTTGGCCTACAGCGTTTTCAGTTATTTTGCGCCCAGCAAGGACACTGGTATTTTTCAAGCAGGCTTGCAAACGAGGGGTGATCAAGCGGCCTTAGCGCTTGAGGTGATGAATTCAACCATTGCTAATTTCATTGCAAATGGACCTACGCCCTCTGAGCTACAAGGTGCTAAAGCCAATTTGGTAAATGGTTTTCCATTGCGAATTGATAACAATCGTAAATTACTCGATAACGTTTCCTCTATTGCTTGGAACGATTTGCCTTTAGATACGCTGGAAACTTGGACGACTAAAGTGGATGCAGTGACCTTAGAGCAAGTGAGTGCCGCCTTTCAGAAGTATCTTGCGATGGATCGCATGAAGATTGTCGTATTGGGAGCATCCAAATAAAGAAATCCGCAAATAAGACTGCCACTATGGGTCAGCGTTCAGAGCTCCCCAAGAAGATTCGCATTATTGGCGGGACTTGGCGCAGTCGTTTGTTATCGGTTATGGATTTGCCTGGGCTGCGCCCAAGCACAGATCGCATTCGTGAAACCTTATTTAATTGGTTAGGCCAAGATCTAACGGGTTTGCGTTGTTTGGATTTATTTGCTGGTACTGGAGCATTGGGTTTTGAGGCGGCTTCAAGAGATGCAGAGCTAGTGGTATTGATCGAGCGAGATAAAAAATCCCATGCAAATTTATTAGCCACCTTCAAGCTACTTCAATCTTCACCTGCATCAGGCTTAGTCGAGATATTGCATCAAGACAGTTTGGAGTTCTTAAGTCAGCAGCCAAATCTTTCAAGCCATTTGATTTTTATCGACCCGCCTTTTCAGGAGGCGGCTTTGCTCGATAAAGCGGTCATACAAGCCGGTCGTATTTGTGATGACAGCTCTGGAGGTGGTATTTACATTGAATTTCCCTCTAGCCGGACTCTTGGGGAAATAGAAGCCCTATTGCCAGACTGGCATTGTGGAAAATACTTAGA
>CANCQD010000123.1 GCA_947380285.1 Burkholderiaceae bacterium | reverse complement strand
TACATCATGATTTTTCGTATCATTCAGAAAAAACCTGAGCTGCGTTTTCACCCAATTTTCCTTTGGTTTGAAAAATGGTGTAACGATGAATTCCGTCATGGTGAAGCATTTGCATTATTGATGCGCTCTAATCCAAAATTACTTAGTGGCGTGAATCGTCTATGGATACGCTTTTTCCTCATCGCAGTTTATGCAACGATGTATGTACGAGATCATTCAAGACCAGAATTTCATAAGGCACTTGGAGTGTCGCCTACAGATTATGATCGTCAGGTTCTGAAAATCACCTCTGATATTTCTAAACAAGTGTTTCCTTTCACCATCAATCTGGATGATTCTAGAATTTGGGAGGGATTTGAAAAACTCAGAAGGATTTCTGATGAGGTTGAGGAGCTTAAGTTAAAAGGCGGACTCTTCTCTACGATCAAGCGTGGTGTTTTGGCTATTAGTGCTGCCGCAACCTTCGTGCACATTTATCTATTGCCAGTAGTTCCCAATGAACTGCCTGCCGATATACGCTTAGCGCCTGTTTGGTAAGTCATTATGTATTTTTGGATAAGCCCTCTAATTTTTACCATCTTTGTATGGTGGTTTAGTACAGGCCTTATTCTGAAGATTAATGGCTTGCCTAAAAAGTACTTTAAGGCCATCTTTGCTTTTTCCCTCATCGTTTTGTTGACGGCCTTTTGGGGACTAGAGATCTCTAGTAAACAGGCCACAGTGGCTGGAGCTTATTGTTCTTTCACCTGTGCAATCATTATTTGGGGATGGCAAGAGCTTGCTTTTTTGCTGGGTTACATCACCGGATCGCGACGCTCGGATTGTCCTCAAGGACTCAGTGGTATTCGGCGTGCTTGGTATGCATTCCAAACCATTAACTATCATGAGATGACGTTGCTGGGTCTGGGTGTTGTTTTATGTCTGATGAATCTGGAAGCTGTGAATCAGACCGGCTTTTGGACCTATATCATCCTCTGGGGAATGCGACAAAGCACCAAGATTAATATTTTCTTGGGAGTGCTAAATTTTAATGAAGCTTTCTTGCCCCAGCATTTGAAATATCTCATTACTTACTTTAGACGTAAGGCAATGAATCTTTTAATGCCTTTCTCGATTCTAGCTTCTGTGCTCTTTTTAGTGCCTATTTGGTCGCATGCAGCTTCTGATTCCTCTGCTTATGAAATCACCTCATCAGCATTATTGGGTACGCTACTTGCGCTTGGATTATTGGAGCATTTATTTCTTGTTATGCCATTTCCTAGTGAGTTGTTATGGAAGTGGGGCTATAAAAATCATCGTTAAGCGACGGTACATATGCTTTCAAAAAAAACTATCTACCTAGCTCAACCGCGAGGCTTTTGTGCCGGAGTGGAGAGGGCTATTCTTATAGTGGAAGAAGCGCTCAAGAAATATGGTGCGCCAATTTATGTTCGACATGAAATTATTCACAATGCTTATGTAGTGAAAGATTTTGAATCGCGCGGAGTGGTATTTATTAATCATTTAGATAAGGTTCCCAAGGGCGCTATTCTGATTTTTAGTGCGCATGGAGTATCTAAGGCGGTTCGTTATGAAGCGGATGAACGTCAATTCCAAGTATTTGATGCAACCTGTCCCTTGGTTGCGAAAGTGCATGCAGAAGTCGTCGGCTTAAAAGAGCGTGGCTATCAAATTATTATGATTGGGCATCGTGGGCACCCCGAGGTAGAAGGCACGATGGGGCAAGTAGATTCATCGATTCATTTAATTGAGCATGTATCAGATGTTGATCAACTTACGTTTTATAAAGATGAATTACTTGCTTATGTTACTCAAACAACTTTGTCGGTTGACGAGACGCAAGAAATTACCGCTGCATTAATAAAAAAATATCCTCAGATTCATGCTCCCAAGAGACAGGATATTTGTTATGCCACTCAAAATCGACAAGATGCAGTCAAAGCAATGATTCCTCACGTTGATATCGTCATTGTGGTTGGTAGTCAAAATAGTTCTAATTCCAAACGACTGCAAGAGTTGGCAAGTAGCTTGCAGGTCCCAGCATTCTTAGTGGATGATCCCAGCCAGATCCAAGCCGAGTGGTTTAAGTCGGTGAAGAATATTGGGGTTACAGCTGGTGCCTCAGCTCCAGAGTCTTTAACCAGCAAAATCATTGATGCGATCAATTATCGTTACAGGGGTTCAGTTGTCCCTATGCCAGGAATTGAAGAAACCATCAGCTTTTCTCTTCCTAAAGGCTTATTGCAGGCAGCCTAGGTCTAAATCCTTGCCTTTCCCTTGATATATAAGGGTTTTCACTGGTAAAAACGGGCTAAAAAAGTGTCAAATTTAATTGACACTTTAATATGTCAATGACAAAATCATTTACATGAATCTGCCAGAACCAAGAGCAATTTTGACGCTTTTAAAGCCTATTACATGGTTTCCGCCCATGTGGGCATTTGCTTGTGGATCGATTACTGGCAGTGAAAAAATCCTTGAGAATCTGCCGATATTTTTTCTCGGTTTGGTGCTGACCGGTCCTCTTGTATGCGCTTCAAGCCAAGCGGTTAATGATTGGTATGACAGACATGTAGATGCCATTAATGAGCCAAATCGACCTATTCCTTCCGGTCGTATTCCTGGGAGATGGGGTCTTTATATTGCAGTGATTTGGTCATTGATTTCTTTATGGGTGGGAAGCTTCTTAGGTCCTATTGGATTTCTAGCAACCGGACTAGCTTTAGTGCTGGCATGGTTCTATAGCATGCCACCCATCCGCTTTAAAAATAATGGTTGGCTTGGCAATCTTGCTTGTGGTGTGAGTTACGAAGGCTTAGCTTGGGTCACCGGCGCTACTTTGTTATCTGCTGGAGCATTGCCAAGTAAACCATCACTTCTGTTAGCGGGCTTATATAGTGCCAGCGCTCACGGCATCATGACCTTAAATGATTTCAAGGCAATAGAGGGTGATCGACAAATGGGGGTTCGATCACTTCCTGTTCAGCTTGGCGCAAAGAAAGCAGCGCAAGTATCTGCAATATTGATGTTGGTGCCACAAGCAATCGTATTGGCTTTACTGCTCCTATGGGATAAGCCTACTTATGCAGCAGCGATTGGTGCATTGATGATTGGGCAAATTTTTTTATTGCGTGATTTTTTAAAAAGACCCATTGAGAAAGCGCTCTTTTACAGTGGCTTTGGAGTACCTCTATTAGTTTCCGGAATGATGGTGGCTGCGTTTGCAGTCAATAGCATGGGTATGGGGTTATGAGTATCACACTGACCCAACCCCTTTTTCAATCATCCACGTTTGGATGGATCAGCATTGTGCGTCTGGGCTTAGTACAGGCAGCAATCGGCGCTATTGTTGTCATGACAACCTCTACTTTAAATCGCATTATGGTGGTTGAGTTGGCTTTGCCAGCAAGCCTTCCTGGCTTATTAGTAGCAATTCATTATTTTGTTCAGGTCATCAGACCGCGTATGGGGTTTGAGTCTGATATTGGCGGCAAGAGAACACCATGGATTATCGGCGGTATCGGTTTATTGGCCGTAGGTGGCTTTGGTGCTGCAATCGCTACAACACTCATGGGCTCTTATTTAATGATTGGTATTGCAGCAGCAATCATCGCTTTCTTCTTGATTGGTGTTGGTGTCAGTATGAGCGGCACTTCTTTACTAGCTTTACTAGCAAAGGGTGTAAGTGATGAGAGAAGGGCGGCTGCAGCTACAACAGTCTGGCTCATGATGATTTTTGGATTCGCGCTGACTAGTGGTATTGCAGGAAAATTTTTGGACCCATACTCGCCAGAGAAGGTCATTTTGATTTCAGGAATTATTTCATTCCTTGCCTGCGTGATTGCTGTGTTGGCTTTATATAGACTTGAGGGCCATGAGCTAGAAAATAAACGTACTAGTGCAGCTCAAAAAATTCCTTTTAGAGCAGCATTAACTGACATTTTGTCTGATCCAGACACGAGAAAATTTTCCATCTTTATTTTTCTGTCGATGTTTGCATTTAGCGCACAGGATTTAATTTTGGAGCCTTTTGCCGGAATGATTTTTAAATATTCCCTAGGCGAGACAACTAGCCTATCTGGGATTCAACACTCAGGAGTGCTCACTGGCATGCTGTTAGTGGCAGTTTGCGGTTCTAGCAGACTAAGGCGTTATTTTGGTTCGCTCAGATCTTGGATGATTTATGGCTGCCTGGCTTCTGCGTTGGCGATGTTTGGTTTAGTTATTGCTGGAATCTTAGAAGGAGACTGGCCACTGAAACAGAATGTATTTATTTTGGGCCTTGCCAACGGCGCATTCTCTATTGCAGCAATTGCATCCATGATGCGCTTAGCGGTTGTTGGTGGAGGAGGCAAAGAGGGCGTCCGAATAGGTTTATGGGGAGGAGCGCAAGCAATTGCATTTGGCCTGGGTGGTCTTCTGGGGGCTGGAGCAAGTGATCTTGCACGCTCTATTTTTACTAATCCAGCATTGGCATATTCCTCAGTCTTTTTTATTGAAGCAATTCTATTTATTGCTTCTGCTTATATGGCATCTTTGGTTGAAGGTAAACACAGTAGCGCTAGTGGAGCGAGGTAAAACATGACAACAGAATTTATTTATGATGCGGTAGTCGTTGGCGGTGGACCTGCGGGTGCTACTGCAGCTCAAACGCTTGCTCAAAAGGGTAAGCATGTCTTGTTATTAGATAAGCGTGGACGCATTAAACCCTGTGGTGGAGCAATACCACCACGTTTAATCAAAGATTTTCAGATTCCAGATGAGTTGTTGGTTGCTAAAGCAAAATCCGCTCGGATGGTTTCGCCTCTTGGAAAAGCGGTAGATATCCCCATTGAAAACGGATTTGTGGGCATGGTCGATCGTGCCCAGTTTGATGAATGGCTCAGGAAACGTGCGGTTGCAGCAGGGGCGGTGCGTGAGGATGGATTATTTGAAACCCTGCAACGCGAGGGCGCCAATGTTCGCATTTACTATCGCACACGAGGAGCGCTGGATGGTGACCAGGGGGCGCTGAAGAGCGTATTAGCAAAAGCAGTTGTTGGTGCTGATGGTGCTAAATCACAGGTTGGTAGAAGCGCAGGCGTAAAAGGGTGTGCTGAAGCAAATTATGTTTTTGCTTATCACGAAATTATTAAAACCCCATCTGATAAACCCCTTTCATTTGATAGCAGTCGATGTGATGTCCTGTATCAAAAGCCAGTATCTCCAGATTTTTATGGCTGGGTTTTTCCTCACGGTGACACTATTAGTATTGGTACGGGAAGTGCGGATAAAGGCTTCTCCCTGAGAAATGCAGTGGCAAAGCTGCGCGCAGATATCGGCTTAGATGGGGCAGAACTCATTCGCCATGAAGGAGCGCCATTGCCGATGAAGCCCTTAAAGAAATGGGATGATGGGCAGCAAGTGGTATTGGCTGGCGATGCTGCAGGTGTTGTTGCTCCAGCTTCAGGTGAGGGTATCTATTACGCCATGCTCGG
>CANCQD010000122.1 GCA_947380285.1 Burkholderiaceae bacterium | reverse complement strand
TTTTCCTCAAAGCGTGAACCGGTAACAATGACTGTGTTTTGGTTGCTTTGCGCAAAGACTGAAGGGGTAAGGTATAGCGTGAAAAGGGCGCCGCAAACGAGGGCGATCCTCTGCTGTTTTGACTGCTGCTTCATGATTCACTTTCTGTTATCGAATGCCTAGTTAACTTCCCCGTTAACTGGGTCGAACAGAATTTCCCGTGCAGGAGTTCAGGCGTCAATAAAGCGCGGGTTGCGCATAATTGGCGCGCGAAGATCCCCGTCCGCAAAATTCCACCTGTCTTGGCCGGTATCCGGGCTAGTAAATATCAGAATCTGGCCTTCCCATGCGATTGACGCGCACAGTGGCTTTGTCAGATTCCTGACGTCTTAGACAGTTAGTAAAGACGCATTTACCTACCGTTGCGGGGGCAGCACACGTTTAGTGTTTCCCGTTTAACTTTATTGCACTGCAATAAAGCACCACGACTCCCAGATTCTAGTGGATTTGCGCCAATCTAAGTCGGAAATAAGGGTTTTCGAGAGTAAAAAAGCCTACAATAGATGGTCTTGGAGTAAGGATTCATGACCGTATTAGATAAGCACCCCGAAAAAAACCTGATTCGTCTGCAACTGAGTCAAAACTCGGTTTTAAAAAGCCTAGACCCCTCAGCAATGGCTGATTTAGAGCGTCATTTAGAAATCGATGAGCTTAAAAAATCCGAAATCTTGCTGCACCAAGGTGACCACCAAATGGAGCAGTACTTTGTTTTGGATGGAATTCTGAAGCGCATTGTCTCTAGTGCGGATGCAAAAGAGATGATTTTGCGTTTTGCTATCGAAAAAGATATTGAAACTAGCTATGCCGCCTGGCGCCTTAAAACCGCTGCCCCCTACAGTATTGCGTGCGTTACTAAGGCCCGCGTAGCTCGGATGCCGATGAAGAAATGGGCAGAATTTCTGGAGCAGCATAAGCCCTTGAAGGAGAATTTCGAGTTTGAGGTCATGCGCCTCATGAGTGAAATCATGGCTCACACCATTACCCTGCATATGCTCGATGCCCCAGGTCGGGTAGAGCGTTTCTTGCGTAAATACGAGGACTTATTTGAGCTGCTTCCTAAAAAAGAGCTGGCCGCCTACCTAAATCTTTCTCCCGAGACTTTGAGTCGGCTCAAAACGAAGCACAAAGAGCTTTTTGTCTAATCAGCAGAACTGCCTGTAATTACAGGATTTGGAGGGAAATTGACCGAAGTCAATGATGAACCCTCTCCCCAAGCCTAATATTCATCTCAGCCTAAGCGGGATACAAAGCCCGTTGTGCGATTAATAACTACATTGGAGACGTTAGCGAAAGCTAAATTGCCTTGGCTCTACAAGAGCGGAACCGCAATTTTTATATAAATTTCTATGACAACAGATAATCAAAACACACAATTAACCGATGGCTTTCATCTCGTCATTGACGCTTTGAAAGCAAATGACCTCGATACAATTTTTGGTCTCGTTGGTATTCCAATTACTGACTTATGTCGTTTAGCGCAGGCCGAAGGTTTGCGTTTTATTGGCTTCCGTCACGAGCAGCACGCTGGCAATGCTGCCGCGATTGCTGGCTACATGACTCAAAAGCCTGGCATTTGCATGACCGTTTCTGCTCCAGGATTCTTAAATGGTTTGACAGCGTTAGCAAACGCTACCGTGAACTGCTTTCCAATGATTTTGATCTCTGGTTCAAGCGAGCGTGAAATCGTTGACTTGCAACAAGGTGACTACGAAGAGATGGATCAGCTCAATGCTGCTAAGCCTTATTGCAAAGCAGCCTATCGTATTAATCACATTGAAGATATCGGCATCGGTTTTGCTCGTGCAATCCGCGCTGCAGTTTCTGGTCGTCCAGGCGGCGTGTATTTAGACTTGCCAGCCCAGTTACTTGCCCAAACCATGCCTGCTGAAGAAGCCAAGAAATCGATCTTCAAGGTAATCGATCCAGTTCCACGTCAAATCCCCGCAGCTGATGCAGTTGCTCGTGCATTAGATGTGTTGAAGGGCGCTAAGCGTCCGTTGATTCTCTTGGGTAAGGGCGCTGCTTATGCTCAGGCTGATAAAGAGATTCGTGACTTAATCGAAACATCTGGTATCCCATACTTGCCGATGTCGATGGCTAAAGGTTTATTGCCAGACAATCATCCGCAATCTGCTTCTGCGGCCCGTTCATTTGTATTGGCTGAAGCTGATGCGGTGTTATTGGTTGGCGCACGTTTGAATTGGTTGCTTGCGCATGGTAAAGGTAAAACTTGGGGCAAGGATCCTAAGAAATTTATTCAGATCGACATTCAGGCAAACGAAGTGGATAGCAACGTACAAATCGCTGCTCCATTGATTGGCGATATCGGTTCATGCGTTGGCGAATTGTTAAAAGGTATCTCTGCTGTTCCTAAGCCAAGCGCTGAGTGGATCGCTGCGATTACCGAGAAGAAAGACAAGAACACCGCGAAGATGGCAGAGACATTGGCTAAAGAGGCGCATCCAATGAACTTCCATGGTGCGTTGCGTGTCATTCGTGATGTGATCAAAAAGAATCCAGATGTGAACTTGGTAAACGAAGGTGCAAATACATTGGACTATTGCCGTGCAATCGTCGATATGTACAAGCCGCGCAAGCGTTTTGACTCAGGCACTTGGGGGATTATGGGTATCGGTATGGGTTATGCCATTGGTGCTGCTGTAACTAGCGGCTTGCCTACTATCGCCGTTGAAGGCGATAGCGCGTTTGGTTTTAGCGGCATGGAATTAGAGACTGTTTGCCGTTATAACTTGCCAATTACTACAGTTATTTTCAATAACAACGGTGTTTACCGTGGTACTGACGTGAATCCAACGGGCGGTGCTGATGTTGCACCAACAGTGTTTGTTAAAGATGCTCGTTATGACAAGATGATTGAAGCGTTTGGCGGCATTGGTTACTACGTAACTACCCCAGCAGAATTAGAAGCAGCGTTAACAGAAGCGATTGCTGCCGGTAAACCAGCCCTCATCAATGCTGTTATTGATGAAACTGCGGGTACTGAGAGTGGACGTTTAACAAACTTAAACCCATCTACAGCAGGCGCGAAGAAATAAGATATTTAAAACGGTAATAAAAAGTTAATATTTTTAGGCTAAATTAAGCAACAAACAAGAAAGACTTAAGGAGAAACAAACATGACAAAACCATTAGACGGTATTCGCATTATTGACTTCACGCACGTACAAGCAGGCCCTGCATGTACTCAGTTGTTGGCTTGGTATGGTGCTGACGTAATTAAAGTAGAGCGCCCAGGTTCTGGCGATGTAACACGTAGCCAATTGCGCGATATTCCAGGTGCAGATGCTTTGTACTTCACAATGCTCAACGGTAATAAGCGTTCTTTAACTTTGGATACTAAGACTCAAGAAGGTAAAGAAGTTTTAGAGAAGATGATCCAGACTTCTGATGTGATGGTTGAGAACTTTGGTCCTGGTGCCTTGGATCGTATGGGATTCTCTTGGAAGCGTATCCAAGAATTGAACCCAAAAATGATTATGGCTTCTGTAAAAGGCTTTAGCGATGGCCACTCATACGAAGACTTAAAAGTGTATGAGAACGTTGCTCAGTGTGCTGGCGGTGCTGCTTCAACAACTGGTTTCTGGGATGGTCCTCCTACAGTTTCTGCTGCTGCTTTGGGTGACTCTAATACTGGTATGCACTTGGCAATTGGTATTTTGACTGCATTGATGCAGCGTCAAAAAACTGGCAAAGGTCAAAAAGTATCTTGCTCAATGCAAGACGCAGTGTTGAACTTGTGCCGCGTGAAGTTGCGCGATCAACAACGTTTGGACAAGATCGGTTACTTGGAAGAGTATCCACAGTACCCACACGGTTCATTCACGGACGTAGTTCCACGTGGAGGTAACGCTGGTGGTGGCGGTCAGCCTGGTTGGGTATTGAAGTGTAAGGGTTGGGAAACAGATCCAAACGCCTATATCTACTTCACTATTCAAGGACACGCTTGGGAGCCAATCACTCGTGCGATTGGTAAGCCAGAGTGGGCAACCGATCCAGCCTATATGACTGCTGAAGCTCGTCAAGATAAGATTTTTGACATTTTCGCAACGATTGAAGACTGGCTCAAAGACAAGACTAAGTACGAAGCTGTGGACATCCTCCGCAAGTTCGATATTCCATGTGCTCCAGTTCTCTCGATGAAAGAATTGGCTGCTTCTCCAGACTTGCGTAAGAGTGGTTCTATTGTTGAAGTTGACCACAAAGTTCGTGGCAAGTATTTGACTATCGGCAGCCCAATCAAGTTCTCTGATTTGGAAATCGAAGTTGGTCCATCACCAGTATTGGGTGAGCACACTGATGAAGTATTGGCTGACCTTGGCTACAACGCTGATGACATTGCTAAGTTGCACGCAGCAAAAGCGGTTTAATAAAAATACGTTTTTGTATTAAAGTAGTTTCTTTAAGGCGCTCCTAGTGAGCGCCTTTTTTCTTTCTAGCAACCAAGGTACAAAAAATCACTAGTGAAGCAAAATTTCTACAGACTACTTATATGAAGACAAGTATTGATTTGCGCCAATTGGTAGGGTATGGGGGTGACGCAATGATTGTGGCTGATGCACATGAAAAAATTGTGCTGTGGAACCCTGCCGCCACTCGCATCTTCGGCTAGTCCGAAGAAGAGGCGTTAGGTAAGGCCTTAATTTAATGGTTCCTGATCGTCAGCGCCATAAACATAATGAGGGCTACAGCCATTCTATGGAAAGCGGTACAACCCGTTATGGCGGCTCCTTATTCCTTATTAAAGGTGCCTGCCAAGCACAAGGATGGCGGCGATCATTCGGGATGAAACTGAACGTTTTGCCCAAGAGAGCCCTTAAAAAGCGCATCTCTGAGCTTGAAAACCCTCAGGTTTAACCGCATATAGCCCTATGGTGACGCCAATATAGGCTTAGATAGGATCTGTGCCCAAAAATTGGGCAAGCCCCTATTTTTCTTATTTCCCGCTGGTAAAATTGTCTCAATTCAAAATTTTATTCTTATTAGGACTTAAATCATGGCAAAAGCACTAGAAGGGGTCAAAATCCTCGACTTCACGCACGTTCAATCAGGGCCAACTTGTACTCAGTTGCTTGCTTGGTTTGGTGCAGATGTAATTAAGGTAGAAAAATCAGGCGAGGGTGATGCAACTCGTGGTCAATTGCGCGATATTCCTGACGCAGATAGTTTGTATTTCACGATGCTCAACCACAACAAGCGTTCGATCACCGTGAATACTAAAACTCAAAAAGGCAAAGAGATTCTCGAGCGCCTGATTAAAGAGTGCGACGTATTGGTTGAGAATTTCGCGCCAGGCGCACTTGATCGTATGGGTTTTTCTTGGGAACGTATTCAAGAACTCAACCCAATGATGATCATGGCTTCTGTTAAAGGCTTTGGCCCTGGACCATACGAAGATTGCAAAGTGTATGAGAACGTAGCGCAATGTGCAGGCGGCTCTGCATCAACTACTGGTTTTGATGATGGTCCTCCCATGGTGACTGGCGCGCAAATTGGCGACAGTGGAACGGGCTTACATTTGGCATTAGGCATTGTTACTGCTTTATATCAACGTACTCACTCTGGCCGTGGTCAGAA
>CANCQD010000121.1 GCA_947380285.1 Burkholderiaceae bacterium | reverse complement strand
CGCGGCTTTAAGCCGCCGATATTATCAAAGCGTGCAGAAATTTTGTATGTAGGGGCAAATGAGACCGCATTCATATTGCCGACCTTCAGCGCAAGAAATAGTGCTGCCAATAAACCAATGGCAACAAAGACTCCTACCCAAACATCAATTGCGCTTTTTCTCATAAGAGCCCCAGTTTATTCTTTCTAATTTGAAAACATCATCGCGGTTAGCAAGAAATCCAACGCTAAGACCGATAAAGAAGAAATCACCACCGTACGGGTAGTGGCTTGCGAAACGCCTTCGGGCGTAGGCTTAGACTCATAACCCTGATAAAGAGCAATAAAAGTAACCGCTACACCAAACACCATGCTTTTAATAAGGCCATTGCCAATATCGGTGAACAAGTCGACTCCACCCTGCATCTGAGACCAAAAGGCACCTGAATCCACCCCAATTAATGGAACGCCAACCAAATAACCCCCCAAAACACCAACTGCCGTAAAGATAGTTGCAAGAATTGGCATAGAAATAATGCCCGCCCAAAGACGCGGTGCAATTACACGGCCCAATGGGTCAACTGCCATCATTTCCATGGCGGTCAATTGTTCACCAGCCTTCATCAAGCCGATCTCTGCAGTCAATGAGGTACCCGCCCTTCCAGCAAACAATAATGCGGTGATCACCGGACCAAGCTCACGGGTTAAAGAGAGGGCAACCAATAGGCCAAGTGCTTGCTCTGAGCCGTAACGATTTAAGGTGTAGTAACCCTGTAAACCTAAGACGAATCCAACAAATAATCCAGAGACTGCAATGATCACAAAAGAGTGGTTTCCAACAAACAGAATTTGATCGACCACCAAACGAGGTCTTTTAAGCAAAAATCCTGAGCGTAAGATCACAGCCGCAAACATGCGAGCCGCTAAGCCAAGACTACTTAAGTTGCGGCGTACGAAAAATCCAAGATCGCCAAAAAGATTCAGAAGTGTAGTCATGCTTTACTCACCCCAAAATCTTCTTCCAAACTTACTCCTGGATAGTGGAAAGGCACAGGACCATCTGGTGCTGCATCTAAAAATTGTCTGACAAAAGGATCTGTCGAGCGACTTAATTCTTCAGGAGTTCCCTCTGCACCAATGCGGCCATTCGCAATGAAATAGACGTAATCTGCAATTGCAAAAGTTTCTTCGACATCATGGGTCACTAATAAGCTCGTGGCTCCCAGTGCATTATTGAGGTCACGAATTAAGCGCGCTGTAATGCCAAGTGAAATAGGGTCAAGACCAGCAAATGGTTCGTCATACATGATGAGTGGTGGATCTAGCGCAATCGCTCTAGCAAGCGCAACACGTCTAGCCATACCACCTGAAATTTGCGAAGGCATTAAATCACGCGCGCCGCGCAAACCAACTGCATTCAGCTTCATGAGCACCAATGAGCGCAATAGCTCCTCACTAAGATCGGTATGCTCACGCAATGGAAAGGCAACATTTTCAAAAACACTAAGGTCAGTAAATAAAGCGCCGAACTGAAAAAGCATGCCCATGCGACGACGGGCTGCCATCAACTGCGCGCCACTCATCTTGCCGATGTCATGACCTTCAAAAATAACCTGGCCTGACTGCGCAGTAAATTGGCCGCCGATGAGGCGAAGGATAGTAGTCTTGCCACAGCCTGAACCACCCATCACAGCAACTACCTGACCGCGTCGGAACTCCATATTCAGTCCCGACAAAATCTGCCGCTCACCTACAGCATAGGAAAAGTTGACGTCTTTAATAGAGACGACAACTTCACCAGCAGCTGGCTTGCTTACATCCAAGGAGTTTGGCTGACCATTGTTCATATCCCCAATATTATCGGGGCAAAACAGAAGACCCCATTAAATACTCGTCTACTGAACGGGCGCATTGACGACCTTCGCGAATTGCCCAAACTACTAAAGACTGTCCACGACGCATATCACCCGCTGCAAATACCTTGGGAACGTTCGTTTGGTAGGCATTTTGACCATCTTCAGTTGCTTTTGCATTGCCGCGAGCGTCTTTCTCAACGCCAAAGGCATTCAATACGTGCTGGACTGGAGACACAAAGCCCATAGCCAAAAGCACTAAATCTGCCTTAATCTCAAATTCAGAGTTTGGCACTTCTGCCATCTTGCCGTCTTTCCACTCCAGACGTACGCCAATTAATTTCTCAACTTTGCCGTTTTTACCCTCAAAACGCTTAGTTCCAACTGACCAGTCGCGATCACAACCCTCTTCATGAGAGGAAGAAGTGCGCAATTTAGTTGGCCAATATGGCCAAACTAAGGGCTTGTTCTCCACTTCAGGAGGCTGTGGGAGTAATTCAAACTGAGTAATCTTTGTTGCGCCGTGACGATTTGAAGTGCCAACGCAATCCGAACCCGTATCACCGCCCCCGATAACGACTACATGCTTATCTGTTGCGCGAATTTCATTTTTAAAGTCACCTGCATTTTCTTTATTCTGAGGAATTAAGAATTCCAATGCATAGTGCACGCCAGCTAACTCACGACCTGGTACTGGCAAATCACGTGGCTGTTCTGCGCCGCCAGTGATTACTACCGCGTCAAAATCTTTCATTAACTGCTCAGGAGAAACCGTCTTAGTGGAATAATTTTTTACTTCAGCACCAATTGCTTCTTTGCCAACAAATACGCCAGTCTCAAATTTGACGCCTTCAGCTTGCATCTGCTCTACGCGACGATCAATCAGCCACTTTTCCATTTTGAAATCAGGAATGCCGTAACGCAGTAAGCCGCCAACACGATCATTCTTTTCAAAGACAGTCACATCATGACCAACGCGCGCCAATTGCTGAGCAGCCGCCATACCTGCTGGGCCACCGCCGACCACTGCAACTTTTTTACCTGTCTTAGTTTTAGAAGGTTGTGGTTTAACCCAACCACTTTCCCAACCCTTATCAATAATGGCGTGCTCGATAGATTTGATACCAACTGCTTCGCTATTAATACCTAGAGTACAGGCAGCTTCGCAAGGAGCCGGGCAAATGCGGCCAGTAAATTCTGGGAAGTTATTGGTGGATTGCAAAACATCTAATGCATTCTTCCAATCATTCTGAAATACCAAGTCATTGAAGTCTGGGATGATGTTATTAACCGGGCAGCCGCTATTGCAAAATGGGATGCCGCAATCCATGCAACGTGCGCCTTGAACTTTTGCTTCTTCATCAGTTAACGCGGCAACAAATTCTTTGTAATGATGAAGGCGCTTAACCGGCACTTCATACGTCTCATCAACGCGCTCAAACTCCATAAATCCAGTGACCTTACCCATATCGAATCCTTAGT
Organism: Burkholderiaceae bacterium; assembly: GCA_947380285.1. The sequence goes on along the minus strand of CANCQD010000121.1, from coordinate 2,568 downwards.
ATCTTTTCTTAATGTCTATCTGTTTGATTAAGTTATTTAAGCTGCAACGGTTTTGTTTTGAGCTTTTTCCCATAATTCACCAAGAGCACGCTTGTACTCAGTTGGGAGCACCTTCACAAAACGTCCGCGGGCATTTTCCCAATCAGCCAAGATTGCTTTAGCGCGCTCAGAGCCAGTGTGTCGGAAGTGTCGCTCGATCAAGCTCTTCAAAATTTGCTCGTCAGTTAAGCGCTCGCCACCATCTTTTACATCAATAGGGGCATGCCATTGGGCCTGAGGCATCTTGGCTACTTGCTCAGCAGCAGGCAATACTTTTTCCAAAGTCGCCATGCTAGTGTTGCAACGCTTATCGAATAATTCATCTTCATCGTAAACGTAAGCAATACCACCGCTCATACCTGCAGCAAAGTTACGACCTGTTGCACCCAACACAACTACTGTGCCACCGGTCATGTATTCGCAACCGTGATCGCCAGTACCCTCAACCACAGTAGTGGCTCCAGAGTTACGAACTGCAAAACGCTCGCCTGCTACACCATTAAAGAATGCCTCACCAGCAATCGCACCATAAAGAACGGTATTGCCTACGATGATGTTCTGCGCTGTATCACCACGGAACTCATGAGGAGCACGAACAATAACTCGACCTCCTGATAAGCCTTTACCAACGTAGTCATTGCCATCACCAACTAAATCCAAAGTGATGCCACGCGCCAAGAAGGCCGCAAAGCTTTGTCCAGCAGTGCCGTTCAACTGAATGTGGATTGTGTCGTCAGGCAAACCTGCATGACCATAGCGCTGCGCAACTTCGCCCGAAAGCATTGCACCAACAGTACGGTTTACGTTCTTCACTGGAACAATGAAGGAGACTTTTTCGCCACGCTCTATTGCAGGCTCACTCTTCTCGATCAAAATATTGTCCAGCGCGCTAGCTAAGCCATGATCTTGCGTCAGCACTTGATAGCGTGGAACTTCAGGGGCAACTTGCGGCTCAGCAAAAATCTTACTGAAATCTAAGCCGTGCACTTTCCAGTTTTCAATCCCCTTACGGGTATCTAACAAATCAACGCGACCAATTAGGTCATCAAACTTGCGAATGCCTAATTGAGCCATGATTTCGCGAGCCTCTTCAGCGATAAAGAAGAAGAAGTTCACCACATGCTCAGGCTTGCCTGAGAATTTCTTTCGCAGTTCTGGATCTTGAGTAGCAACACCTACTGGGCAGGTATTCAAATGACACTTGCGCATCATGATGCAACCCTCAACCACCAATGGAGCCGTTGCAAATCCAAACTCATCTGCGCCTAATAAAGCACCGATCACTACGTCGCGGCCGGTTTTCATTTGACCATCAGCCTGAACACGAATACGGCTACGCAAGCCATTCAGAACTAGTGTTTGCTGTGTTTCAGCCAAACCGAGTTCCCATGGAGAGCCGGCGTGTTTGATTGAAGACAATGGAGATGCGCCAGTTCCGCCGTCATGGCCAGCGATCACAACGTGATCTGCTTTTGCCTTCGCAACACCAGCAGCAACTGTTCCAACACCAACCTCAGATACCAACTTTACAGAAACGTCAGCTTTTGGATTGACGTTCTTCAAGTCATGAATCAATTGCGCAATATCTTCAATCGAATAAATATCGTGGTGCGGGGGAGGAGAGATCAAACCAACGCCTGGTACTGAAAAACGCAACTTACCAATGTAGTCGGAAACCTTTCCACCAGGTAATTGACCGCCCTCACCAGGCTTGGCCCCTTGTGCCATCTTGATCTGAATCTGATCAGCAGATCGCAAGTACTCAGTAGTGACGCCAAAACGGCCAGAAGCAACCTGCTTAATCTTCGAGCGCAATGAATCACCGTCTAGCAATGGGATATTAGCTTCAACGACATCACTACCCAAGATGCTGGCTAATGTCTCACCCTTCTTGATTGGGATGCCTTTGAGTTCATTCACATAACGATTTGGATCTTCACCACCTTCGCCAGTATTGGACTTACCGCCAATACGGTTCATAGCGATTGCCAAAGTAGCATGTGCTTCAGTAGAGATTGAGCCTAAGGACATTGCACCCGTTGCAAATCGTTTAACAATTTCTTTTGCAGACTCAACCTCATCCAAAGGAATGGCTTTTACTGGATCGATCTTGAATTCAAACAAACCGCGCAAAGTCATTTGGCGCTTAGTTTGATCGTTAATAATGTTGGCATACTCTTTATAAGTCTGATAGCCCTTCTCAGCACCAATGCGTGTGGAGTGCTGTAACTTCGCAATCGTGTCTGGAGTCCACATATGATTCTCACCACGAATACGGAAAGCATATTCACCACCAGCATCAAGCATATTGGTTAAAACTGGATCGTTACCAAATGCAGCTGTGTGCATACGTAAAGCCTCTTCAGCCACCTCAAATACTCCGATACCACCCACATTTGATGGGGTGCCTTTGAAGTACTGATCAATGATGTCGTGATTTAAACCAATCGCTTCAAAAATCTGTGAACCGGTGTAGGACATGTAAGTAGAGATGCCCATTTTGGACATGACCTTTTGCAGACCCTTGCC
>CANCQD010000120.1 GCA_947380285.1 Burkholderiaceae bacterium | reverse complement strand
GGCGCCTCAGGCTCGACAGCATCAACTAAAAATTGAATAGACGGAATTTTACTGAGGTGATGATTTAATTTACTGCTGTAAATTGTCGATTGCAGTGACTTTAACAATAGTAATATTTTTTTCTTCTTAGAAACCACTGCTCGATGACTGATGCTATCTAAACCTTGTCGCTCGATTTGCCGACTGATTTCAGAATAGATCAGGCCCGCAGCAGCAATTGCAGAACGACAATTGCGAGGTAAACCTACAATGCCATAGGAAGCGCGCTCATACATTTCATCCGCATGCGTTATCAGTCTCTGAATCACCCTCGATATAGCATCATTAAATATGGGCTTTTCCAACCAATCATCGGGATCAATACCCTCAGCTACCAGCCAGTCTCTTGGTAAATAGAGGCGCTGATTTCTGGCATCTTCACCCACATCTCTTGCGATATTGGTGAGCTGCATTGCTAAACCGAGCTCGCATGCACGCTCTAATATATTGCGGTCACGAACACCCATAATCAAGGTCATCATGGCGCCTACTGTCGAAGCTACTCTCGCTGCGTAGTCACATAACTCATCAATGGTTTGATACTGTCTTCCATTACGATCCCATCTAAAGCCCTCAACCAAAGCTTCTAAGATCTCACGCGGGATTAAAAAACGGGAAACTACAAGAGCGAGAGCTCTATCAGCCGGAATATCTACTGGATTTTGTGCATAAATACGATCAAGACGATATTCAATTTGCTTAATGACATCTTCAGCAGCATGTTGATCGTCGACCATATCATCAAGCAATCGACAAAAAGCGTACAAAGCAATGGCTGAATCTCGTATCTTGGCCGGCAGTATTTTGGCGGCAGCAAAGAATGATTTGGAGCCATCGCGCATCAGATTCTCGCAAGTCTCTAGGTCAATCTGAAACCCATATTCCGAAGTGATAGCTCTATCAACCATGATTTGCATTCATTTTTGCTGGTGCAATTAGTGAATCCAAGGCTTTGGCAGACGACAGTACTCCAGGTATTCCAGCGCCTGGATGTGTACTCGCACCCACCATGTAAAGACCTTCAATATCTTCACTACGATTATGAGGTCGGAACCATGCGCTCTGAGTTAACAACGGCTCAAGGCCGAACGCAGCGCCTTTATAAGAGAGCAAGCGATCCTGAAAATCTTGCGGCGTCATCACAAATGACTCCACCAGATTTTCTTCTAGCCCAGGTAGAACTGTTTCACTCAGCATCTTTGCGATGGACTGCCTGTAGGATTCTGCGACCTCGCTCCAATTGGTACCGCTATCTAAGTGAGGTACTGGTGATAAAACATAAAAGGTATCGCAGCCATCTGGGGCAAGACTTGGATCAGTCGCCGTAGGACGATGCAAGTAGAGGCTAAAGTCTTTAGCTAAATGATGGCGTTTGAAAATATCTTCCAATAACTCTTTATAACGCTTGCCTAAAAGCATCATGTGATGCGGTACCTGTGGATACTGTTTTTTAGTACCGAAATACCAGACAAACAGACTCATAGAATACTTGCCATTTTCAATCTTTTTATCAGTCCAAATTTTTCGATATTCTGGATCAATCAGATTTTTATAAGTCCAAGCGGTATCTGCATTGGATACCACTTTACTGGCGTACAAAACATCACCGTTTTCTAAAGTTACTCCAGTAACTTTATTATCAACAATATTAATCTTTTTGACTGTACTGGCATACCGTATAGAAACGCCTAGACCATCTAATAGCTTTACGAGTCCCTTGATAATCGCGCCAGTGCCACCCATTGCGGAGTGAACACCCCATTTGCGCTCTAGTGAGTTAATTAGTGCATATGCAGAACTGACTGAAAATGGATTTCCACCAATGAGCAGAGGATGAAAGCTCATGACCTCTCTTAATTGGGGGTCCTTAATATACTTTGCTACTAGGCTATACAGATTATTCCAAGCGCGCATCTTGATCAGATTGGGCATCGCTTTGACTAAGTCCCCAATACTGTCAAACGCAACGTCACCTAAATCTTCAAATGCAAGCTTGTAACAATTTTCCGCCTCTTCTAAGAAGAGCAAATAACCCGGCAAGTCCTTTGGGCTGAATTTAGCAACCTCAGCTTTCATGCGCTCCAAATCGCCGGTGTAGTTAAAAATGCGCCCATCAGAAAAACGGATTTGATAAAAGGGGTCCATTGCACGCAGATCCACATCATCCGACATCTTCTTGCCACATAGCTCCCATAACTCCTCTAGAAGAAATGGGGCCGTGATGATGGTTGGGCCTGCATCGAAAGTAAAGCCGTGACGGCGATGAACGTATGCTCTTCCGCCTGCGCTACCTAGTCTCTCAAGAATCTGAACTTCATAGCCTTTGATAGCCAGTCGAATTGCAGCTGCTAGACCGCCAAATCCCGATCCGATAACAATGGCACGTTCAGGATGTTTCCCATAGCTATAGGCCGCAATGCCCTCAGGAATCTTAAATTGATCGACCTTCTGATCCATCAGATCACCTCTAATTTAAATCCTTGCTGATCTATTCCATCAACAAGGATTTGGAAATTAGTTTTTTGCAATTTGATTGCCCTCTTTTGGCTTGCCATTATTAGGGGCAAGGAAGGGGTAATCCTGCAACATACTTTTACCTAAAAGAGGTTTATTCACGCCCTGATGGCAAGTAGCGCAATTTGCCTTTCCAACATCCCCATCTGGGCCCTTGCGGTTCGGAGGGGATACTGCTGCTAAAGGCGATATAAAGGTAGTATTTACATCCTTGAGCATTTGAATACCATGCCATGCTTGCACACGTTGCGGAGTACTCTCCTCCCAGCTTGAGAATGCACGACTGTTGTGACAGAAAGTGCAATTCGCCCCAAGCGAGTGGGACATATGGGACATCACACCATAAACATTTTCAGTGCTTTGTAGAGTTGCTTTATGGCCTGTGGGGAGCGCCGTATCGCCAACCACCCTAGCAGCAGAAGCATTAGCTACAAAATAACTACCAAAGGCGTTATTGGGCAATGAGGCATAGGCACTTCCTACTGTAGGATCATTTTGACCATTCTTATTCCCCAACATATTTCCGCCACGTTTTTCAACTGTATTGAACCAAACATTTTGTGGAATATTATTGCCGCGGTGACAGGTGTAACAAGTCACACCCGTTGTCTTCACGTGATCACTCCAGTTGCCGTTAATGCTTTGATTCATCTGAATCATTCGTCTGGCCACTGTCTTGGTATATAAAGAATCATCCGCAAAATTTTGTACGTTATGACAGTATGCACAACCTTGATTTGGAGCTACCCAGGAAGTCATCGAGACCATGAAGGTACTAAACTGAGCAGCACTGAGATTACCCAATACTTTGACATTTTTATACACTGCGCTGGCCTTTGGGCCATCTGCTGAAGAGGGCATTGGCGGTGGCAATTCATTTAGTTTGGCCAGTTGCTCATTGGTACGTGGATTAATAATTTGATCCATACCAGTGCCGCGATAGCCAGTTTGTTTTGATTCAACGGGCGGACGCTCACATGCAGTCAAGAACATCATTGCAAAGATGCTCAAGGCAATTGCTATTTTTTGAGTCCAATTTTTCATTTTGTATCCCCTTTGGCTACTGGGGCTGCCGGTGCTTTTAAGGCGGGGTCAGCTACAGTCCCATAAATCGCTGGGTAAGCAGGAGCAATATTGTGTTTAACTCCCCATAAATACCAGTTATCCACTACCGTACCGGTTAGCAAAATTCCAATACCACCTGTCAATGGGGTTAACACTGCAAACCACCAAGCCCAACGGTGAATGGATTCCATCGTGGCATTAAAGCCCATAGTCCATCTCCAGAACAAGGCGGCACGTTCTGATGCAGTTCCACGATCAACAATCTGCTCAATTTCTCGCTCACCACCAAAACGACTCACAGCAAGAATGGTGGCGCCGTGCATTGCAAATAAGAGCACCGAACCATACAGAAAAACAATTGAAAGCATGTGGAATGGGTTGTAAAACAGATTTCCATAGCGAATCGAAAAGGCAGCTGTCCAATCTAAGTGGGAGAAGATGCCGAAAGGAACGCCTTCACTCCAGCTACCCATTAGCACAGGACGAATTAAACCCAACACCAGGAATAACCAAATTGCTGATGCAAACGCCCAAGGCACATGAGTACCCATACCAAGAGCTTGAGCCCTACGGAATGTGCGCAACCACCACAACATGATGGAGATGGTAGTAAATAAGCCAACAATTAACCACCAACCCCCTTCATTCATTGGAGGAAATGTGAGTCCATACTTTGGTGAAGGCGCATCAAGTGATAACCAAAAGAGTTTTCTCACAAACTGCAATGGATTCCAATTCACCTGGGCCAACATATTCATACCAATGATGAAAAATGCAGTCATACCAAACATTAATGACGCAACTCCAAGACGACCAAGGTATATAGGGCCTAGTTGCGCATTACCGATTCGACCCATCAAGTGGCTAAAACCAATCGTTTTGGTTCTTTCACGCATATCGTATGCGTTAATTGGAACGCCGTGACTAGCGGGACCGGTAACTTGCGTTTGTGTAAATAGGTTTTGATATTCCATCATGCTCTCCGCATTTTCAATTGAGCTAAAACTATCCCCAGATCGGCAGGTTCAACCACCATGTCCACCACTCTGGCCATCCCTTAGTCCAAAATGGTCCGCTAATCACAATACATACAGCACTCCAAAAGACTGCTGCTAAAGCTAAAAATAGACCTAGGCGATGAATGCCTAATGTGCCGACGGAGTAGCCGACAATATCTCTAAAGAAGGTATCTTCATGTTCTGGCGTTCTTACTGTCTGACCAGGCTGAGGATTGGTTGAGGACAAAATTAATGCGCCATGAAGAGAGAGCGCTAATGTTGTTGTAAAAAATAATGTCACTGCAATCATATGTGCAGGGTTGTAGTGAAAGTGTAGATACTGATAGCCGGTATTGGAAACCCAATCTAAGTGGCTCAGGATGCCGTAAGGAAAGCCGTAACCCCATGCCCCCATCAATACAGGCCGAATGACAACTAATGTGAAGTAACCAAAAATTGCCATACTAAAAGCGGCTGGTACATGCAGGCCCATCCCTAACTTACGAGAGATTTCTACTTCTCGCATAGCCCATGATCCAAAGGCTCCTAAGGCGCAAATGGTGATGATTTGCCACAAACCACCCTCCATCATTGGCGCCACCCCTAAGCCATATTTAATATCTGGGGGTGCAATATTGATTTGCCAAGGATTAAAAACACCTGCCTGTGAGGTACCCCAAAAGATCATTGCAGTTCCTAAGAATGCAAAAAAGATGGTTGTAACCCCAAAAAAGCCGACGTAGAACGGACCTACCCAGAAATCAAAAAGATCTCCTCCAACCAGAGTCCCACCGCGAACGCGGTATTTTTTTTCAAAATTGAGCATAGCCATATAGCGCCCCTAACATATTGAGAATATTTCTCAAAACAAATTAATCGTACGTAGACGAATGACTATTTCTAGAAATTCGCCCACGATTTGCACATCTAATTACTTCTTCGCTGCTGCGATTGCTGCTTTGTACTGCTCTTGACTCATTCCATCCAACCATTTGTACTGAGCAGTGCTCAATAAAATGAGATGAATCATGGCCGCCAAAGCAAATAGAAAAACGCCCTGTGCAACCATCGCACGTAACGGGTCGTATAGTTTCCATACTCTCCACATAATATTTCTCCTAATTTAAGTAAGACATAAAGCTGTAAACACCTGACTCAACTGACTTTAAAAATGATGCGCCGTCAGATTCGGAAAATAACCAACTTTTCTGCGAGGCAGGCAACACAACCAAAATGAGGGCAACTATAAAGATCACCACATAACTAACTAAGAAAATAAACTTGAAGGACATGGTGTCCTTAAGATCATTTTTGTTGATTAAATCTGTATTGGTCTTCATATTCATTACTCCTTTTAGCTGCGCTATTTACTATGTACTTACTACTGCATCAAAAGAACCATGGACGCCAAGCCCATACAAGTATGTGCGCGACGACTGCGATAGCAACGAACCCTAAAAGACCTTGCACATAAAATGCATGGAATTCTTGAGCCTCTGCATCGGTAAGCCCAGATATAGATCTGTTTTCACTCATGATGACAACTCCTTGAAACTGACCTTACGGTCTTTTCTACATCACCCCTGTAGATTTGAGGATATGACCTGGAAAAG
>CANCQD010000119.1 GCA_947380285.1 Burkholderiaceae bacterium | reverse complement strand
GCTTTAGCTGGTGGAGAGGATGGCATGGACATCATCAGGCGCATTATTGCTTCAGCACCCGATTACCTATCTGAGCGCGGCGCTATTTTGCTCGAGATTGGTAATGAGTATGAGCATTTCAAAAAAGCTTTCCCGCAAATTCCAGCAATCTGGATGGAAGTCTCCGCAGGAGAAGAGCAAGTCTTATTAATACAAGCAGAAGACTTACGCTAAGGAATTAACTGAGTTCGGCAGCAGCAGCAATGGCTTGATCAATTCGCTCCACTGGAATTACCTTCAAACCTGGAATCTTGGTCTTCGGCATATTCGCCTTTGGAATGATGGCCACAGTGAAACCTAACTTAGCAGCTTCTTTTAAGCGCTCTTGACCACGAGGGCAAGGGCGAATCTCACCAGCCAAGCCAACTTCCCCAAAGACAATCAACTCTTTTGGCAATGCGCGATTTCGAATAGATGACTGAATCGCCAGAAGAACGGCCAAGTCAGCAGCGGGCTCAGAAATCTTGACGCCACCTACTGCATTTAAGAATACATCTTGATCAAAGCAGGCTACGCCAGCATGACGATGCAGTACCGCCAAGAGCATCGCTAAACGAGCTTGCTCCAAGCCAACTGCTAAACGACGGGGATTAGGCACATGCGCTGTATCTACTAAAGCCTGAATCTCTACCAACAAAGGTCTACTGCCCTCTTGTGTAACCAATACACAAGCGCCCGGAACCATTTGCTCATGTTGTGACAGAAAAATTGCTGATGGATTAGTTACACCGCGTAGACCTTTTTCAGTCATTGCAAATACGCCCAGCTCATTGACTGCGCCAAAACGATTCTTAATCGAACGCACTAAGCGAAAAGAGGAATGGGTATCACCCTCAAAATACAAAACGGTGTCGACAATGTGCTCTAAGACCCTAGGACCAGCAAGATGACCATCCTTGGTAACGTGCCCGACCATCAGTACACAGATACCACTTGATTTAGCGGCCCTGGTGAGCTGCGCTGCACACTCACGAACCTGTGCAACAGAGCCAGGAGCCGAACTTAACACCTCTGAATACAAAGTCTGAATCGAATCCACTACCAATACTTGTGGCTTCACGGTATCCATAATCGAGATCAGTTTTTCCAGCTGAATCTCAGCTAAGACTTCAAGCTGAGGTGCATCTAAAGCAATACGCTTTGCCCGTAGAGCAATCTGCGCCGCAGATTCTTCTCCACTGCTATAAAGCACATTCATGCCCGCAGAACTCATCTCTGCTAATGCCTGGAGTAGCAAGGTAGATTTACCAATACCAGGATCGCCACCCAAAAGTACCACGCCACCAGGAACCAAGCCACCACCTAGTACACGATCAAACTCTTCAACGCCTGTGCTGAATCTCGGCAAGTCCTCAGCACTAATAGCGGATAACTTTTGTCTTGGCAGTGATTGCGCCAAGCCCTGAAAGCGGGCATTGGATGTTGTCTCAGGCAAACCCTCTTCCAAGGTATTCCAAGCCTGACAAGATGGGCACTGGCCCTGCCACTTGGCAGAGGTGCCACCGCAAGACTGGCAGATATAAACCGTTTTGACTTTAGCCAAGAGTTACCCAATGAAATATAAAAATAAATAAATAGAAATTAATCGAGCTGGGTGCCCGCTTTATTTTCTTGTGAGCGCTTAGGGGCATCTTTACGACGTTGCTCTAAGTCAGCCGCTCTTGCTGCAGCATCTTTTTGCTTCTGCTCAAACTCGCGTTGATTAGCTGCTCGTTCAGCCGCTTTTTCGGGCGAGGCCCTCTCAGCGGCACGCTTAGCGTCTTCTTGCGTCTTTAAACTTTCACGAAGCTTACGTTGCACTTCATGCAAAGCCACCTCTTGCTCACGAATCGGATCGATTTCCTTGCGATAGTCTGCGCGAGCACTTCTTAAGCAAGAATTGACCCAGTAATTCTGATAGCACTCAGAGGATGCTTTGCCCCAGCGATATTTAGCCCAGTCACGCTGCAACTCAAGCTCTTGCTCAATCTTATTCAATTGATCAAGGTCAGCCTCTTCTGCAGGAGTGGCCAATACAACCCCACTTAATGCAGACGCCAACAAAAATATTGAAATCAATAATTTTGATTGGAGCAAAAGACTCTTTCTCAAATCTCGACCTTCGCACCCATCTCAACCAAACGGTTTGCAGGAATTTTGAAGAAGTCTGACTGGCGACCGGCATTCTGATACATCCAGCAAAATAATCTTTCACGCCACATAGCCATACCCGGTATCTCAGTAGAAACTATCGTGTCACGCGATAAGAAGAATGAGGTATTCATCAAATCAAAATTCAATCCAGAACTCTTCTCGATTAATTCAATGATTTGACCCATGTCTGGAGTTTCATTGAAACCATAAACCGCACGAACAACATAAATGCCATTACCAAGATCGCGCAAGGTAATACGCTCACTGTCTTTTACGTACGGCACATCCCAAATACTGACCTTTAAGAAAAATACTCTCTCATGGAGTACATGGTTATGTTTTAGGTTATGCAGGAAAGAAACTGGTACGTAATCCACGTGCGCCGTCAAGAAAACAGCAGTGCCCTCTACACGATGCGGAGGATGTTTCATCAAAGCCTCAATAAAACTCTTCAGTTCAATACCATTATTCATTGCGTTGTGACGCAAAATCTTGCGACCTTGATACCAAGTCATCAGCAATAAGAAGCATGCGGCACCGAGTAGCAGCGGGAACCAGCCGCCTTCCATAATTTTTAAGAGATTAGCAGTTAAGAAAGCTAAATCCACGACCAAAAAAGCACTAATAACTAAAGTTACCAATAGAGTATTCCAACGCCACACAACACGCATCACAATAGCGGCCAAGAAGGTGGTTACGATCATCGTAGTTGTAACAGCGATACCGTATGCAGCCGCCAAATTTTCAGATTTCTTAAATGCTAAAACCACGGCGATCACTAGAATCAACAAAGCCCAGTTCACCAAGGGCATATAGATCTGACCAATTTCTCTATCAGAGGTGTGACGCACTTTCATACGTGGGACAAAGCCCAAAAGGATTGCTTGGCTGGTCATTGAGAACGCACCAGAAATCACCGCTTGCGAAGCAATCACAGTTGCAGCAGTGGCCAATATCACCAAAGGAAATACCAGGAATTCGGGAACCATCAAAAAGAATGGGTTGGTAATCGTCTCTGGGTTGTTCAAAAACATGGCGCCCTGACCAAAGTAATTCAGGAGCAAGCAAGGCATAACAATGAAGAACCAACCCATACGAATAGGCTTGAGTCCAAAGTGACCCATGTCGGCATATAAAGCTTCAGCACCAGTCAATACCAGGAAGACCGCTCCCAAAACAATAAAGCCTTGCAATGAATGTTCGATCAAGAATCGAATAGCAAAAAGAGGATTAATGGCAGCAAAAATAGCTGGGTTTTGAATAACCTGATGCACCCCCATCAATCCGATAGCAATAAACCAGACCATCATGATCGGGCCAAAAAGTTTGCCAACTAAATCGGTTCCGGTCTTCTGAATAAAAAACAGGACGACTAGAATAAAAATAGTGATCGGTATGACATAACGCGTTAAATCACTGGATATCACCTCAAGACCTTCAACAGCAGAAAGCACAGAAATTGCTGGGGTAATGATGGCATCACCATAAAACATACAGGCCCCAAAGACGCCAGCCATGATGATTACCAAGGAACGCTTTGAGCCAGTCTTTACAGTTCTCAATGCCAAAGCCATAAGCGCCAAAATACCGCCCTCGCCATGATTGTTTGCACGCATCACGAATAAAACATACTTCAGCGAGACCACAATCGCAAAAGCCCAAAATACCATCGAGATCACGCCATACACAGCATCTGCAGAAAACGGAATGCCATGCTCGGGACTAAAACATTCTTTTAACGCATATAAGGGGCTTGTACCAATGTCGCCGAAGACAACGCCGATAGCCGCGAACATAAGGGAGATCGAGGCACCTTTTTTGTGAGGATGATCCTCTCGAGAAATCTCTACAGGCCGCAATAAGGATGATTCTGAAAACTCAGGATTGCTAACTGACATTATTAAACCTTGGCGTGATGTTGCGTGGCAATATGTTACTCCTTGCCGGCAGCGATTAAAACGAGAATTTCTTCGATAAAACGCCTTATTTATGCGTTATTTACAGGAATATCTCGACAGGGACCCCCAAAAAATGGTAGAATTTCAGCTTCAGACGCGGGGTGGAGCAGTCTGGCAGCTCGTCGGGCTCATAACCCGAAGGTCGTAGGTTCAAATCCTGCCCCCGCAACCAAGAATTACGTACTAAGCCCTTAATTTTTAAGGGCTTTTTGCTTTTTAATCCCTCTTCTTGAGCCTTCTTACTAGCAAATCACTAAACTACTTCCCCGCCTTCAAGGTTGGTGGTGATGCATTATTTTGAATCGACCAAGCAAAATCCAGTTTTGTATAAGCGCCGAATTGAGCTCCGTTGAAGTCAATAGGAGTCGTGTAACTCATTGGATATGAAAGTGAGCTCATAGGGAATACAGGATTGGCTTGCGCAACCCCTACCGTCGCCAATCCATGGCAGCTAACACAGTTACTTGTAATGCCAACTGGGATACCAGGCGATGTTTCTAGGTACGGATCAAAACATACGTTCATTTGATTGCTGCCAATACCCTTGGTTTGAGACCAAGCATTACACATGGCAAAGTTTCTCCATGGCCCCTTCACTTTATCCGTCATATTCAATTTACTCCCTGGAAATCTATCGGGGGTATCGGCGCCCGGTTGCCACCAAAATGTTTGCCAAGTCCAGTTTGAAATTTCCTTTGTACTAACATGCATTGCCACTACCGCCGCATAGTCACCAGCAACTGCATTACCGCCTTGCGCATTATTAAACGCAATAGCAGAGTCAGCGGACAGGATGAAGGTATAAATTATGCCGATCGGTGCATATAGATAATTACTGGAAGAGCAGCCGGCAGTTTGCCCACGCAAACCATTATCGGTATTCTGACGATTAATAATCCCTGAATGTATTGAAGGGTTATAAGGGACAGGGGCTGTAGAAGAGGCGCCTTGATTGCTTGGATCAAGCAAAATACAAGTCTTCCATGTTTCTGGCGTTGGATTAGAGGGATTCCAGCTATCAGATGGGCCTCGCCATAAAGGCATTGCCGTTAATCCCTGAGCTTTAATGAGCAACATCACTGGTTTCGTTTCGATCGCGGCAGAGCCTTGCAGGCTTCCATTTGTGGGCGTATATGGAGCCTGAACGATAGATCTATTTGCTATTGGAGTATTGATTGGCCAAGATGCGTTTAACGCAACCAAACTATTCCCATCAGTTGCGTTGTAGTTGATACCATTCAACTTCTGGGGCTGCATCAAATAATTTGCCATCGCAGGGTTGTATTTATTAAATGACACAACCTGAGTGTTTGCAGTAGGAGTGGCAACACCTTGATTAATTAGATGCGTATGCTGAGTGGGTGCCTCAAACCCGCGAGCCAGAGCAGAAAGTATCGCGCAAGATTGGTTGACGAAAACTTCTTGTGTCCCACACCAGGTATCCCAGATTGGTAAGACGCTACCACCATAGGAGGATGAGGATGGACTTGTCATACCACCCCACAGATTCCAAGAATGGGTACGCATATCCTCTAGCGCGTAAACATCTGCAAATGACTGAAGGGCCACCTGAACGCCCGGGTAATCAAAACCGGGTGGAATATCTTCCGGAATAATTAGGCCAGAGGTATTGCTTGTAACCGAACTACTACCTCCACTACTTCCGCCACAAGAAATAAGCACGACAGCAAAAAATACAGAAATTCCGCTGTAAATAACTAGAGAAAATGGGGTGCGTGACTTATTCATCTGGTGAATCCTTTTATTACAGCTCACATCAATCGGTGCCACATACGTTTTATATCATGCCTCCAAAATTGTGCCGAAGACTTTGCATTATTTTTAAATAGCCATATTTGGGCGCCCGTTTGTGGAGTTTGATAAAAAGGAATCTCCAAAGCCTCATAGCGCGCTGTCACATCCGGATGGGGATGCCCATACCGATTGCGATAACCATTCTGTGCAAACGCCTGGTTCGGCTCTAAACGCTTTAAAAGCTCCAGGGAGGATGATGTTTTGCTCCCGTGATGCGGCGCCATGAAGATCAATTCTCTGGCGCCGATTGCTTGCAACATTTTTTTATCTAAACGCTCTGTAATTTCAGCCTCACCCTGCCTCTCAACATCGCCCGTCAGCCAAAGAGAGCTCTGATG
>CANCQD010000118.1 GCA_947380285.1 Burkholderiaceae bacterium | reverse complement strand
AGTTCGAGTCACGACGGTTGCGCTTATCAGTAGCAACGATGCTGTAAAAAGGGCGCTTCTTAGAACCGCCGCGTGCCAGTCGAATGACGACCATACTTATTCCTTAAAATCTAAAATGAAAACAGGTTGATTACAACCCAATGAAATTTCTACAAAAATCTTGGGCTCCAGCTCACCAAATAAAGATACGGTAGAGCGGAAAACCTCATATTCTAGACGAAAACCCCCACTTCTTCCACCTATTTAAGTAGCCAAGCCAGTAGAATGGAACAGGTACTTTATTAAAAAATACATTAAAAACAATAACTTAGGTAAATATGGCCCTTAAATTCTGCCTTTCAGACTCTATCAGAATGCCTCTAAATAAACTCTTTCTGACGATTTCCTGCCTAGGTCTTGGATTTTTAGTCGGCTGTGCCAACGTCATTCCTCCTTGTGGCGCCAAAATCAGCCCCCCAAGCAGCGAACTCAAAAATACGAAATGGGAACTCACCCGCTGGAATTTACCTCCCAATAGCAATGGAGAGGTGCGCACACGCCAGATTCCCCAGGGCGATGCCAGCAACCCCATACAAATCATTTTTGACGCTAATGGCCAACGCCTTAGCGGCTCTACGGGATGCAATCGCTTTACGGCAACGCTTGATGAAGACTCTCGCGGCTTTTCTCTTAAGCAAATCGCTAGCACCAAGATGGCTTGTAGCCCACAGCGCATGGAATTAGAAAATGATTTCCTCTACGAATTAAATGACTATCGCAGCATTGTGCGCAATGGCGATCAATTACTGATGATTGGCACAGATCGTGAAGTATTGAGCTTTACCCAAAAGCCGATTACTAATAAATAAAAATAGCCGTTTAATAATTCAATTGCAACACCACTGAAAGACTCATGAAAAAATCCAAATTTCTATTTTGCGCACTTGGACTAATCCTCCCCGGTAGCGGACTCAACTGCTTTTATCTGCAAGGACTTAAATCTTTTTGGGGGTGGATTCAGTTATTTGCCATCATTGGGGGCGCAGCGGGTTGGATCATTCTTAAAGATGCTCACTTTCATTCAGCACCAGGATGGGTACTCGTTACCTTTGGCTTCATCGCTATCGAAGCAAGTTGGCTCACCACTATTGCCTTAGGTCTTCGCCTAGACGAGAAATGGGATGCGCAATTTAATCCTGGCATTGAAGAGCATCGACGCAGTCGCTCTGGATGGCCAGTTATTTTAACGGTGATTTTTTCCCTAGTCTTTGGTGCCGGCGTGATGATGACTTTTTTAGCCGTCTCTTTTGAGCAATTCTTTATTTCTCAAATTCATGAAGCAAAAAAGCTATCCCAGTAATTGCAGATAGCTTTGCTTTTGCTTGAACCGCTCTTTGAAGCGGTTTTTTATTACCCTTAAAACTGCTCCACTTCTAAAGCGTTTGTAGAGTGGCCACTTTCCACAATGGAAGTAGCAAGGGCCTGAGTCTGCGGCATGAGATTCTCAGCAAAGAAACGCGCTGTTGCAATCTTCGCATCATAGAATTTTGGATCACCGTCACGCAAACGTTCCGAAGCTAAAAGTGCTCTAGCCATTTGCCAGCCACCCAGCACTAAGCCAGATAAGCGTAAGTAGGCAAAGCTACCGGCATAGACAGCCTTGATGTCAGTCTTTGCATTTGCCACAATGTAAGCAACTGCTTGTTCAAATGCTGTACGCGCCAAAGTCAGTTGTTTGAGCACTGCTTTAGCATCATCACTTCCACTTGCGGCTAAGTCTTTTTCTGTAGCGGCAATTCTTTGGGAAAACTCTTTTGCAATTGCTCCACCATCACGCACTGTTTTTCTGCCAACCAAGTCATTCGCCTGAATTGCAGTAGTACCTTCATAAATCGTCAAGATGCGGGCGTCACGGTAGTGTTGTGCTGCACCAGTTTCTTCAATAAAACCCATGCCACCATGAACTTGAACCCCTAAGCTGGCTACTTCAATCGACATTTCTGTAGAGAAGCCTTTGACGATAGGGACTAAAAATTCATAAATTGCTTGGTTCACTTTACGAACAGATGCATCAGGAGCGGCATGCTGCGCATCATATGCAGAAGCAGCATAGTAAGCCAATGCGCGCGATGCTTCTGTGTAGGCACGCATAGTCATGAGCATGCGCTTCACATCAGGTTGATGAATAATCGCTACTGGGCTAGGTGAACCAGCTAAGTCACGACTTTGTACGCGATCTTTAGCGTACTGAACCGCCTTTTGATAGGCACGCTCTGCTACAGCAATACCTTGCATGCCTACCGCAAAACGAGCGGCATTCATCATCACGAACATATATTCAAGGCCACGGTTTTCTTCACCAACTAAGTAACCAATTGCGCCGCCATGATCACCAAACTGCAGAACGGCTGTTGGGCTCGCTTTAATACCTAGTTTATGTTCAATCGAAACGCAATGAACATCATTACGCTCGCCCAATGAACCATCGGCATTCACCAAGAACTTAGGCACTACAAACAAAGAAATTCCTTTTACGCCTTCTGGCGCATCAGGGGTTCTTGCTAGTACCAAATGGATAATATTCTGAGCCATATCGTGCTCACCATAGGTGATATAAATTTTGGTACCAAAGATCTTGTAGGTTCCATCGCTCTCAGGAACAGCACGTGAGCGAACCATTGATAAGTCAGAGCCAGCTTGTGGCTCAGTCAAACACATAGAGCCAGTCCACTCTCCTGAAATCATCTTCGGAACATATTGTGTTTGTAGTTCTGGGCTCGCAGCAGTGAGAAGTGCTTCGATAGCGCCATCCGTTAGCATTGGGCATAAAGCAAATGACAGGCTAGCCGAATGAACCATTTCAAAGCAAGCAGTAGCAATCAGCTTTGGTAAACCTTGACCACCGAATTCAGAGGGATGCACGACGCCTTGCCAACCAGCTGCTGCAAATTGTTCAAACGCATCCTTGAAACCTGGCGTAGTTGTAACTACCCCATCTTTTAAGGAGCTAGGTTTTTGATCGCCAGCCCAGTTGAGAGGTGCAACTACATCTTGATTAAATTTGGCCGACTCTTCCAAAATTGCAGGCGCTAAATCCACATCTGCACCAGCTTCAGCATACGAAGGATAGGTAACGACATCTGAGAGCCCAGCTAATTCATTCATTACAAACAACATATCTTTCACTGGGGCTACATATGGCATTACAACTCCTCTTTATTCAGTTTGATACTTAATTATTTAACCAAGTGCCTTTGTTAATTCAGGTACGGCAGTATTTAAATCCGCCACTAGACCATAGTCAGCAACACCAAAGATTGGCGCCTCTGGGTCTTTATTGATAGCTACGATTACTTTGGAATCTTTCATGCCCGCCAAATGCTGGATAGCGCCAGAGATACCAACAGCGATATAGAGTTGTGGAGCCACAATCTTGCCAGTTTGTCCCACTTGATAATCGTTTGGCACATAGCCTGCATCTACTGCAGCACGCGATGCGCCTAAGGCAGCACCTAACTTATCGGCCAATGGCGCGATGAGTTCTTGATACTTTTCACCAGAGCCCAAGCCACGACCACCAGAAACAATAATCTTGGCAGCAGTCAGCTCTGGTCGATCCGATTTAGTGAGCTCACGACCAACAAAAGATGACTGTGCTTTGCTATCAGCGGCGGCTGCTTTTTCTACAGCAGCTGAACCACCAGTAGCGGCCACTGGATCAAAACCAGTAGTACGCACCGTAATCACTTTAATTGGGTCGGTGGATTGCACGGTTGCAATCGCATTACCCGCATAAATTGGACGCTCAAAAGTATCCGCAGATATGACTTTGGTAATGTCAGACAACTGGGCCACATCTAACTTAGCTGCAACACGTGGCAATACGTTCTTACCGTTAGCAGTTGCAGGAGCAAGGATATGGCTGTAGTTGCTTGCAATAGAGAGAATTTGCGCAGCTAAAGGCTCAGCCAATTGATCAGCCAGATTAGCCGCATCAATTTGAATCACCTTACGTACACCAGCAATTTGAGCTGCTGCGGCTACGGCAGCATCAGAACCACTACCAGCAACGAGCACATCCACCTCTGGAGAGCATTGCAAAGCAGCTGCTACAGCATTCAGTGTTGCTGCCTTTAAAGATTGATTGTCGTGTTCAGCAATAACAAGTGCAGCCATTTAGATCACCTTCGCTTCATTTTTAAGTTTTTCTACAAGAGCTGCTACATCAGCAACCATTACGCCAGCAGAACGCTTAGGAGGCTCTTCGACTTTAAGTGTTTTGAGGCGTGGGGCAATATCTACGCCTAAGTCTTCTGGCTTAACGATGTCGATAATCTTCTTCTTGGCCTTCATGATATTGGGCAAAGTCACATAACGCGGCTCATTCAAGCGCAAGTCAGTCGTAATCACTGCCGGCAAAGACAGGGCAATCGTTTCTAGTCCACCGTCAACTTCGCGTGTCACAGTGGCTTTGCCATCAGCAACAACCACTTTAGAGGCAAAGGTAGCCTGTGGAATATCCATCAGGCTTGCCAACATTTGACCAGTTTGGTTGCTATCGTCGTCAATTGCTTGCTTTCCAAGGATGATGATTTGTGCTTGCTCTTTATCAGAGAGTGCTTTGAGAATCTTCGCAACTGCTAAAGGTTGCAAGTCCGCATCGGGAGCAGTTTCTACAAGAATTGCGCGGTCTGCGCCAATAGCTAATGCAGTACGCAGAGTTTCTTGACACTGTGTTGCGCCAGCAGTAACGACAACTATCTCAGTTGCTACACCAGCCTCTTTTAAGCGCACCGCTTCTTCAACAGCGATTTCATCAAAGGGATTCATACTCATTTTGACATTTGCCAAATCAACGCCAGAGTTGTCTGATTTCACCCGAATTTTGACGTTGTAATCGACTACGCGCTTTACAGCTACTAAGATTTTCATTTGCAATTCTCAATAATGGTTAACGATCTATTTTATCCGCCCTCAAGACCTAGTTCTAGACATCAATAGCGGCGGCAGATCCAGCCTGCTTACGTAACTCAAACTTCTGAATCTTGCCAGTCGAGGTCTTTGGTAGTTCACAGAACACAATGGCTTTGGGAACCTTAAAGCCAGCTAAATGCTGCTTGCAGTGGGCAATAATTTCCTCGGCCGTCACTGCTGAACCAGGTTTAATTTCCAGGAAAGCGCAAGGCGTTTCACCCCACTTGGGATCTGGCTTAGCAACAACTGCAGCGGCGTTAATTGCTGGGTGGCGATAGAGTACATCTTCAACTTCTACGGAGGAGATATTCTCCCCTCCAGAAATAATGATGTCTTTACTGCGATCTTTCATCTTCACATAGCCATCTGGGTTTATCACAGCCAAGTCACCCGAATGAAACCAGCCACCTTCAAACGCCTCTTTGGTTGCCTTATCATTCTTTAAGTAACCCTTCATGGCAATGTTGCCCTTGAACATAATTTCGCCCATGGTTTCACCATCAGCTGGAACTGGCTGCATTGTTTCTGGATCTAAAACAGCAATCGCTTGTTGCAGGTGATAACGCACACCTTGACGAGCATTTAAACGAGCACGCTCACCGATATCTACATCATTCCATTCATCTTGTTTGACGCACACAGCTGCCGGACCATAGGTTTCAGTTAAACCATAGACATGCGTTAAATCAAATCCCAACTTTTCCATGCCTTCAATAATAGAGGCGGGAGGAGCAGCGCCCGCAATCAAACCTTTGACGCCAGCGGGGACTCCTACCTTCATCTCATCTGGCGCATTGACCAATAAGTTATGCACAATAGGCGCTGCGCAGTAGTGAGTCACGCCATGTTCTTTAATAGCCGCAAAAATATGTTGTGCATCCACCCGACGTAAACATACATTTACACCAGCACGAGCAGCAATCGTCCATGGAAAGCACCAACCATTGCAATGGAACATCGGCAAAGTCCAGAGATAGATCGGATGCTTATTAATATCCCAGTCCAACACATTTGAAACAGCATTGATTGCAGCGCCGCGGTGGTGATACACCACTCCTTTAGGATTGCCAGTGGTGCCAGAGGTGTAGTTCAAGCAAATTGCTTGCCACTCATCCGCAGGTACCTGCCATGCAAAGTGAGGATCGCCCTCAGAAAGTAATTTCTCATAAGTTAGAGTTCCCAACTTCTCACCCGGCACATCAAATTCTTTTTCCTCAACATCAATTACTACAAAATCACGGCCAGAATCTTTCTTAGCGATCTCGAGAGCTTTTTTCATCACCCCTGAAAACTCAGGATCAACAATGACTACTTTCGCTTCGCCATGATTCAACATAAAAGCAACTGACTCTGCATCCAAACGCGTATTGAGGGCATTCAACACTGCGCCCGCCATGGGGATACCAAAGTGCGCCTCTACCATTGGGGGGGTATTGGGCAACATCACTGCAACCGTATCACCCAAACCAATGCCAT
>CANCQD010000117.1 GCA_947380285.1 Burkholderiaceae bacterium | reverse complement strand
CCATGTTGCGCACCGCCGGCAATAGGATGTGCAGGCACAAATTGGCATGCTTTTTTACCCAAGACTTCTTTTGCCGTCAAGATCACATCGCCCTTCGTGCTACCAGCGTCAGTAATCATGGTTCTTGGCTCAAGATGAGGCTCAATGATTTCAAATGCAGCACGCATCTGCGCAACCGGCACACACAAAACAATCACATCAGACTTTTTGGCGGCCTCGACTAAATCTACTACGCCATCAATCGCACCCATCTTTTGGGCTTGATCTAAATTTGCTTTACTGCGGCCTACGCCTAAGACGGTCTTTACAACGCCAGCTTCTTTGAGGGCTAGGCCAAGAGATGCACCAATCAAACCAACGCCCACAATGGTGACGGTACCGTAATTGCTCGCAGGATTAATGATGGTCATCAGCTAGGTAATTTTTAATATTTCTTGATGGTTATTTACTCTGCGCCAAGATCTCGCGTAGCGCAGAAAGGAACGCCGCATTCTCTTCAGGTAGTCCAATTGAAATTCGGAGCCACTGAGGCAAACCGTAATTTCCAACAGGGCGAACAATAATGCCGCGCTTGAGTAAGGCCAAATTAATCCGACCCCCCGCCTCATCATCATCACCCACTTTGACGAGCACGAAATTACCAGCAGAAGGTAAATAAGATAAATTTAATTCATCAAACGCTTTAGTCAGTTGACTGTAACCAGCACGGTTTAATTCAAAGCCTTTTTGCAAGAAAGCTGTATCTTGAAAAGCAGCAATCGCTGCTGCCTGCGCCAGACTATTGACATTAAAAGGTTGACGAATACGATTAAGAAGATCTGTCAACTGCGCTTGAGCAACACCATAACCAATCCGCAGACCCGCCAGGCCATAAGCCTTTGAGAAGCTACGTGACAAAATCATATTAGGGAAACGCTTTACCCAAGCAATAGCATCGTAGCATTGTTCTGGGGCAAGGTATTCGTTATAGGCCTCATCCAATACCACCACGATATTACTCGGTACCGCCAATAAGAAATCTTCAATCTCTTTTGCTGTGAGATAGCTGCCCGTAGGATTATTGGGATTAGCCACAAAAACCAGTTTTGCTTTATCACCGGATGCTTTAATCGCAGCCAACATCGCTGGCAAATCATGGCCATACAAACTGGTTGGTGCAACCTCAATGGATTTCGCTCCAACGGCTTGGGTTGCCAAAGGGTAGACAGCAAATGCATGGCGAGAAAAAATGATTTCATCACCTGCTTGAGCGACTGCGCGCGCAGCTAATTCCAAAATATCGTTGCTGCCATTGCCCAGGGTTACCCAATCAGCAGGCACACCTAGACGCTCGGAGAGCACCTTCTTTAATTCAAAACCATTGGAATCTGGATAACGGCCCAGATCAGCCGCAGCTTTAATCATTGCATCTTGCGCAGACTGTGGCATACCCAATGGATTTTCATTGGAAGCCAACTTCACAATCTTACTTTCGTCTAAACCATAGTCGCGTGCAACCTCACTAATTGGGCGACCGCCCACATAGGGGGCAATGGCATGAATATGTTTTAAACCAATTTTTGAAGTCATTCTGGCTGCTTTAATTTAGCTTTGGAGACGCTTATGCGGAGTGCGGATAGGAACCAAGTTTCTTATAGAAGGCAGCTGTTTCTTTTAGCTCTTTTAAGGCCTTCACTACTTTTGGATCTAATGCATGGCCTGAGATATCAATGTAAAAGTGATATTCCCAAGTACCTTTTCTTGCAGGACGTGATTCAAAGCGATTCATCGATACCCCATGCTTTGCAAGAGGCTCTAGTAAGCGATACACAGCACCAGGCTGGTTATCTACTGACAATACCAATGAGGTTTGATCATGGCCTGTAGGCTGGCATTCATAACTACCAATGACAACAAAGCGTGTACGGTTATGGGGATCATCTTGAACTTGTGCTGCCACTACCTGCAGACCATAAGCCAATTGAGCAGGATCACCTGCGATGGCGGCTAGAGTTGGATCACCAGCAGCCAAGCGTGCAGCCTCAGCATTGCTGCTGACTGCTTGACGCTTTAATTGCGGTGCATGCTGACTTAACCACTGCTGACATTGCGCTAAAGCTTGGGCATGAGCACAAACGGTCGTGACACCATCCAGGTTGCCGCTCTTCGTTAAGAGGTGATGGTGAATTGGCAGCACTACTTCACCGCTAATCTGCATCGGCGAATCCAACAACAAATCTAATGTACGAGAGATGGCTCCCTCGCTAGAATTTTCTACAGGTACCACACCAAATTGTGCAGAACCTTTTTCTACCGCTTTAAAAACTTCATCAAGACTGTTGCAAGGCAAACCCGCGATAGAACTACCAAAATAAGTGTGCGCCGCTTGCTCTGAAAAAGTTCCTACAGGACCTAGATAGGCGATCGTCTGACGCGCCTCTAACGCTCTGCAGGCTGACATGACTTCACGCCAAATAGCTGCAATACCATCGGGCAACAATGGGCCCTGATTAATTTCCTGAAGCTTGGCAACCACCTGGCGCTCACGCTCAGGTCGAAATACCGGGGAAGCAAATCCGCCTTTAATGTGGCCCACCTCTTGAGCAGCTTTCGCACGCTGTGACAGCAAATCTAAGATCTGCGCATCTAAGGAGTCGATTTTTTCTCGCAAGGGAGCCAAGCGCTGTTCTTCAGTACTCATTAAGCCCGCCTTTCAAAGTCACGCATAAATTCAACGAGCGCTTTAACGCCCTCTAATGGCATTGCGTTATAGATGCTGGCACGCATACCACCAGCGGCCTTATGGCCACGCAAGGCAACCAGACCGGCAGCATTCGATTCTTCCAAGAACTTCGCATTTAATGCCTCGTCCTTTAGGAAGAAAGTCACATTCATTCGTGAACGATATTCTTTGTTCACGCGATTTTCATAAAGACTACTTTGATCCAAATAGTTGTAGAGCAAATCCGATTTTTCTTGATTGCGCTTTTCAATCGCTTTCACACCACCCTGCTTTAACAACCACTGAAAGCCTAAGCCAGCCATGTAGATTGCAAATGTAGGTGGAGTGTTAATCATCGACTGAGTATTTGCCTGAACAGCCCAATCCCAAATCGTTGGCGTAATACTCATGCTGTGCCCGATTAAATCTTTACGGATGATCACAATGGTGACGCCCGAAGGACCAATGTTCTTTTGGGCACCAGCAAACCATACGGCGCACTGATTCACATCCATCTCTTTGGAGAGAATGTTGCTAGAAATATCTGCTACTAAGGGCGTATTACCAACATCTGGCACATCAGGGAACTCAACACCGCCAATAGTTTCATTCGCGCAGTAATGAACATATGCAGCATCATGAGATAACTGCCAAGTGGATCTTGCAGGAATCGTATTAAATTTTTCTGCGGTTGAAGTTGCGGCTAAATTTGCGGTGCCGTACTTTTGCGCTTCTTTGAATGATTTTTCAGACCAAACACCCGTAACAATGAAATCGGCCTTAGGGCCATGCTTCGCCAAAGGCATTAAGTTCATTGGAATAGCGGCGTTTTGACCAAGGCCACCACCCTGTAACAGCAAAATTTCATAGCTGTCGGGAATGTTCATTAGGGTACGCAGGTCCTGCAAAGTTTCTTCGTACACTGCCATGAACTCTTTACTGCGATGGCTAATCTCCATCACGCTAGTACCAAGACCTTGCCAATTGAGCATTTCATCAGCAGCCCGCTTCAATACCTCTTCAGGCAAAGTAGCAGGCCCCGCAGCGAAATTAAAAATGCGGCGGTCAAAGGTCATGATGTTTAGAGGTCTTTAAGCGATGCCAAGTTAGGCATCACCTACTGCATCAGTATCGGAATCAGTCGCTGGATCAGCAGATATATCACCTTCTTCTGCTTCATCAACATCACCCTCGTCATCAGAATCACTTTCAGCAATTCGTTGCAAACCAGACAAGCGAGTACCTTCATCCACGTTAATCAAAGTAACACCTTGAGTTGCACGGCCCATCTCACGAATTTCAGAGACGCGGGTGCGAACTAAGACGCCACCAGTAGTAATCAACATAATTTGATCTTCAGGTGATACCAAAGCAGCAGCAACTACTTTGCCGTTACGCTCGGAGGTCTGAATCGCAATCATGCCTTTAGTACCGCGACCATGACGGGTGTATTCAGCAATTGGGGTGCGCTTACCGTAACCATTCTCAGTAGCAGTTAATACGCTACTTGGAACGGCGATACCGCTCGCATCCACCACTGCAGCCTCAGCGCCTTCAGCAGCTTCTGCTGGCGCCACTAGCATCGCAATCACTTGGTGACCTTCACCTAAATTCATACCGCGTACACCGCGTGCTGTACGACCCATTGGGCGAACATCGTTCTCATCAAAGCGAACTGCTTTACCTGCATCAGAGAACAACATCACATCATGCTGACCATCGGTAATTGCAGCGCCGACCAAGAAGTCTCCTTCGTTTAGGTCAACCGCAATAATTCCGGCCTTACGAGGATTCGAGAAGTCAGACAAACGGGTCTTCTTCACGGTACCTAAGCTTGTTGCCATGAAGACATATTGATCATCCTGATATCCCTTGATTGGGAGAATCACGGTGATCTTTTCGCCTTCAATCAGCGGGAACATATTAACGATCGGTTTACCGCGGGAATTACGACTGCCTTGTGGCACTTCCCAAACCTTTAACCAATACATGCGACCGCGATCAGAGAAGCACAAGATTGCATCATGCGTATTCGCCACGAATAAAGTATCAATCCAATCTTCATCTTTAGTTGCCGCAGCTTGTTTGCCTCGACCACCACGTTTTTGCGCGCGGTACTCACTCAATGGCTGACTCTTCATGTAGCCAGTGTGAGAAAGAGTGACCACCATATCTTGTGGAGTAATTAAATCTTCCGTGAAGAGTTCAGTTGCATTCATTTCAATAAATGAACGGCGGCCTGTATCACCACCAGCAATACCAAACTCTGCTTGTACTTCTTTCAGCTCGCTCTCAATTACTGAAGTGACGCGCTCTGGCTTTGCTAATAAATCCAACAAATCAGAAATTTCTGACATCACTTCTTTGTACTCATTCACAATCTTATCTTGCTCAAGACCAGTCAAGCGTTGTAAACGCATCTGCAGAATTTCTTGTGCTTGACTATCTGACAGGCGATACAAGCCAGTGCTCTGCATGCCGTACTCCGGCAACAAACCTTCTGGACGATAAGCATTGCGGCCGCCAGGGGTATCTGTCTCAGCACGTGCCAACATCTCACGCACCATCGACGAATCCCAAGCTTTGCCCATTAATTCTTGTTTAGCGATCACTGGGTTTGCGGCAGCTTTGATAATCGCGATGAACTCATCAATATTTGCCAAGGCAACTGCTAAACCTTCTAAGACGTGACCACGCTCGCGCGCTTTACGCAATTCAAAAATCGTACGACGCGTTACTACTTCGCGACGATGCTGCAAGAAGTACTCCAGCATTTGCTTCAAGTTCAACAAGCGCGGCTGGTTATCTACCAAGGCCACCATGTTCATACCGAAGTTATCTTGCAGCTGAGTACTCTTATACAAATTATTGAGGACAACCTCAGGCACTTCACCGCGCTTCAACTCAATCACTACGCGCATACCGGATTTATCTGACTCATCACGCAAATCAGAAATGCCTTCTACTTTTTTCTCATTCACTAACTCAGCAATACGCTCGAGCAAGTTCTTTTTATTAACTTGATATGGCAACTCATCGACGATGATTGCCTGACGCGCGCCCTTATCCAGATCTTCAAAGTGCGTTTTGGCACGCATCACTACGCGGCCGCGGCCGGTTCGATAGCCCTCGCGCACCCCTTGAACGCCGTAAATAATGCCGGCGGTCGGGAAATCCGGAGCTGGGATGATCTCAATCAGCTCATCAATTGTGCATTCTGGGTTGTGAAGCACGTGTAAACAGGCTGTAACGACCTCATCTAGGTTGTGAGGGGGGATATTGGTAGCCATACCCACCGCAATGCCAGAACTGCCGTTAATCAGCAAATTAGGCACTTTTGCAGGAAGAATGAGAGGTTCTTTCTCGCTACCATCGTAATTTGGCCCGAAATCGACGGTTTCCTTGTCCAAATCAGCCAAAAGCTCATGGGCGATCTTGCGGAGGCGGATCTCGGTATAACGCATTGCAGCAGCGTTATCGCCGTCTACAGACCCGAAATTGCCCTGTCCGTCAACCAACATATAGCGCAGAGAGAAATCCTGAGCCATCCGAACGATCGTGTCATACACCGCAGAATCACCATGCGGATGGTATTTACCGATTACATCGCCAACTATACGGGCAGATTTTTTGTAAGCTCGGTTCCAATCGTTGTTTAATTCATACATAGCGAATAAGACCCGGCGGTGAACCGGTTTGAGGCCATCGCGCACGTCTGGCAGGGCTCTGCCGACGATGACGCTCATTGCGTAGTCCAAATAGGACCGCCGCATTTCGTCTTCGAGGGATATTGGTAGTGTTTCTTTAGCGGCTTGTTC
>CANCQD010000116.1 GCA_947380285.1 Burkholderiaceae bacterium | reverse complement strand
TCTGCACCACCAGTAGAAGCAGTATCCAATACCTTACTTAAGATTGTTGCCATATCAGTAGCAATGGCGTAGTTGAGTTTGATACTTTGCACATCACTGGATGTTGGCGCATCAATCGATTCGATCAACTGCCCAATACGCTGAATATTGCTAGCGTAGTCAGTAATCACAATGGTGTTGTTACCTGGATAGGCGTTGATAGTGTTATTTGGTGAAACCAATGGACGCAATACAGGCAAGAGATTATTGGCAGATTCAAAATTAAGCTTGAATACACGAGTAATGATCTGGTCACCTTCTTGCTTACTCTTACCAGTCGTTACCGAATTACTGATCAACTTGGCATCAGCCTCAGGCACCACGCGGTAGACGCCATTCACATCTACTAGTGCAAAGCCTGAAGTACGCAGGGCCGTAGAGAAGGCATCAATGGCTTTTGCCTTAGTAAGCGGCCTATTACTGATCAAGTTAATAGTGCCCTTAACTTTAGGGTCAACCAAAATAGTTTGGCCAGTTGCCTTGGCTAAAACGCTAGCAACAGATTCGATATCAGCGTTTGAGAAAGATAAAGTAACAGCGCCCTCATCAGGCACAGTGCTAATAGAGGAAGGTGCGCGATTTGCTTGCGCGTAAGCCAAAGGCATGACAACACTCTCGCCGACGAAGCAAATAACAACCAAGAGCGCTAAGCGCTTCTTAAAGTTGAGTTGCATTTTTTTCTGCATTTGACTAAATACCTTTAACGCTATTCGCATACTGTTTTCTTTATTACCATTGTTCTGAACTTGTAAATTCATCTAAAACTTAAAACTTCAGGCGATACGTATCGCCTTCTTTTTTACCCAATAGTGACAACAATCCAATTAAAGATTCTTGTGACTCCGGTGAGGCACTTGCTTCACCAGAAAATTGCATTCCTTTGCTACCAGCCTTATTGCTAAATTCTCCCTGCCCTTTTAGTAAGAGCGGACCACTCGTGGTCGACAGAGTCCAGTTCATCCCCGTATCGGCAATATTGGCAGCAATCTCATATCCACCTAATGGCTTCACGGGACTAATCGGGCTAGTTAAGTTACTTATGATAATTCGAATAACTCCTGAAGATGGGGTATTTGCAGCCCCGAAAACAGGTAAGTTAGCCATTAAGCCCACTAAATTAATATCGGTCCAGCGCGCCCCAAGCTCCCCGCGAGGACGTAAGGTGCTCCAAGGGTTACCCAAGCCCTCCAAAACATTGGCCGGCAGCTTGATTTCATTAGAGGCAATTTGGGTTTTGCTCAAGCTCCAACCAATCAATTGAGGTTGCTCGAAGGCAGCAAACTGCAGCTCGGTATTGCAGGTCATGGATAAGAGCTTACAGCCAGTAGACCAATGGAAGCGTTCGGTAACGGACATAGGATCACGGCATCCACCTTCCGTGGCATTGGGCTCAGAAAATGCCAATGCGGCACTACCTTGCCAAATCGTTCCAATCGGTTGTTGCAACATGACGCGACAACCTGTTTGGGATGCCAGAGATCCACTCACCCAACTGATGGGCATTTGGCGAACAATCACCACCAGGCAAGCAAATACCAAAGCAGCCCAAAATAACTTAGGCAACTTAGGATGAGTAAAGTCGAGGACGAGTTTCATGAAATAGTCATCTATCTAGCGATACCCGCTTGACCGCCGTATTGCATTAATACGCCGCTAATATTGACCATACCTGCCCCACTAGTGGAGATGACATTCAGTTGCTCTGGATATAAACGCCAAGTAGTACGCAACTCATCTAGCGCATCAAGCAATACTGAGAACATGGCATCGCTTGATTGAAACTCAATACGTGGCGGATTATCAGCTGTTAAACGAAGGATGTTTGGCTTTAAGCCGCGCGCAGTCAATACGCTCCGAATCTTTTGCAGCTCCATGTCATCCAGCAAAGTTACAGTCGCAACTCCAGGGCTATAGGATGGTGCCTGAGAGGCGGAGGAGCTTGAGGATTTAGCCAGCTTAATTAAGCTTTGCAATTGCGACCATTGTGCAGGACGCATATCCAATTGATTTTGGACGCGTTGTCCATAAGGAGCGATCACGAAAGAATTCAGAAGCAACAAAATCAACATCGCGAACAGTATTACAAATGCTTTGCGTTTCTCAATTACAAAGCGACGCGCTAGATCTGGCAATTGCTTGATATCAAACTTTGAGGATGATGAAGCTAGCACTGCACTTGTAGATGCTTTACCCAGACCATGCTGTGCTTCAGAAAACCTCTGCTGTAGTGTTTTAGGTAAAGATTTGAGATTCTTCAAATCTTGCATTGAATAATCTTTACTCAATAGCGCCTTTACCTTCTTCAAGAAAGTAAATAACTTTTGAGAGAACTGATTTAGTGGACTTTGATTCATTGTCCAAGCCCTGAATACGGTTCCAAGCGATAGCGATTAGCGCCTAGTGCTTTAACCATTAAGCCTAGTGAGCGGGCTTTTTGCATGACTTCAGCGCTGGTCTGCTGATTTGATCCTTTCAGCACGCCGGGCTTAAATTCAAAATCGATAGCGTAGCCATCGTAATCAAGCTTTTGCAAAACCTCTGGCCCAAAGGCAGCCTTGAGTTGCTGTAGCTTGGCAGCCATTGACGCAAAGTCTGCATCAGATACCAGTCCTTGGCGCCTTTGGTCTTGAGTCACTTGGTGAGTGAACGCAGTGATTACGGCATTGCTAGATGAGCCGCTTATACCTATGGCTTTATCTTGCGATTTGTCTTGATTCAGTTTTGCTATGGAAGATGGGGTTAATGATTGGGCTGCCAAGACTTCAATTTGGTTACCCCACCGCCAGTTGTCCACTACCAACCAACCCAAGTGCAAGAGATATCCAGCAACAATGCTGACGATTAAATACTTTGACCACTGTGCGGGCTGACGCCAGATTGCTGGTTCTATCCAAGTTGCGCTAGCACTAACCGCTTGGCTTCCATCTACGCGTTGACGCTTTAGGTAATTAGATAGATTTGATAAACCTTTTCCTGCTTCGCGTCTAAAAGTTTTAGGTAGTAAATTAAGAGAATAATTGGCTGACTTGGATGATGCGTTATCTTTTAAAAACTGCTTTGCACTAAGAGCCAACCAATCCCAGGAAAACTCTCCAACTGATGAATTCTGCAATGCCTTAGGTAAGGCAACAGTATCTCCAGCTTGATCTACCGCCCTCTCAATCCAAGCTACACCCAACTGAACACCAGTTCGTCGAGTAATAACCAGAGCCTCTTCACTGCGCTGATATGCGATCGCGGGGAATTTAGAATCTTCACCATCTATGTCAGAGTTTGCCAAGAGCAAGCATTCCGGAATGAGACGAATTCTCTGACTAATTAAACCTTCTAGCTGTTTAGTAAGCCATGCAAACCATGCTCGATCAATTAAGGCAATCACCCTTTGCATTGCAGGTTTGCCGGGCATCGGTGGCAATGCTTGCACTGCAAGAGACTGAGCTCCAGTGAGTACATACTCTTCAATGAGGTTTGGCAATATTTGCTGCAGTTTTTTAGCGTTCGCCAATGGCACTTTTGCTTCAATAAGACGCACATCGATCGTAGGCATCAAAACCAATACTTCATCCGCATAAGGCATCGACTCAGGAGCGCCAATGCCCGTTTCAATTGAAGCATTCGATAGATCCTCGCCGTCAACCAGGCACCATTCAAAATGTTCAGCGCAATTGAGCTCTGACCACTCACGAGCAGTATCCCCTGTGGATCCAGCGCCAGTAAACGGCTTAAGCGGACAGCGAACGATTAATAAACTCAAAATATCTTTTTAGTTAAAGCATTAAATAGCGCTGCATGACTCGGTCAGGGATTTGTAAAACCATACAAGCCCGGTCAGCAACACCATAAGAAACCACAATTCCGCCATCAACCTTGGCAATGCCTGCGGCAAACTCTAGGCCACGACGTTGCAAATAAAAAGGCTCGCTTACTTCTAGCAACTCCAGATCTTTGCTGAAGTAAACAAAACTGTGGGTATAAGAGCGTTTGCCATTCCACATATTAGGCGCTTGATGCACCAAACAGAGATAGCCATTGGCATACTCCACCAAAGGAGTGCCACCCCGAGCGTCATGCCCTTGAATCTTGCGCAGCGGGCCCTCTAAAACAACATCGCGACCATCTACTCTCAATATATTTGGGGGAAGATAGCTATAGATAAATCTTAAGACTCCCTCTTTTAATACGGGAGTCCAATTCTTCTCATGGATATCTTGTGTAGGAGAGTCAAATGCAATCGCATCGACTACTACCGCACCTTCAATGCGATACATGATTTGCGAAACAATTTCTCTACCCTCTTTAAGGCGAAGAGCTGCGCCAATTGCCCATACCTGCTCATTCCAATAAAAGAGTCGACTATCGCTCATGCAATGCCGGATGCAATAGCCTTTTTCACGCAACAAGGTTTCATCTAAGGCGGAATGAGAAATGACCTGAAACTCTTTATCTAATGTATAGAGGTAATTAATGTCATCAATACCCGCTTTGTTTTCAATGTAGTCCACATCGTTATAGCAGCGCAGACGCGATGAACGCGCAATCATTAAATAACCGGTGTCCGTTTGGAGTAAACCGGGATTCACTGATGGGTTCTTCCCAACTGTAGCAATCTTGATCGGCTTTAAGTCGTACACATCCGTTAAGACTTTTGCAGAAGCCATAGCAATTCGGCCGACGATTTCTGCTTTGTCTTTTTTAGTAATCCAAAGCTTATCGCGCCATCGGCGACCAAAAATGAGTCGCATCAAGAGATGATCTATGCGGATGGGGTTTTTCAAAGAAAACGATCTCTCAATGTTAAAAATCAATGATAAATGACATAGTCATCGCTTCTGAATACTAATAAGCCCCAATTTGTCCACGTTTTGATCACGCGGCCCAAAATAGCACTTAGTCGGCCAGTACTTTCCCCGTCTTGCTCCAGATCACTTGCGTGAAATTGCCACTTGGCAAGGGGTTTTGAGATCTCTGAATCAGGGCCGAACTCACAAATAAGCCCCTACCCATGCGTATTTCTGAACGAGCGAGCCAAAATTGGGAGCGCACATCCACCAAGGAGGCATCCAGGGTGATGCCTTGGCTTGCCCCCATCTTATTTAAGAGGGTGGTGATTTCATCAGCGCTTTTGAGGGGGGTTGAAGCCCTTTGCTGCACAAAAGCCCCCGCCGCCGACCTAGAAAGCCCCGGAATAGCTGCCATTAATACCTCTGCAGAGGCGGTATTGACGTTAACTGTCGTTAAAATCGGTAAAATCGTTACAAAAGGCTTTATCTGTTCCAAAATAGCAGGACTATAGGATGGCAGCTTTAATAGGCCTTCTAGGTCATAAATTGGCATATCCAGCTGCAAAACACCCTGGGCGGTCTGCTGAGCCAAGTTTTTATCTAAGCCTAAAGCATCTAAAAGGCGCCCATACTCCTGGACCCCAGGAGGATTGATTGTTTTAAAGCTCTTATCCCAGAGATTAGCTAAATTGAACTGACTTTGAGCATCGATGAGTTGCCCCTGCAAAGTCACTGCAGCTATCTCGTCCGGCACATCCGTATTCTTTAAGAAGTCCGCCACCTTGCCATCGGCCAGAGGTAAAGCCCAAGCCTCACCCAAATGATCAATCTGACTGTTGCGTTGATCTTCAACTAAGACCAAACGCGCAAAATCAATTGCGGCACGTTGCAACCACTGCGCTTGCACTTGATCACGTGCGTTCTCAAGAGTCCGAATCTGAATTTGCTGACGCCACATCAAGCCCGCTAGAAGAACGGCAGCCACACCCACCACAATCAATGCAGTCACTGTTGCTGAGCCACGCTCATGATGAGGTGCAGGGGAAATAGGAAGTAAGGAACGCATTCTTAAAGATGTCACAGCGCACCTCCCATCAAACATGATCTTGTAATGGGTAATGCAACATCTTTAATCCACCACTGCATGACAACCCCCTGTTGCTCAGGAAGTAAATTACTGACATTAGGAGCGGTGTTAGCAGGAGGATTGGTGGAGGAAGTGGTGGCAGAGGTGTTAGTAGTAGCGTTAGGGCTTCCTGTACCAGAGGCACTAATGCCACTGGTACCGGCACCACTGAGCACCGAAGTCTGCACTTGAAAGGCTTGGCGCACTACTGTGGGGACTTCCAGGCTTAACAGCAAATCACTTGATGCCAAATCAGGATCACGAGAGATGCCAAACCACAATGCGCCAGCATCCGATCTTTGCAATAAAGGCTTACTAGTCCAGCGTTGCAGCCCAGTAGGTCCCATGCCATAGCCAGCAATCAACCAAGCGTCTACGTTATCAGCACGATAACGACGCAAGAACCAAATGTTTTTAGCGCCAGATGCCACAGCAGAAACAGCGCCACCATTTGCATTAGCGCCCGCTTGAGAATTTGCCAAACTACTAAGCTCATCACGTACTAAAACGGATTGGCAATCTTTTTCAAACTGGCGTACAAGTTGTGAGTAATCCGCATCTTGATTTGCACGTCGATCAATCACTTCACGCCCCCGAATCATGGCATCCATACCGCGCCATGCCATTAAGCCTACTAAAGCCATGATGACGAGCGCAACGATGACTTCCAGTAAAGCG
>CANCQD010000115.1 GCA_947380285.1 Burkholderiaceae bacterium | reverse complement strand
CGGTTGGAATACTGACGTTGATTTAACTGGACATTTTTGGCAGCATCTTCATACGCTTGCGCACCAAGGCGAATATAGATCTCACCTAAATTGGCTGAGGCAATGGCATAACTAGGGCGCAGTTTTAATGCCAGCTCTAAATAATCTCGCGCTTCAATCCATTGACCCTGGTTCGCTGCAATGGCTGCCAGATTATTGTAGGGCTCAGGTAATTCCGGAAACTGTTGGGTAATTTCAATCAACGTCTTTTTAGCTTGATCAAATTGGCGCATCTCAATTTGCAAGCGCGCTTTTACAAAGCGTAACTGGACATTACGCGGAGTCTTCTTAAGATCCGCATTGATTTGAGTAACTGCGTCTTGATACTTGCGCGCTTTAATGAGTTTTTCCACATCAGACGGTACAGCGTTCTTGGTGATTGGATCGGGCTCAATAATCAAGAAGGATAAAAATGGAACGCCAACGGTCTCTGAGAGCTCTGGATTTAATGGGTCGTAGCCCATATCAGCAGACAATCTGGGTGGGTCATTTGGGCTATAACCACCCAAATAGGGTTGAGGCGCCACTTGGGGTGAGCTGGTTTCTTGGGCATTTAAAGCCCGAATTTCTGAGTCAGCACGTTGCTGGGCAGGGGTGCTACAGCCTGTCATCAATGCCAATAATGCCAAAGTAGCAAAAGCTGGGGCTAAGACCTTACTGAGGGCTGGACGTGGCGCTGGGACGTTGTGGGGCATAGAGGAAGGGGTGTGAAACGGGCTCATTCGATATACTCAGCGCTCAGTCTAACAAATTGGCGCTACTTGCCCCACCTTTATAGCCCTATGCTGCAAATCTATAACACCCTAAGCCGTTCAAAACAGGTCTTTAAGCCCATCGTCCCGGGCAAAGTGAAGATGTACGTCTGCGGTATGACGGTCTACGACTTTTGCCATATTGGCCACGCTAGGGTGATGATTGTCTTTGATATGGTGGTTCGTTGGCTCAGGGATAGCGGCTATGAAGTGCAGTATGTACGCAATATCACGGACATTGACGACAAAATCATCAATCGCGCTGTCGAGAATGGCGAGACTATTGCTGCATTAACTAATCGCTTTATTGATGCCATGCACGCTGACTCTGATGAGTTGGGTTTAATGCGTCCCGATCAAGAGCCACGGGCTACCAACTACATCGCGCAGATGCAGGGCATGATTGGCAAACTGATTGAAAATGAATTGGCATACCAAGCCAATGATGGCGATGTGAATTTTGCTGTGCGCTTGTTACCGCAATATGGTCAGCTATCTGGTAAGACGCTAGATGAACTCAATGCTGGCGAACGTGTAGCGGTTGTGGATGGTAAACGTGATCCGCTCGATTTTGTTTTATGGAAAAGCGCCAAGCCAGAAGAGCCAGAAGATACACGCTGGCAATCCCCTTGGGGTGTAGGTCGCCCAGGTTGGCACATCGAATGTTCGGCAATGTCGTGTGATTTGCTAGGTAAACACTTTGATATTCATGGTGGTGGCGCAGACTTGCAGTTCCCGCACCATGAAAATGAAATCGCTCAAAGCGAAGGTGCTTTGTATGGCAAAGACCGCAAAGAAGACGATGCACCTTTTGTGAATTATTGGATGCATAACGGTCACATCCGCGTGAATGAGGAGAAGATGTCTAAGTCTTTAGGCAACTTCTTTTTAATCCGGGATGTCTTAAAAAGTTTTGATCCGGAGGTACTGCGTTTCTTCATGTTAAAGGCGCATTACCGTAGTCCAATTAATTACAGCGATGCGCAATTAGAAGAAGCCCGTTCTGGCTTGGGCCGTCTATACACTGCCTTGGCTCAAGGGCCTAAGGCGCAGGTAGTGGCGCTGGACCTTAATAATCCGTGGGCAAAGCGCTTTGCTGATGCAATGAATGACGATTTCAATACGCCAGAAGCGATTGCTGTCTTGTTTGATTTGGCCAGTGAAGTCAACCGCGCGCAAGGCAATGAAAAACAAGCGCTTGCCAATATATTGAAGGCACTCGGCGCTTCATTGAATTTCTTGCAACGTGATCCTACAGCATTTTTACAGGCGGGTTCTAAAGATCAAGATGGCTTAAGTCCAGCACAAATTGAAGAACAGATTGCAGAGCGTGTGGCTGCTAAGCAGGGAAAAGACTTTGCGAAAGCGGACATGATTCGTAAAGCATTATTAGACCAAGGGATTGTTCTAGAAGATAAACCCGGCGGCTTAACAGAATGGCGTAGGGCTTAATGACAGCAGCGAAAGAAAAAACAGCAACAGAATCCATCTTGCAAGAAGTTGCCCCAGATTATTGGGAGCAGGCTTGTAAAGAATTGATGAAGCAAGACCGTATTCTCAAAAAAATTATCCCCAAGCATGGATCTAGATTTTTAGTTACCCGTGGCGATTCATTTAATACTCTGGCAAGATCAATTGTTGGGCAGCAGATTTCAGTTGCGGCGGCGCAATCGGTTTGGAATAGAGTGGTTGCTGCTAGCAAAAAGAAAGTGACCCCTAAAAATATCCTGGCACTCACAGTAGAGGAATTGCGCGCCGCTGGTTTATCTGGGCGTAAGGTTGAGTACATCCGAGATTTAGCGGATCACTTTGATTCTGGTCGGCTGCACGCTAACCAGTGGAAAGACATGGATGATGAGAGCGTTATTAAGGAATTGAGCTCAATTCGGGGGATTGGTCGCTGGACTGCCGAAATGTTCCTCATTTTCAATATGATTCGGCCCAATATCCTGCCCTTAGACGATGTTGGCCTGATTAAGGCCATATCCCTCAATTACTTCAGTGGAGAGCCTGTCAGCCGTCATGAGGCCCGTGAGGTGGCGGCTAATTGGGCTCCTTGGCGTACGGTTGCCACCTGGTATATGTGGAGAAGTATCGACCCAATACCAGTTGAATATTAAAATCAGACTATGAAAACGACTTTCCTGGATTTTGAGCAGCAAATCGCCGAATTAGAGTCAAAGATTGAAGAGCTGCGTTTTGTGCAAGATGAGTCATCGGTAGACATCTCCGATGAGATTAAAACGCTTTCTGAAAAAAGTCAGCAGCTGACTAAGGACGTTTATGCCAATCTCACCCCTTGGCAGGTATCTCAAGTAGCGCGTCATCCGCAGCGTCCCTACACCCTAGATTACGTCGGTGCCTTATTTACGGATTTTCATGAGTTACATGGCGATCGTACTTTTGCAGATGATCAATCGATCATCGGTGGCTTAGCCCGTTTTGAAAACCAGCCTTGTATGGTGATCGGCCATCAGAAGGGGCGCGATACCAAAGAGCGTGCCCTCAGAAACTTTGGCATGAGTCGTCCTGAAGGTTATCGCAAAGCAATGCGCCTGATGCGCCTTGCCGAAAAGTTTGGTATTCCGGTTTTCACCTTCGTTGATACACCGGGCGCATTCCCCGGCATTGATGCGGAAG
Organism: Burkholderiaceae bacterium; assembly: GCA_947380285.1. The sequence continues at coordinate 3,355 of CANCQD010000115.1, read as the reverse complement.
AGCGCAATCAATCCGAAGCGATTGGCCGCAACCTATATGTACAGGCAGAACTTGAAGTGCCTATCATTGCCACCATTATTGGTGAAGGCGGCTCTGGTGGTGCTTTAGCAATTGCCATGGGTGACGTAGTCTTGATGTTGCAAAACTCTACTTACTCGGTAATCTCTCCTGAGGGTTGTGCTTCTATTCTGTGGAAGACGGCAGATAAGGCTCCGGAGGCTGCTGAGCAGCTAGGCTTAACGGCGCAACGCCTAAAGACTTTAGGTCTGATTGACAAGATTGTGGCTGAGCCAATTGGTGGTGCGCATCGTGATTACGACAATATGATGGGCAATATGCGTAAGGCACTTGCTGAATCTTTAAAGACTTTTGACGGCATGAAAGTAGATGCATTGCTTGAGCGTCGTCATGATCGTTTGATGAGCTATGGCAAGTTCAAGGAAATTACAGCAAAGTCCTAAACCAGGAAAACGAATTGCGGTTGCCTTAAGCGGCGGCCTCGATTCGGTTGTATTGCTTGATACGGTTTGCAAAGCGCAAACTAAAGCAGCAACACAAAACAAAAACCAAGCCAAAAACCAGATCTTCGCATTTCACATTCATCATGGTTTACAAAAACCTGCTGATGATTGGCTTGTTTTTTGTGAGAAGTTAGCCAAAAAATATCAAATTCATTTTGATTTTCGACTCCTACATCTAGACAATTCTAACGAGCAAGGCAATATTGAGGCTAGAGCAAGAGCGGGGCGTTACGAAGCGCTTAGCGATCTTTGCCAAGAGTATGGCATTGAAGACTTGCTCTTAGCGCATCATCAAAACGACCAAGCTGAAACCGTTCTTCTGCAGCTCCTGAGAGGTTCTGGTGTTGCTGGTTTGTCTGGGATGCCGCTAAATAGAGAATTCGGCCGAGGAGCTTCTTGTAATCAACACCTTACTCTTTGGCGACCACTATTGAACCAAAGAAGACAAGAGCTCGAGGCTTATGCCAAAGAACATAAGCTCAAATGGATTGAAGATCCTAGTAATCAAGATCTTCAATACCGGCGCAATGCGGTGCGTAAAAAAGTCATTCCTGCTTTAGTAAGCATTCAGCCGGAAGCATTAGCAAATATGGCACGTAGTGCAGAGCTACTTGGAGAGGCGCAAGTTCTGCTCAACCGACTGGCAACGCAAGATGGCAAAAACATCCTCAGTAAAGACCAATTGAAAGTGGCGCCACTGCTAGCTTTAGCTAACAAAGATTTACCAACCGCAAATAATGTACTGAGATATTGGTTGCAAACACAATATTTAGCCATGCCATCTCAAGAACGTTTACAGGCTTGGTGGCGTGATCTTGCTAATGTGAAAGCAAATGCAAGGCTTGAGTGGTTGCATGACGCTCGAAAAATTTACTTGTGGCGCGGAGTGTTACAGGTAGCCAAAACGGATGAAGGGCGCTGGGTTCTTAAAACATTGCCAGCCAGTTCCAAGAAAATGGGCCTACCTGCAGATTGGGTAAAAGCAGCCCAAGAGAGTAATCAGATTAGCCTGAGAGAGCGCCTTGGCTCAGAGAAGATTCAGATTAAACCCAAGACCCCCCGGAAAAGCCTTAAAAACCTGTATCAAGAGGCCGATATCCCGCCATGGGAGCGTCAGGCACCTTTGCTCTATATCCATGATGAATTGATTGCTGTAGCCGGTATTGGGCTGAGCTACCCACATCTCACTTCTGCTGGGGCACGCGTACTACCTATTTGGACTAAGGTGTAACGCCAGATTCTTTTTGATGGCGTATGGTGCAGATAAGTACTGTATTTTTAGCTTCAGCAAAACTATAGAGCGCAACGTAACCAGACTTACCGCGAGAGATGACAAGCTCTCTGATGTGAACATCACAGCTTCGACCGATCAGCGGGTGGTTTGACAGAATCTGAATAGCGCTCTCAATTAACTCCAGTGTTGCAAGAGCGGCATTTTTATCGATTTCAATTAAACAGTCAGTAAGTCGTTCAAGATCATGTAAAGCTTCTGGGGAGAAAACAATTCTTACCAATTGCTTGCTTTCAGGGTTGACTTCTTGCCAGTCGAACTCGATATTCGCGCATTTAAATGCTTAAAGACTTTGTCAGAGTCATGTACTTTACCTTCTTCTAAAACCCTATTGCGAGCATTATTAGCATCCTCAATAAATGATCTGCGTAATTCAGCATTCATGCTTGCTTGTTTAATTGCCTCCACCATAAATGCATGCGGGGTAATACCCAAATCTTTTGCAGCGTTAGCAGCCTGAAGCTTAATTTCTGCAGGTAGTTTGAGGGAGGTTGTGCTGATAGGGTTCATAGAATGTCTCGAGGTAACACTTAAGTAACACCATCCTAAACTGCCCAATGGGGCAAAGTCAATGACTTGGTCTTTAAGCCTACAAAACCCTGTAAAATAAGCCCTTTTTAGACCCTCAAGGATTCTTTTCCTTGTTACAGACAGTTAAATAGACGGTTTTTATGGCTCTTATCGTTCATAAATATGGTGGCACCTCAATGGGCTCAACTGAGCGCATTGCCAATGTTGCTAAACGCGTTGCCAAATGGATGCGTGCTGGCCACCAAGTAGTGGTTGTGCCTTCAGCTATGTCTGGTGAAACTAATCGCTTGCTAGGCCTTGCAAAAGACATTAATCCCGATGCAAATCCTCGCGAGTTAGATCAAATTGCATCCACTGGTGAGCAGGTCAGCTCTGGCTTATTAGCGCTGGCATTAATGCGTGAAGGTGTTGATGCGATCAGTTACGCAGGTTGGCAAGTGACGGTTCATACCGATTCTTCGTTTACCAAAGCGCGCATTAAGAGTATTGAGAGTGACAAGATTCTTAAAGACCTCAATGCGGGCCGCGCTGTTGTGGTTACTGGTTTCCAGGGCGTTGATCCGAACGGCAACATCACTACATTAGGTCGTGGCGGTTCTGATACATCAGCGGTAGCGATGGCAGCAGCCTTAAAAGCCGATGAATGCTTGATCTACACAGACGTTGATGGCGTTTACACAACCGATCCACGTGTTTGTGAAGATGCTCGACGTCTCGATAAGATAACCTTTGAAGAGATGTTAGAAATGGCAAGCTTAGGTTCAAAGGTATTGCAGATTCGATCAGTGGAGTTTGCAGGAAAGTACAAAGTTAAAACCCGGGTTCTGTCTTCTTTGACAGACCCATTGATGCCCTTAGACCAAGAGATGAAGTCGGGCACCTTGATTACATTTGAAGAGGACAGCACTATGGAAGCCGCAGTTATTTCCGGCATCGCCTTTGCGCGTGATGAAGCGAAGATTACCGTTCTTGGAGTTCCTGATCGTCCAGGTATTGCGTATCAAATTCTTGG
>CANCQD010000114.1 GCA_947380285.1 Burkholderiaceae bacterium | reverse complement strand
CCTTGCCGAAAGAAAAAAGTATGGCCAGATAAAAAGTTCGGCGGCCCCAATCTTTGCAAAGCGGTTGTCACTGGAACTAAAACAATGTCGCAACTACCATTCAGTAATTCATACAGAGTGGCGAGTCGTTCTGAAACCAAATCTTGATGCGGTGAAAAATGGTCATAGGGAAGAATTTCCCAATCAGGCAAAAGTCTGGTTTTTAGCTGCGGAGCAAAAGCGGGGATTTCTTCCAAAAGCCGTTGGGCTTCCTGGGCTTGAGCACAAAAAATGACCATCACTGAAAACTGATCACGGTAGCGCAGGGCGGTTTGAGCGATTAAAGCGGCATCTGCTGAGCCCACCAGCCCTGAAAAGGTAAAGCGCTGCCCAGCCCGCGGAGCAGGTATAGGGGGTGCTAGATTTAATGCATCAGACATCTGCGCTCATTATAGAATCAGGTATGCACCCTGGAAATCATTCCATTAAGAAATGCCATGCCCTTTTGCCAACAGCAGGTACTGGCTCGCGCCTAGGTGGTGAGTTGCCTAAGCAGTTTCAGCAGCTAGCCGGCAAACCCATGGTCTCTTATGCGCTAGAAGCCTTTAAGGGATCTCCGCTGATCCAGTCTATTTGGATTGGTGTCAGCCCTGGCTTTATCGAGAACCCCATCTTAGGAACTATCGCTAACACTGGGGCCGATATACATGTTGTAGCAACCGGTGGACCAACTCGACAAGAAACAGTCCGAAATACTCTAGCTGCAATGCTAAAGGCAGGCATTCCTGAGGATGACTGGATACTGGTTCATGATGCAGCTAGACCAGGTATCACCCCGGCATTAATTGAGAAACTCATTCACTCAGTACAGGCGTCCAATAGCGGGGGCATCCTAGCTGTTCCGCTGGCTGATACCTTAAAACAGGCTGATCTAGATTCAGTGATTGCTGGAAACATCCCACACTCAGAGAGAACTATTCCGCGGGAGCATCTCTGGCAAGCGCAAACGCCACAGATGTTTGGATTAAAACAATTGCATGATGCCCTTCAGGATGCTATCCGCCTTGAGGCTGACATTACTGATGAAGCTAGCGCAATCGAGTTAGCTGGAGTTAAACCTTTATTGATTGAAGGTGCCGCTCGTAACTTTAAGGTCACCCATCCAGCCGATTGGGAGTTAATGCAATTGCTGTTAAGTTCCCGCGCCAAACAATGAGAAATCCAATATGACTCAGAGCAATCCCCATATTCCGCAATTTCGTATTGGCCAAGGTTACGACGTACATGCATTGGTAGCGGACCGAAAATTGATTCTGGGTGGAGTTCATGTGCCCTTTGAAAAGGGTTTATTGGGTCACTCAGATGCAGATGCCTTATTGCACGCCTTAACAGATGCATTATTGGGCGCTGCAGGTTTAAATGATATTGGGCAGTTATTTCCAGATACAGATCCTCAATTTAAGGATATGGACAGTCGAATCTTGCTTAGAGCGGCCTTGCAAAAGATCCAGGCAGCGGGATTTCAGATTGGTAACGTTGATGCCACCATTATTTGCCAAAAGCCGAAATTGGCGGATTTTTTGCCAGAAATGGTCCGCAATATTGCTTCAGATTTGGCTGTGACCCCTAGTCACGTCAATCTTAAGGCTAAGACAAATGAATCCCTGGGCCATTTAGGCAGAGGCGAGGGCATTGCCGTCCATGCCGTTGCTTTGCTCTACAAGGCCTAAAAGATCCTCTAAAACCCTAGGCATTGTAGAATTACGGTCTTTAGAGTGAAGTCTAGGCTTGGCAGTTTGCGGATATCGCGAGGATGGCGAAATTGGTAGACGCACCAGGTTTAGGTCCTGACGCCAGAAATGGTGTGGGGGTTCGAGTCCCCCTCCTCGCACCACAAGATTGCTACTTGGCTTGGACTTCACATTTCCAGATTTCAATTAAGAGACGAGAATGGCTGTGCAGATAGAAAATTTAGGTTCACTAGACCGCAAAATGACTTTGGAATTCGCTCGTGCCGATTTGGCAAAAGCGCGCGAATCCCGTTTGGCTCACGTTGGTAAGACCATGAAAATGGCAGGCTTTCGTCCAGGCAAGGTTCCAAAGAATATCGTTGAAAAACAACACGGCATGCAAGTGGACTTTGAACTCCAGTTTGATAAAGCCTCTGAACTTTTTTATGAGCAAGCTCAAAAAGAAGGTGTAGCCTTAGCTGGTCAGCCTCGTCTTGAGCCTAAGAGTGAGCTCAATGCAGACAAGATCGTCTTTGATGCTTTCTTTGAAGTTTTGCCTGAAGTGAAGATTGGCGACTTTAGCAGTGCAGAAGTTACGAAGTACGCAACAGATATTGGTGATGCTGAAATTGATCGTGCCCTAGATGTATTGCGTAAGCAGCAAGTGCATTACCATGCGCGCGGTGAGGCTGGTGCCCACGGCGACGGAGGTTCTAATACTGCAGCGCAAAGCGGTGACCAAGTGGTTATTGATTTTGTTGGCAAGATTGATGGCGTTGAGTTTGCTGGCGGTAAAGCAGAAAACTTTGAATACGTTTTGGGTGAAGGTCGTATGCTCCCTGAGTTTGAAGCCGCAACTTTAGGTCTCAAGGCGGGTGAGAGTAAATCATTCCCTTTATGCTTCCCAGCTGATTACCACGGCAAAGATGTTGCCGGAAAAACTGCCGAGTTCACTATTACTGTTAAATCTGTAAATTGGCCACATCTGCCAGTTGTTGATGATGCGTTCGCGTTGTCATTGGGCGTAGCTGAAGGTGTTGCAAAAATGCGTGCTGAAGTTAAAGAGAATTTAGATCGCGAAGTGAAGCGTCGCATTACTGCTTTATTGAAAAATGAAGTAATGGAAAAGCTCAACAGCCTATGCGAGCTCGATGTTCCTAAATCTTTAGTTACTTCTGAGCAGGATCGTTTAGCTGAAGGTGCGCGCCAAGATCTAATTCAGCGCGGCGTTCCAAACGCCAAAGATGCTCCTATTCCTGCTGAGATCTTTGCAGAACAAGCTACTAAGCGCGTTCGCCTTGGCTTGATCTTAGGCGAGTTGGTGAAGAAACAAAACTTGGCTGCCACTGCTGATCAAATCAAAGCTGAAATTGATGAGCAGGCTGCTACCTATGAAGATCCAAAAGAAGTTGTGCGTTGGTACTATAGCAATCCAAGTCGCTTGAAGGACATCGAGAATCTCGTGCTTGAGGACAATGTGATCAAGTATTTCACATCCCTGGCTAAGGTAAGCGATAAAGCAATTACCTTTGAAGAGCTCAGCAAGCTAAACTAATTCGTTCAATAAGTCATCCATTTACCCACAAGAGGTTTCAAAATGATCCACAACCATTCTCAGTCTGAAAATCTAGAACCAAAAGGCTTGGGCTTGGTTCCAATGGTGATTGAAACCTCCGGAAGAGGTGAGCGTGCTTACGATATCTACTCTAGATTGCTACGTGAGCGTGTTGTCTTTTTAGTTGGCGAGGTGAATGATCAAACCGCCAATTTGGTTATTGCGCAGCTATTGTTTCTTGAGAGCGAAAATCCAGATAAAGAAATTTCTCTGTACATCAACTCACCAGGCGGCTCTGTTTCTGCAGGCTTAGCTATTTATGACACCATGCAATTCATTAAACCCCATGTCAGTACACTGTGTATGGGTATGGCTGCAAGTATGGGTGCATTCTTATTATGTGCTGGTGAAAAAGGGAAGCGCTATGCTTTGCCAAACTCACGCGTCATGATTCACCAGCCGTTAGGCGGTGCCCGTGGACAAGCCTCTGACATTGAGATTCAAGCTCGTGAGATTTTGTATTTGCGTGAGCGCTTGAACAAAATTTTGGCTGATCGTACTGGTCAGACAATTGAAACCATTGCCAAGGACACCGATCGTGATAACTTTATGTCTGCAGAGCAAGCTCGTGAATACGGCTTGATTGATAAAGTTATTGAGAAGCGTCCTTAATTCGTAACAGAAATATATTGAGCCCATTTTGAGCGATACCAACACTACTAATTCAACAGATAAAGTTCTGTATTGCTCTTTTTGCGGCAAAAGCCAGCATGAAGTTAAAAAATTAATCGCTGGTCCATCTGTATTTATTTGCGATGAGTGTATTGATCTTTGTACCGACATTATTCAAGAAGAAATCGCTAAGCTTCCTAAGGAAGAGGGCGATGATGCATTACCAACACCCCACCACATTCGCGAGAACTTAGATCAATATGTGATTGGTCAAGAGCACGCAAAAAAAACATTAGCTGTTGCTGTCTACAACCATTACAAGCGCTTACAGTATTTGCCTAAGCCTAAAAAAGAGAAATTAGATAAAGACGGTAAGCCAGTAGACAGTGCAGATAAGAAAGAATCTAAGCTTCCATCCAAGGCGATGGTGGATGGTGTGGAGTTGGCAAAGAGCAATATTCTCTTGATTGGCCCTACAGGTTCAGGCAAAACTCTGCTAGCTCAGACCTTGGCTCGCATGCTTGATGTGCCATTTGTAATGGCTGATGCAACTACCCTCACTGAAGCAGGTTATGTGGGTGAGGATGTTGAAAACATTATTCAAAAATTATTACAAGCTTGCGATTACAACGTAGAAAAAGCGCAACGCGGCATTGTTTATATCGATGAGATCGATAAGATTTCACGCAAGTCGGACAACCCATCTATTACGCGTGATGTATCGGGTGAGGGTGTTCAGCAAGCACTATTAAAGCTAGTTGAAGGCACGATGGCTTCTGTGCCGCCACAGGGTGGTCGTAAACATCCTAATCAAGATTTCTTGCAAGTAGATACAACCAATATTTTGTTTATTTGCGGCGGCGCATTTGATGGTTTGGAAAAAGTGATTCAGCAGCGCACTGCTAAGACTGGCATTGGATTTAATGCAACCGTTCCCGGTAAGGATGATCGCGGCGTAAGTGATCTATTAATTGAGGTTGAGCCGGAAGATCTGATCAAGTTTGGTTTGATTCCAGAGTTAATTGGACGCTTGCCGGTTGTTGCTACTTTGGCGCAATTGGATGAAGAGGCTTTAATTCAGATTCTGACTGAGCCTAAAAACGCTTTAGTGAAGCAGTATCAGGCGCTTCTTACCATGGAAGGCTCTGAGCTTGAAGTGCGTCGTGAAGCGCTTTCAGCAATTGCTAAAAAGGCGATTGCCCGTAAAACTGGGGCACGTGGCCTCAGATCTATTCTCGAAGGCTCTTTGATGGATGTCATGTATGACCTTCCATCTCTCCAGAACGTACAAAAAGTAGTGATCGACGAAAGTAGCATTGCTGCTGGCGGAAAACCACTTTTGGTCTATAAGCAGGATGCCGAACAGGCGGATTTGAGCAAAAAGGCCTAATTTCTTAGGGTTTTTGCTATTTTTGGGGCATTTTTGCCCCATTTTTGTCTTTTTACCCCTTGTTTTTCACTAAAGCCTACCCATATAGGTAGTATGCTACTCATGAATAATGTCTGTATTTAGTGGATAAAGAATTTAATTGCTACTAATAGAGACTTTTGAGGTTTGATTACTTTGGAGGATTTGCCCCATGCCTGGCCATTTATTACTACCCTCTGAACCGATTCAACTACCTTTACTCCCATTACGGGACGTAGTTGTATTCCCCCATATGGTGATTCCGTTGTTCGTGGGTCGCCCAAAATCAATTAAAGCCCTTGAAGCTGCAATGGAGACGGGTAAAAATGTCCTGCTAGTAGCCCAAAAAACGGCCGCTAAGGATGAGCCTGTCATAGAGGACCTCTATGAGGTTGGCTGTATTGCCAATATTTTGCAGATGCTGAAATTGCCTGACGGTACTGTAAAAGTGCTCGTTGAGGGTGTGCAGCGTGCAGAAGTAAGTCAAATAGAAGATAGTCTTGGCTACTTCAATTGCGAGGCAACTCCAACACCGATTAATGCGATTGATGCACATGAAACTGAGGCTTTGCGTCGCGCGATCATGGCGCAGTTTGACCAATACGTAAAACTAAATAAAAAAGTACCGCAGGAGATTCTCTCCTCATTAGGCGGCATTGATGATCCAAGTCGATTGGCCGACACCATCTGTGCACATTTGCCAGTAAAACTTGAGCAGAAGCAGCGCTTGCTCGAAATGATGGATGTTGTGCAGCGTTTGGAGAGCTTGCTTGCTGATCTCGAGAGCGAGATCGATATTCTGCAAGTCGAGAAACGTATTCGTGGACGCGTTAAGCGTCAGATGGAAAAGAGCCAACGCGAGTATTACTTGAACGAACAAGTGAAAGCGATTCAGAAAGAGTTAGGCGAAGGTGAAGAGGGGGCGGATCTCGAAGAACTTGAGAAGCGCATCAAAGCCGCACGCATGCCGAAGGAAGCGTTGAAAAAAGCGGAATCTGAGTTGAAGAAACTCAAGCTGATGTCGCCAATGTCTGCAGAGGCCACCGTTATCCGTAACTTTATTGATACCTTAGTCAATCTGCCTTGGAAGAAGAAGACCAAGATTAACAACGACCTCACTAATGCTGAAAAAGTATTGGATGAAGATCACTACGGCTTGGATAAAGTCAAAGAGCGCATCTTAGAGTACCTCGCAGTTCAACAACGCGTTGATCGTGTTAAGGCCCCCATTCTTTGTTTGGTAGGCCCTCCTGGTGTTGGTAAGACATCCTTAGGTCAATCTATTGCACGCGCAACCAACCGTAAGTTTGTACGTATGGCCTTGGGTGGTGTGCGTGATGAATCCGAGATTCGTGGTCACCGTCGTACCTATATTGGCTCGATGCCTGGCAAGATTTTGACTAGCCTTACTAAAGTGGGCGTTCGCAATCCTTTATTTCTCTTGGATGAAGTAGACAAGATGGGTATGGACTTCCGCGGAGATCCTGCTAG
>CANCQD010000113.1 GCA_947380285.1 Burkholderiaceae bacterium | reverse complement strand
CTCTTCTTGTCTGCAAATGAAGATGATGTACGAGCAACGATTGATGCAGGCTTTCCTGCCGCTCGTGTGTATCCAGAGTCCAGCAAAACCGCGGAGTCTCATCCTAATGAAATCCGTATTGCATTTGACGGAGACGCAGTTCTTTTCTCCGATGAAGCCGAACAAGTCTTCCAGAAAAAAGGTCTTGAAGCTTTTGTGGATCACGAAAGTAAGAAGGTCGATATTCCCTTGCCTCCCGGCCCATTCAAACCTTTGCTAGAAGCCCTACACAGACTGCAACGCTCCACTAGTGAAAACGGTATGCGCATTCGGACAGCATTAGTTACAGCACGCTCTGCACCTGCTCATGAACGGGCTATTCGCACACTGATGGCGTGGGGTATTGATGTAGATGAAGCGATGTTCTTAGGCGGCCTCTCGAAGAGCGAGTTCTTACGAGAATTTGAACCAGACTTTTTCTTTGATGATCAAACCGGTCATTGCCAATCAGCAGCCTCTGTTGCACCAACAGGCCACGTGGTATCTGGCGTATCCAATAAACCTAAGAAGTAAGCGAAATACTGTAATGGCAACCTTACCCCTCGGACAATCAACGCAATATCCAGATCAATATGATCCGAGTGTGTTGTTTCCCATCCCTAGATCTGAGAATAGAAAGAAGTTGGGCTTTAAAGAAGGCCAAGCTCTACCCTTTGTTGGTGTTGATATTTGGAACGCCTTTGAACTCAGCTGGCTCAACCAAAAGGGTAAGCCGCAAATTGCTTTGGCAGAGTTTCAGATTCCTGCAGACTCACCGAACATGATTGAGTCCAAGTCATTCAAGCTTTATCTCAACAGCCTTAACAGCGCACGCTTTGAGGATGAGAATGAAGTTAAGGAAAGGCTCATTACAGATTTATCTGCAGTTGCTGGCAGCAAGATCACCACCCGCATCAACCCAACAGAAGCAGCCTCCAAAAAAGGGATGCAAGAAATGGGTGGCATTTTGATGGACAGATTAGATATTGAAGTAGATCCAAGCCTACCCGCAGACCCAGGCCTACTCGGCGTCAATGAATCGTTTGGTCCAATAGAGCAGTGTCTTGTCTCGCACCTTCTTAAGTCTAATTGCCCAGTGACCGGCCAACCAGACTGGGCGAGCGTGCAAATCCGTTATCAAGGACGTCCAATTTTGGAAGAAGGTTTATTACGCTACCTCATTGGCTTTAGACAGTTAGGCGAGTTCCACGAACATTGTGTGGAAACGATCTTTACTGACATCAAGCGTCAGTGCAAACCGGAGAAGCTATCTGTATATGCGCGCTACACACGACGCGGTGGCTTAGATATCAATCCTTTCCGCACAGATCACAACTCACCCTGGCCAGATAACATTCGGCACGCAAGACAGTAAATTCATTGAAATGCAGGCAAATAAAAACCCCTTGTAGGTAATCCTAGAAGGGGTTTTTGCTATTCAACTCACCAGCTTATGACTAGCGAGTTTTTAGTAATACTTAAAACGGAATATCGTCGTCCATTGCACCTAATGATGCAGCGTTTGATCCCGCTGGAGCAGACTGCTCAGCTGGCTTTGAACGGCTATAGCTCTCGCCACCGTCACCACTTCCGCCTACTGGCTTGCCACCAAGCATTTGCATTGTTTCTGCAACGATCTCTGTGGAATACTTTTCTTGACCACTAGCGTCAGTCCATTTGCGTGTGCGCAAACGACCTTCAACATAAACCTGTGAACCTTTTTTGAGGTACTGACCAGCGATTTCTGCAAGCTTGCCAAAGAATGCAACGCGGTGCCATTCTGTGGTTTCTTTCATTTCGTTAGTTTGTTTGTCTTTGTAGCGATCAGATGTTGCTACTGAGATGTTTGTCACTGCGTCGCCGCTTGGCATGTAACGCGTCTCTGGATCACGTCCTACGTTACCTACGATGATGACCTTATTTACCGAAGCCATGTTGTCTCCCGAAGAAAAATACTGCTGTTATTAATACTAAAAATAAACTGCTCGCTTTAATTTAATCCATGAAGCTGCGGTTATGTCGTTGTGCTTACATCCTTGGAATCTGTTGCTCTCGTTGGCATTTCACCCATCGACCAAGCAATTATAAGCCAGCAAACCAGGAGTGCTGCACCCATGGCAAAGACCGATAAATCGCCATGGCTATCCATCAAATAGCCCCCAATGACTGCTCCTGAGAACAAGCCAATGGATTGCGTGGTGTTGTAAACACCTAATGCGGTACCTTTAGATTCTTTAGCAAAACGAGACACCAAAGAAGGTTGTAAGGCTTCGAGCAGATTGAAGCCTACAAAATAAACTAGTAGAGCAGTTGCAATTGTCATGACTGAATTTGCTTGTGTAAAGATTAACTCTGCAATAAATAGCAAAACAATCGCGACTAACAAAATGGTTCTCAACTTCTGCTTCTTTTCACCATAAATAATTGCGGGAGCCATGAAGACAAATGACAGCAACACTACTGGAAGATAAATTTCCCAGTGTGAAGAAAGTGGTAATCCTGCCTGCACTAATAATCTAGGAACTACCAAGAACATGGCGACTTGAGTTGCATGCAATACAAACACACCAAGATTCAAACGCATCAACTCTGGACGAAAGAAAACCTCTTTCAATGAAGCCTGTTGAACTTTCGCTTCAGGCTTGCTCGTTGGCAAAACGTAATAAGTCACAAACATCGCAATCACACCCAAGACTGCTAGAACGATAAAAATTCCACTCAGACTAATCGCTCGATAAATCGGGGCGGCAATGACCAAAGACAAAGCAAACGAGAGGGCAATACTGCCGCCAACCAATGCCATGGCTCGCGTGCGAACCTGCTCACGAGTCAAATCCGCTACCCAGGCAGAAATTGCTGCCGAGACAGCTCCGGCGCCCATAATCCCGCGGCCAATCGCAATCCAAAGCAAATCATCTTTGGCAGCACAAATTAAGGCTCCAGCTACAAACAGGGATAAACCCCATAAAACGACGGGTTTACGGCCAATTCGGTCCGATAAACGGCCTAAAGGGATGTAAAAACAGGCCTGAACAATATTGAAGATTCCGAGGGTCAAACCGACCCAAAGTGCGTGCTCACCACCCGGCAAGCCGCGCGCATGGAGGCTAAAGATGGGCAATAGCAAGAAGAGGCCCAGCATACGGAGGCCAAAAATGCCTGCTAAGGCCAGAGTGGAGCGAAGTTCAGAAGGATTCATGGGAAAGAGCTATATTAACAAGTTACGCTAAAAAATCATGAATAACGAAATCAAGATCCGCGGTGCCCGCACCCACAACCTCAAAAATATCAATCTAGACATCCCTAGGGAGAAACTCGTCGTCCTTACTGGCTTATCTGGCTCAGGCAAAAGCTCATTGGCTTTTGACACTCTGTATGCAGAAGGTCAACGCCGCTACGTGGAATCTCTCTCAGCTTATGCCCGCCAGTTTTTGCAACTCATGGAAAAGCCAGATGTCGATACGATTGAAGGGCTTTCGCCAGCGATTTCGATTGAACAAAAAGCCACTAGCCATAATCCCCGCTCGACCGTTGGTACTGTTACTGAAATTCATGATTACTTGCGTTTGTTATTTGCCCGCGCGGGCACGCCCCATTGCCCAGATCACGATCTACCTTTAGAAGCACAAAGCGTTTCTCAAATGGTCGATACCGTACTCTCGATGCCTGAAGATACGAAGTTGATGATTTTGGCTCCCGTTGTGAGCGAGCGCAAAGGTGAATTCGTTGATCTCTTTCAAGACCTGCAGGCACAAGGCTTTGTGCGCTTCCGTGTGCGCTCTGGTGGTGGTACAGCAAACGTAGCAAAAGCTGAGATTTTTGAAGTGGATCAATTACCAACTCTCAAAAAGAACGATAAGCATTCGATTGAAGTGGTAGTAGATCGCATTAAAGTGCGTCCTGACATTCAGCAACGTTTAGCGGAGTCTTTTGAGACGGCCCTACGTTTGGCGGATGGCAAAGCCATGATCGTCGATATGGATACTGGCAAAGAGATGATTTTCTCAAGCAAGTTTGCTTGCCCAGTTTGCTCATACTCCTTACAAGAATTAGAGCCGCGCCTCTTTTCTTTTAATAACCCGATGGGCGCCTGCCCTTCCTGTGATGGCCTAGGTCACCAGTCTTTCTTTGACCCTAAGCGTATCGTTGCGCACCCTGATTTATCGCTCGCTTCAGGCGCTATTAAAGGCTGGGATCGCCGCAATCAGTTCTACTTCAAACTCCTTCAGACCCTGGCCAAGCATGGCGGCTTTGATGTGGAGAAGCCATTTGAGACGCTAAACAAAAAACAACAAGATCTGATTCTCTTGGGCTCTGGCGATGTCACTATTCCTTTTGAGTACATTAATGAGCGTGGCAAGAACAGCATTCGCGAACACGCTTTCGAAGGCATTGTTGCCAACTTTGAAAGACGTTATCGCGAAACTGATTCCATGACAGTTCGCGAAGAACTATCGCGTTATCAGAATGTCCAAACCTGCCCAGAATGTAATGGCAGCCGTTTGCGCAAAGAAGCGCGCTTTGTCAAAGTGGGTGAGAAGAAACAATCTCGTGCGATTTACGAGATTAGCGCCCTCCCTCTCAAAGAAGCTAAGGAATATTTCGAGACACTCGAACTCAAAGGCGCTAAGCGAGAAATCGCTGACAAGATCGTCAAAGAGATTGGCGCACGTTTACGCTTCTTAAATGACGTAGGCCTAGATTACCTTTCACTCGAGCGTAGTGCCGACACCCTTTCTGGCGGTGAAGCCCAACGTATTCGCCTGGCAAGCCAGATTGGCTCTGGTCTGACAGGGGTAATGTATGTATTGGATGAACCCTCTATTGGCCTGCATCAACGAGATAACGATCGCCTGATTGGCACCCTGAAGCACCTGCGTGATTTAGGCAATAGCGTTTTAGTCGTTGAGCATGATGAAGATATGATTCGCGCCTCTGACTGGGTTATTGATATCGGTCCTGGTGCTGGTGTTCATGGTGGTGAAGTAGTGGCTCAAGGCACGCCTGCCGAAGTAGAAGCAAACCCGAATTCCTTAACAGGCGCTTACCTTGCCGGCCGTGAAGCAATCGCAGTTCCAGAAAAACGTATTCCTGTAAATGATCGCTTTTTAGAAATCATTGGTGCGCGCGGCAATAACTTGCAATCTGTTCATGCAAAAATTCCCGTTGGCTTGTTAACTTGCGTGACTGGTGTATCAGGCTCTGGTAAATCTACCTTAATTAACGACACATTGCATCATGCAGTTGCTCAGCACCTCTATGGTTCTAATGCAGAGCCTGCAGCACACGATGCAATGAAGGGTTTAGAGCATTTCGATAAAGTCATTAGCGTTGACCAATCTCCTATTGGTAGAACGCCGCGCTCCAACCCTGCCACCTACACGGGACTATTTACCCCGATTAGAGAACTCTTCGCAGGCGTTCCTGCATCACGTGAACGGGGCTATGAAGCGGGTCGCTTCTCCTTTAACGTTAAAGGTGGGCGCTGTGATTCTTGTGAAGGCGATGGCGTTCTCAAAGTAGAAATGCACTTCTTGCCAGACGTCTACGTGCCTTGCGATGTTTGTCACGGCAAGCGCTACAACCGTGAGACTTTAGATATTCGCTACAAGGGTAAGAATATTCATGAAGTACTCTCGATGACAATCGAACAAGCCCATGAGTTCTTTGAAGCGGTACCCGTTGTTAAGCGCAAACTCAAAACATTGCTGGACGTAGGCCTGGGCTATGTGAAGCTTGGACAAAGCGCAACCACCCTATCCGGCGGTGAAGCACAACGCGTAAAACTCTCTCTTGAACTCTCCAAGCGTGACACCGGCAGAACTTTATACATATTGGACGAGCCAACTACTGGTTTGCATTTCCACGATATTCAATTGCTGCTAACTGTGATTCAAACACTCAAGAAACAAGGAAACACGATTGTCATCATTGAGCACAACCTTGATGTGATTAAGACTGCAGATTGGATTATTGACTTAGGGCCTAAGGGCGGCGCCGGTGGTGGGCAAATCATTGCTACCGGCACACCAGAAGACGTAGCGAAAAATGAGTTAAGTTTTACAGGTCACTACTTAGCGCCATTACTAACTCGCAAAGCGCCTACACCTGTAGTCAGTAAAAAGAAAAAGTAATACGCCAACAGATCTCAGAGTAATTTAGCTTCAGCCAAATCGGTTGCCTCTGAATTACCTGAGATCACCAAAATGTCGTTGGCCTCAAGCTTGAGATCGAAAGTAGGATCCAACTTCACATAATCTGCGTTTCGACCTTTGCGACGCACTGCCTGAACATTGACGCCTTCTTTTTCTAGATCAAGCTCGCCTAAAGTTTTACCAATCGCTTTTGAATTGGGTAGCAGCGTAATGGCATGTAAACGCCAAGATTCATTGGAACCAAAGTCATCGTCCGCAGAGCCGCGGAAGTAGCCCCTCAATAGGCTGTAGCGCTCTTCCCTTGCTGTAGTGATGCGTCGCACTACCTTACGCATTGGCACTCCCATGATCAATAGAACATGGGAGGCGATCATTAAGCTACCTTCAATTAACTCAGGGACCACTTCGGTAGCACCCGCTGCCTGCAACTTGGCGATATCTGCATCATCTCTAGTGCGCACCAATACCGTCATCCCTGGGCGCAAGTGTTCGACTTGACGCAACACTCGCATACTTGCTGCGGTATCGGCATAAGTAATCACAACTGCCTTTGCCCTTGAAAGACCAGCGGCCACTAAATAGTTTTCACGACTAGCGTCGCCATAAACCACATTATCTCCAGCAGCCGCAGCCTCTTTAACGCGATCGGGATCTAAATCCAAAGCAATATAAGGAATTTTTTCTTGATCAAGCATGCGGGCCAGGCTTTGACCTGAACGACCAAAACCACAAATGACCACATGGTTTTCATTACGAACACTCTTGGCAGCAACACGAGTTAATGCAAGCGATTGCAG
>CANCQD010000112.1 GCA_947380285.1 Burkholderiaceae bacterium | reverse complement strand
TCTTATTCATCTACTTCACCCCAGTGTTGCGCACACATAGTCAGCTTGTACGATAAATCCCCCACCAATTGACCTGGTAGGTATGGATTGTGAAATTTAGCCGAATTCTTAAAAAATTCTGCTAAATCTTTTGCCTTATTACTGAAGCTGTATTAGTAGCTTTCTTGTTGGCTATTAATGCGGCATCACAATGATCTACCCCATTAACTTGATTATGGAGCAGTAGTGCTGTCTACGGCATGTATTTTTGTATCGTTCTTTAGATCATCTTCATTCGAATGAATTTGCACTATTGGTTTGTGAATGTGATGGATTCAGGCAGGTCGTAGAGGGGTGAGCTGGTCCCCAGCTAGTTTGTTGAATAAGTCTTAAAATTGTAAGGTGCCAAAACTAAGCCCCAAGACCCTCACAGAACCTGATTTATCTCGTCTAATCGAGATGGCCTGGGAAGATCGCACGCCATTTGATGCTATTGAAAAAACCTTTGGGTTGGGCGAGCCTCAGGTGATTGCCATTATGCGTAAGGAGCTCAAACGAAGCTCCTTTGAGCTTTGGCGCAAAAGAGTCACTGGACGAGCGACTAAGCACAGTGCTTTGCGTAGCGAAGAAGTGACCCGGGCTTATTGCCCAACTCAATACAAAAATAAATGAAGCATCCTCAGCGTTTAGTCCTAGTCCTGGGGGATCAGCTTGATTTAAACAGTTCCGCTTTACGAGACTTTGATCCTCAGTCGGATGAAATCATCATGATTGAATCTGCCAATGAGGCGCAGTACGTTTGGTCTCATAAGGCCAAGATCACTTTATTTCTCTCGGCAATGCGTCACTTTGCAAAGTCAGTCGAAACGCTAGGCTACCCCCTTACCTATATCAAAGATTCTTCGCTAACGATTGTGGAGACACTCAAAGAGCAAATGCTCAAGAAGAGCATAAAAAAATTAGTTTGCATTGAACCGGGCGAGTGGCGTTTAAAGCAGGCTATTGAAGTGATGGCAACAGATCTCAGCATTGATTTGGAGATGCGTGAGGACGATCACTTTTATTGCTCGCGCCAAGAGTTTGTGGAGTGGTCGGCCAATAAAAAAGAACTGAGACTGGAATATTTTTATCGCTTGATGCGCAAGAAACACCATGTATTGATTGACGCCGATGGCAATCCTGAGGGTGGGCAGTGGAACTTTGATCAAGATAATCGCAAGCCCTACCCCAAAAAGGGGCCTGGCATTATTGATGCTCCCGCAGCATTTGAGATAGATGCCATTACACAGGAAGTGTTGGCGTTTGTTGAAAAGACTTATCCAGATCATCCTGGATCATTAAAGTCATTTAATTGGCCGGTTACTAGAGATCAAGCTGTTCAAGCGCTAGAGTATTTTGTTGAATATCGCCTGAGAAACTTCGGTGTATATCAAGATGCTATGTGGATAGACACCCCATTTGGGTGGCATTCTATATTGTCGAGTTCGCTCAATCTGAAGTTACTCAATCCCCGTGAAGTAGTAGATGCGGTTCTGGTCGCCTGGAAAAAGTATTCCTTAGATCTATCGACCATCGAGGGCTTTATTCGACAAATTTTGGGGTGGCGCGAGTTTGTAAGAGGCATGTATTGGCTTGATATGCCTCAGATGGCAAAGGACAATTATTACGAACACCAAAATCCATTACCCAAATGGTATTGGACCGGAAAAACGCAAATGGCCTGCATGCAGGACGCGATTGGCCAAACACTGCAATACGGCTATGCACACCATATTCAGCGCTTAATGGTGACAGGAAATTTTGCGCTGTTAGCGGAAATTCTGCCTCAGGAAGTATGTGAGTGGTATTTAGCAATCTACGTAGACGCAATTGAATGGGTTGAGTTGCCTAATACGGCAGGCATGGCGTTATTTGCGAATGGCGGTAGATTTACCAGTAAGCCTTACATAGCGAGTGGTGCCTATATCAAACGGATGAGCAACTATTGCGGCTCTTGCAAGTACAAGCCCGAGGTTCGTTATGGGCAAGAGGCTTGTCCTATGACTACTTTGTATTGGAATTTCCTCATCAAGCATCGAGATCAATTTGAGGCCAGCCCAAGGACTAGATTAATGACTGCCAACCTCAAAAGAATCAGTGATGAAGATCAACAGGAAATAACGCTTCATGCCAAACGCATTTTGAATCAACTTGATGACCTCTAGTAATCATGAAAACATCATTCAAGGGAAACAAAAGTTTTCTACCAAGCAAGATCTGCGTTGCGTGTAAAAAAGAAATGACCTGGAGAAAGTCCTGGGCTAAAAATTGGGAATCCATCAAATACTGTTCGGATGCCTGTAGGGCTAAAAAGAGTCCCTCAGATGGGTCCAAAAGTATTTAATGTAAGAGTGTCAACTCGCTGTAAGCCTAACCCGTTATGTAGGAAAGGACAAAGTTCCTTGATGACTGGGAGGTCTGCATGAAGAAAATACTGATTTGCCTGCTTACAGGGGTAATGCTTGCTGGATTGGCTACTTCAGCCAGTGCTCATGGCGGTAGAGGTGGTTATTACGGTGGCAATGGTGGTTGGCGTGGCGGTTGGGCGCCATTCGCAGTAGGTGCTGTTGCTGGAGTTGTTGTGGCTAATGCGTACAACAGGCCAGCCCCGGTTTACTACGCACCGCAGTATGCCTACCCACCGCAACCTCAAACTGCTGCTTATTGTCCAGAGAACGGGCTTTACTATCCCCAAACACAGGCTTGCCCTAGTGGCTGGCAAAGAGTGCACTATTGAATGTGATGAATCCTGAGTATTCCTAAGCAATCAGGCCACTCGTAAGTGGCCTGATTGCTTGAAATGCTATTACTGCTTACGGAAGTTTATTTTCCGCAAGGAAATTTTCCTGCTAAGAAACGCAGAATGGTATCGGCTGCTGGTTCAGTCGCATATTTAGGATTTGCTTCGGCCCATTTGACATAGTCCTGAATTACTTCCTTGCGCGTTGGTGCAGGCTGCTTTACGCAAATAAATTCTGGGGCTGATTTTGGATTGCGGGTTACCAAATAAGTATCGTAGACGGCTTGACCATAAATCTCACAGGTAATAAAAGTGCCGTTAGTACCTTTACAGTCTTGCAAGAGTTCCTGAGTGCTAATCATGTTGGCCGCCTGAGAACTGCTTGAGAAGCCCAATACTGCGCTAGTGAATGCCAATAATAAAATCTGCTTTTTCATGTTTGTTCTTTCGTATTAGTCGTAATCTTTAAGTGGGAATAATTTTTTTAGCGTCTGCCTCTATAGCCGCCACCGCCACCGCCGAAGTGGTCGCCACCTGAGCGTGCACTACCGCCGCCGAAGCGATCACTACCGCCATTAAATTTAGCGCCGCGTGCATCACCAAAGCCGCTGGAATCATTTTTAAAATTACTAGACCCACTATCGCGATTTCCTTGGGTGCGATCGCTAGAGCGATCACTATTGCCATTGCTGCTGCGACTACCATCACGATTGCCTGCATTACCCATATTGCCGCGGTCTTCGCTACTAATGCCATTATGTTGTAGGTTTTGGCGAAGTTGGTCACGTTCGGCATCACGATTTGCAGTGCCGCCGCCCATATTGGCATTGCGACGTTGTGCATCTGACTTCCAGTCGCTGGTGCCCGATTTATTGCCATTCCAATTGCTATTGGTTGTGCGATTGAAGTTATTGTAGGTATTGTTATTAACAGTAAGTGAGTTGCCGCCGCCGTAACCACCACCCCAATGACATCCACCCCAAAGGGCTGCGCCTACGGCCATGCCAACTCCAAAGGAAAGTAGGGCTGTACCTGCTACGTATCCGGGTGGATAGTATGCGACTGGTGGGTAAGCTGGGTATGGCCATGCGCCATAGACCACCGTTGGGTTATAGGAGGGCACATAAACTACTTGTGGGTTGGTCGGTTGAATGATGATCACTTCAGATGAGCCATTCCCTTGGGTGGTGACGGTTTGCTGACTATTGGATTGCAGGGAACCCGATTTCTTTGCTTTAGCGCGCAAGGCTTGAATCGCTGCCATGGTGTCGGATTGTTGGGCTAGTACAGCATTGCCTAAGTTTTGTGTCCAACTTAGTTGTGAACCCATCATCTCTAGAACAGGTGGGAAGGACACCAAAGACTTAACACTGGCATCCCAATTTTGTTGTTGTAATGCGCTATTGAGTGCATCACCTTTGAGTTTGCTATTGGCACGCAACCAATTGGTTGCCTCTGAGACTTCTAATGGATAAGTAGAGGCCATCAGAATTTGTGAAACTAAAGAATCTGGATATAAGGCTATGGGCGCTACCAGCGCTTCTAATTGAGCTTGAGATTGCTTGCTGGCTTGAGCTTGGTTGCTGCTTTGAGCATAGGTAACTGGAACGATAGCTGGCAGGCTAAGTGCAGTCATTAAGATTCCGGCTAGTAATCGAGAGGGCATGCCCCTTTTATTTGGTGCCAACATTAGCGCATCCTTATCAATAGGTAGAGAAAATATTCTACCCAATCTTTTGGCTTTGCTGCCATTTAAGGCGCCTAATGAGCAATTGACTGATTAAGGGTCAAACCTGAAGTTTGGGGAGGACCTTCCCGTTATCCAATCTATGGGATTTCGTCTATATTTGAATGAATTACAGGCTGTTATGACCGCCTTCACTCTGAAAATAAACATTCAATCAACCATTGCTTACATGAAGCCTATTTTGTATTCTTATCGTAGATGCCCCTATGCAATGCGCGCACGCATGGCTTTGAAATACGCCGGTATTGAGGTTGAGCATCGCGAGATTGACCTACGTCATAAGCCTCAATCAATGCTGCTGGCATCCCCTAAGGGAACAGTTCCTGTGCTCTGTCTTGATGGCTTAGTTTTGGATCAGAGCGTTGATATCATGTGCTGGGCAATCGAACAATCTGATCCAGATAACTTGGGAAATGTAGATGAGGCCAAAGCTCAAGTATGGATTGAAAAAAATGATGGTCGATTTAAATTGCTATTGGATCAATATAAGTATCCCAATCGATTCCCGGAGTTGGACCAAGATGCAGTTCTTCATGAAGCCCTGGAATTGATGTTGCTGCCAATGGAGAGAGTTTTGAAAAACTCTCAATACTTGTTGGGCAACAAGATGTCTTGGATAGACATCGCTATTTTTCCGTTTATTAGACAGTTTTCAATGGTCGACACAAAAAGATTTGAGCAGCTACCCATACCCGAAACCAAAAGATGGCTTACCCAACATCTGGAGTCTGACTTATTTAATGCGGTGATGCAGAAACATTCGGCCTGGTTGGATTAGGTGGGGTGAGTTTCTATAAGAAATAAGTGGCAATGATGGTGTACAGCGGGATGCCTAAGATAATGTTGAACGGGAATGTGACTCCCAAAGACATTCCCATGTACAGGGCTGGATTCACTTCGGGTAGTGCATGGCGTAACACTGCGGGAACTGCAATATAGGATGCGCTAGAGGCAAGCACCATTAGCAAGATGGTATTTCCCAGTGGAAGTCCAATCATTTTGCAAAGTGCCAGCGCTAGCAATGCATGAGACAGCGGTGAACCAATGGCGTACAGCAAGGTAATGGGCGGCTTACCTTTTAAGCCTTTGAAGTTTCTAGCGGCCATCAGCCCCATGTCCAGCAGGAAAAAAGCCAGCATGCCCTTAAACAAGTCAATGGAGAAGGGTGCCATTAATTTTTGTCCAGACTCGCCGCTAATGAGGGCGACCGCCATTGATCCCAGCAATAGAAGTTGCGCACCATCAGTAAATGACTCATGCAGTATTTTGGTGATGCCAGCAGGTTCTTGCTTGGATATTGGATCAGGCGCCACAGATGCTCTTGCCTTATTCGCTAACACTATCGCTAATATGATTGCAGGAGATTCCATGAGTGCCATCGCTGCTGCCATGTGACCACCGTAGGCGATGTTGAATTGATCTAAGTATTGCGTGGCAGTAATAAAAGTAACAGCGCTAACCGATCCATAGGTTGCTGCAATTGCTGCAGCATCAAAGGCGCCCAACTTTCTTCTTAATATCCAGTATCCAATGATGGGAATGATGGTGGCAAGGAATACTGCCAATCCTAGAGAGAAAGCAATTTCGCTAGTGAACCCAGACTTGTGAAGAGCAAACCCGCCCTTAAGTCCTAAGGCCATTAATAAATAGAGCGACAGAAACCGAGAAATTTGCGGCGGAATTTCTAGGTTGGATTTGACTGATCCTGCGAATACCCCAAAGATAAAAAATAGTATGGCGGGGTCAAGGAAATTGGTCATCAATATATTCTATGTCTTACTAAGAGTTTATTCTTGCCCCCACAATTTTTAAGACTTTAGGCATATACAAAAGCTACTTCACCAATAGAACAGGTTGCTTTGCTGAGCTAGAAACCCTTTGAGCTACTGAGCCAATCAGAACATCTAGCAAGCCACTACGTCCCTTGACACCCATGACGATGATGTCAACTTTGTCTTTATTGGCCAAGGCAATAATCTCTTCAGAGATATGCCCATATTTAATAGCCATATTATGTTTGATGCCGGCTGCAACCAATACTTTCTGGGCTGACTTTAATTCTTTTTCACTGATTTCTCTTAGGTAGTCATCTACTACGCTTTTGGAAACAAATTGCTTGACATGGTTAAGACCAACATCATCGTGGACGCTTACCAAAGTCACATTGACGGGGCTGCGAGAATTCTTGGCAAGCTTGACAACATACTTAACGGCATTCAAGGAGGGTTTTGAGCCATCTACAGGTATCAGTATTTTCATTTCATTTGCCTTTTCTTTATTTGGTGCTGGTAATTTTCAAATCAAGACAAATGTCTTGAGTGAACAGTCGTCTAATTACGGTCTATAGGACTTGATAACAGATTCAAGACCATAGGCATCATCTTTAGCCTTCATCTCTTGAATCTGCTTCCTGAGTTTGCTGACTTCTTTGCAGCTTAGCATTCGGAGTTTCTTGGAATCAACACCATAGGTATCCACCA
>CANCQD010000111.1 GCA_947380285.1 Burkholderiaceae bacterium | reverse complement strand
AAAGTCATAAAGAGTTTTCGACGACCAAAGCGGTCAGCCATCCAAGCACCAACTAGATAACCAACAAAGCTTCCAACAATCAGGAATGCTAAGTAACCGGTAGAGCCAACTACTGTTAATTTACGCTCAGCTTTTAGGAAGGTTGGCACCCAAGTAGTAATTGCGTAATACCCACCTTGCGCACCCATGGTCAACAGGGATGCCAAGATAGTGGTTTTCAAGATACCCGGTTTGAAAATTTCAAAGATTGATGGTGAGTCACCAGCTGCTACAACTTTTTCACGAGCAATCTTCGCAATCTCAGGCTCCTCTACATTACGACGGATATAGAGCAAGAGTAATGCGGGGAAGAAGCCCACAACAAACATTGCACGCCATGCCATATCAGCAGGAAGTAAGCTAAACATAATAGCCTGCAGGAGTACAGCAGCACCCCAACCTACCGCCCACGCGGATTGCACACTGCCTACAGCGCGACCACGATATTCAGCGCGAATCGTCTCGCCCATCAATACCGCACCTGCTGCCCACTCACCACCGAAACCAAAACCCAAGAGTGCGCGAGCAATCATGAGCTGATTAAAGTCTTGTGTGAACGCGCAAATTAAACTGAAGCTAGAGAACCAAAGAATCGTGAACTGAAGCGTGCGCACGCGACCGATTCGATCGGCTAAATAACCCGCAAACCATCCACCAAATGCAGAAGCCAATAAAGTACCCGTTACAGCCAGGCCGGCCATACCACGGTCAACCTGCCATACTGCAATAATGGTTCCAATCACCAAGGGGTAAATCATGAAGTCCATGCCGTCTAATGCCCAGCCTAAGAAACAACCCCAAAAAGTTTTCTTTTCCTTGGGGTTCATGACCTTATAAAAACCAGTCAGACTGGTATCTGGTTGTTGACTCATTTTGTCTCCTTTATTTTTTAGGCTTTAAATTAATGAATGAGTACCATCTTTATAACCCAATTATTCCCGCTAAAGCACATACTAGAGAAAACCCCTAAGACTCCATCATGATGCATTGCACACTAATTGGCGACCACAGCATATTGATTGATTTCTCCAAATCATCAGATGCCTTAAAAGATATTCATGAGCTAAGCAAGCTACTGTTAGCCAACAAACCCTTATGGGCCGCTGAAATCGTTCCTGGTCTAGATTCGCTGGTCATCCAATTGCAATATACGCATGAAGGACCAAATCTAACGCGTCAACAAGCATTTGCAGAACTAGAGAAAATTCAGCATCAGCTGGCAAAACAAAAGAAGCGCTCAACTTATCCGGCTAAGATTCACCGGATTCAAGTTTGTTATCACCCTGATGTTGCGTTAGATCTACACGCCATTGCTAAGGCCTGCCAACTGTCTATTGAAGAGACAATTCATCTTCATAAGAAAAATCTTTATACGGCAGATATTCTGGGCTTTATGCCTGGGTTTGCATACTTTAGTGGCCTTGACCCTAAGTTACGCCTACCTCGCCTACCCTCTCCTCGACCAGCAGTCCCAAAAGGTAGCGTTGCGATTGCAGAATTGCAAACTGCAATTTACCCCCGAACCACGCCAGGCGGATGGAATCTAATTGGTCGCTCACCCAATCAAATGTTTGACATCCAAAAGCAACCGCCAGGATTATTTATGGCCGGAGATCAAATGCAGATTGAAGAAATTACATTGGATGAGTTTTACAAAAAAGATCAAAAGAACGCTCACCAAGAAATTATTCACGTATTAGATAAGGCTCATCACAAAGCATCTATTGAAGTATTACAGTCTGGAACCTTTAGCACTATTCAGGATGGGCCAAGATCTGGCCTTTCTCATTGGGCGGTTGGTCCTGGTGGAGCCTGCGACTTATCATCACTTCATCTAGCAAATGCTTTAGTAGGCAACCCCTTAGAGATGGCTGCCATAGAGATGACCTCCAGCGGTCCAAGCCTTCTCTTTCATCAAGCAACTTGTGTAGCCTGGGTTGGCGCACGCTGTGACGGCATTGTTGATGATCAACGTATCCCAGGCAATCGACCCGTATGGCTGGCAAAAGGCAGCGTGCTCAAATTTTCGCCGCTTAATCCTGGGTTTCGAGCGCTTTTGGCTATTGGTGGCGGGCTGCAATTACCTAAAATCTTGGGCCGCTCAGGCTCACACATCAGCGCTGATATGGGACCAAAACGCCTTGAAAAGGGGCAGCTCTTATCGCTCATCAACCCCCAATCACCTTTGCAGTCGCCTTTCTTAAAGTCACTCCTTAAAGAAGATGCTTTGCCATGTTTCGCAAAATGGCATATCAAGTCACCTTTCACGCCATTGGCAGCAATCACGCCAATCTATTGCTTGGCAGGGCCTCACCTACCCTTTTTATCGATTAAAGAGCGAGAGTTATTTTGGTCGACCGTTTGGACTGTGAGCAACCAAAGCAATCGTATGGGTCTACGTCTACAAGGCGAGTTTAAGGTTAAAAAGAATTTGCCTAATATTCCATCACAAGCGATTACTTTTGGAACTGTGCAATTTCCACCCTCACATGAACCTATTGTGATGCTTGCAGAGCACCAAACCACTGGCGGATACCCACGCTTAGCCGAGGTAATTCATTCCAACCTCATTAAATTGGCACAAGTTAAACCCGGCTCAAAAATACGATTAATTCCGATAGATATTGAAGAGGCGGACCGTTTAAATGCAGAAGCATTAAAGTTAGAAGAATTAACAATTAACTCAATTCAAACAATTATTCAAACCAGTGGAAATTCGTAATGGATATTAATAGCGATATGGGCGAAGGCTTTGGTGCCTGGGATATGGGCAATGACGCGTTATTGCTTGACTACATTACATCGACCAATATTGCTTGCGGGTGGCACGCTGGCGATCCAGCACGCATGAAAAAGTTAGTTGAAATGGCAAGTAAAAAAGGGGTTCGTATTGGCGCACATCCAGGCCTTCCAGATCTAGAAGGCTTTGGGCGACGTGAGATGGCCATATCCGAACAAGATGCCTACAATTATGTTCTTTACCAGGCTGGCGCATTAAAAGCTTTTGTGGATGCAATTGGAAATAAGCTTCATCATGTCAAACCGCATGGGGCTCTTTATAACCAGGCAGCTAAAGACATCAAACTCGCGCGAGGTATTGCACAGGCTGTAAAAGATTTAGGGTCCGAAGTTATTTTGTACGGCCTTGCAGGAAGTTGCTTGATCGATGCTGCCAAAGAGCTAAATGTTCCGGTATGGCAAGAGGTATTCGCGGATCGCAGATACACCAAAGAAGGCTTTCTGGTCCCGCGTACTCAAGCGGGCGCAGTAATTGAAGATGAATCGGATGCGCTCAATCAAGCAATCTATTTTTCAAAGAATGGAAAAGTCACTGCAATTGATGGTAGTGAAATCAAAATCCAGGCTGACACCTTATGCATTCATGGTGATAATCCGCATGCGGTTGAATTTGCAAAAAGGATTAAAGCGGCTCTAGTTTAAGCTGCTTGCCGATTCTTTGAGGTTACCTTAAAGACAGTTGGAATAATCATGAGCTGGAACACGACAATCCCAAGAAATAGCGCCTTTGGCAATCCAGCATCCATAAAGAAGCCAAAAATAAATGGGCCAACTGCGGCACCCAAATCAATTCCTGAATAGACGATTCCATATACGCGTCCAGCTACGCCTTGAGGTGTTGCCTTTTTCACCAATAGATCTCGCGAAGGTGCCACCACTCCATACCCGAATCCCAGCGCAAAGAAGATGATAGGAATGAGATCAATTGAAATGAATCCTGTAGATAACAGCAAGCACATTACTACCGTAATAGAGAGGCATATGGAGACAATTCTTTCTGGTGCCTGCAACTTTGCCGCCAAGTAGCCCCCAAATAAAACTCCTCCAGCACTCCCCAATGCCAAAAGCGTAATGTAGTAACTACCTACATTTAAAGGAACTTCATAAATACTAAAAAGTGCACTTGGCGCAAAAGATTGTAAGCTCGAGGTGGAGGCCATACTGAAGAAAAAGAAGGCCCAACATAACCAAACAGCTGGCAACCTCAAGAATGCGAATGGGCTCTCCTGAGCAATGCCAGGATTAGCAGCCTGAGTACTTGCATGCGTATTCTCATGACGCTCTTTAACATTGTCTAAAAGATAATTTCTATTGATCCAAAGAATCGCTAAGACACAAACCTCCAGTAGTACTGCAGATAAGAATGCAATACGCCAATCGGCCAATTGAGCAATCGCCACCATGAAGGCTGGCGCAGCTGCCCACCCCAAGTACCCTGTGACACCATGCATTGAATAGGCATATGGAAGATTGGGTGGCGACACCTTGTGATTGATGAGTGTGTAGTCAACAGGATGAAAAATACCGTTACCGCAACCAGCAATGACCGCCCCCAATAAGAGCATGGCATAACCATTACTTTGGGAATACACCAGTGCTGCAATGACAAGCATGCTTATGCCGCTAAATAAAACTGGCCGAGCTCCAATACGGTCCACTAAAAAACCAGATGTAGCCTGAGCTACACAAGACACAACAAAGAAGACCGACATGAGTAAACCGAGTTCGGCATAACTCAATGCAAAAGCATCCTTCAACCATGGGAACATGGGAGGAAGCACTAAATGAAAGAAATGGGAGCTGCCGTGAGCTAGGCTAATGAGACCAATAACCCGGACATCACTGGCACGCCTACTAAGCGCAACAGTCATGTGCCGAGTTTACTGGCGCAGGAATATTCCTGCTGAACTATATTTTGACTACTTAATGGACCTGACGGCTAAAGCTAAAATCACCTGTTTTATCCACATCGACAGGCACTACATCCATAGGTCCGAACTTACCTTCCAAAATCATCTTGGAGACTGGGTTCTCAATATGCTGCTGAATTGCCCGCTTCAGCGGCCTTGCTCCAAAGACTGGATCAAAGCCCACCTCAGCAATCTTATTCAAAGCGGCATCACTGACCTCAAGCTGCATATCCACTTTTGCCAAACGATCCGACAAGTTCTTCAGCAAGATCTTCGCAATGTTCGCAATATTGCCCTTGTCTAGGCCATGGAACACAACGATTTCATCAATACGGTTTAAAAACTCAGGACGAAAATGATTCTTCAGCTCTTCGAATACCGCTTCTTTAATTTCTGCTTGCTTCTTATCCACCATTGACTGAATCAAATGCGAACCAATATTACTGGTCATGACAATGACAGTATTCTTGAAGTCTACTGTGCGACCTTGACCATCTGTTAGACGACCATCATCCAATACCTGCAAGAGAACATTAAATACATCTGGGTGAGCTTTCTCGATTTCATCAAACAAGATCACGCTATATGGATGACGACGAACTTGCTCGGTTAAATAACCACCCTCTTCGTAGCCAACGTAGCCCGGAGGCGCGCCGATTAAACGCGCCACGCTATGCTTCTCCATAAACTCACTCATATCAATACGAATGAGGTGATCTTCGCTATCAAACAAGAAGCCAGCTAGGGCTTTACAGAGCTCAGTCTTACCAACACCGGTAGGCCCAAGGAATAAGAAGGATCCATAAGGACGATTCTCTTCAGCCAAACCAGCACGGGAACGACGAATAGCATCTGATACTGCGCGAATGGCCTCTTCTTGGCCAACCACACGCTTATGCAGCAGCTCCTCCATCTTGAGCAACTTATCGCGCTCACCTTGCATCATCTTTGATACCGGAATACCTGTTGCACGAGAAACCACTTCAGCAATTTCTTCGGCGCCAACTTGGGTGCGAAGTAACTTGTTCTTCACTACGCCATCTTTATCACCCTTAGCTTCGGCTGCAGCAGCAGACTTCAACTTAGCCTCAAGCTCAGGCAACTTACCATACTGCAACTCCGCAACTTTTTCCAACTTGCCATCGCGTTGTAACTTTGCAATATCTACCCTTACTTTCTCAATCTCCTCTTTCAGCTGAGCTGCGCCTAATACAGCGCCCTTCTCCGCTTTCCAAACCTCTTCTAAATCAGCATATTCAGCGCCTAGACGTTTAATTTCATCCTCAATGAGACCTAGGCGTTTTTGCGAAGCATCATCCTTCTCCTTCTTAACCGCTTCGCGCTCAATCTTTAATTGAATCAGACGACGCTCCAGCCTATCCATCACCTCAGGCTTAGAATCAATCTCCATCCGAATGCGCGAACCCGCTTCGTCAATTAGGTCGATCGCCTTATCTGGCAAGAAACGATCCGTAATGTAGCGATGCGATAACTCAGCAGCCGCAACAATAGCTGGATCAGTAATTTCGATACCATGATGTAGTTCATAGCGCTCTTTAAGGCCTCGCAAGATGGCAATAGTTGCCTCGACGGTAGGCTCTTCCACCATCACTTTTTGGAAACGACGTTCCAGCGCTGGATCTTTTTCGATGTACTTACGATATTCATCTAAGGTAGTTGCACCAATGCAATGTAATTCACCACGAGCCAAGGCGGGCTTGAGCATATTGCCGGCATCCATCGCGCCCTCTCCCTTGCCTGCACCAACCATCGTATGAATCTCGTCGATAAAGATAATGGTTTGACCTTCATCTTTGGCGACATCACTCAGAACAGCCTTGAGACGCTCTTCGAATTCACCGCGATACTTGGCACCAGCTAATAACAAAGCCATATCCAAGACCAAGACACGCTTATTTTTCAAGGTCTCAGGAACTTCACCATTGACGATGCGCTGCGCTAAGCCTTCAACGATAGCGGTCTTACCTACCCCAGGCTCTCCAATGAGCACCGGATTGTTTTTGCCACGACGCTGCAAAATTTGAATGGTGCGACGAATCTCATCATCGCGACCTATTACTGGATCGAGTTTACCCATACGAGCACGCTCAGTTAAATCCACTGTGTATTTCTTTAAGGCTTCACGTTGGCCTTCAGCATCTGCACTATTCACTGATTCTCCTCCGCGCACTAAATCAATAGCCGCTTCTAACGATTTACGATTTAATCCATTTTCACG
>CANCQD010000110.1 GCA_947380285.1 Burkholderiaceae bacterium | reverse complement strand
CCCATCGCCTTCATGATGGTGATCATGGCGCAATAAAGCAATTTTCTCAAGCAAGAAGAAGCCCAACAGGCCGGCGAGCAAGGTTGCAAACAAAAACTGGGGTTTTGCTCCCTCCATGCTAAATGCCTCAGGTAATGAATGGAGTAAAGCGGTTGCCAGCAAAATACCGACAGATAAACTGACCATGTTGTTGACCATCTTAGACAGCATGGCCAAGGAGCAGCTTGCAGCCACTAAGACGCTAGCAGTACCCGCTAGTGCAGTGACCAAAAGTATAGTTTGTAAAACAGTCATTACGGTTACGCCACTCCCATTTTCTTAAACCAAGCGAGACACTTTTCCCAACCGTCTTTAGCGGGACCTTCGCGATAGGTTGCGCGGTAGTCTGCATGGAAGGCATGCGGAGTATCTGGATACACCTCAAACTGACAAGCCTTAGCAGCAGGATTTTTGGGGGCTGCTTGCGCTAGAGCAGCACGCATCTGATCAACACTCTCTAATGAGATACCAGTATCGGCTGCGCCATATAAACCGAGGACCGGAGCTTTTAAATCCGCAGCAATATCTACTGGATGACGTGGGTTACCTTCTGTCTTTTCTCCAATGAGACGTCCATACCAAGCTACGCCTGCACGCACTTGCGGTAAGGTGGCAGATAACCAAGTGATACGACCACCCCAACAGAAGCCAGTTACACCTACCCGTTTAAGGTCGCCGCCATTTTTACCAGCCCAAACTAAAGCGGCTTGTAAATCATTTAAGACTTGTGAGTCTGGAGTTTTCGCCACAATATTTTGCTGAATCTCTGCTGTTGTTCCATAGGTATTTGGGTCGCCAGCGCGCGTAAAGAATTCTGGTGCGATTGCTAAATACCCTAGCTTTGCAAAACGTCGTGTGACATCAGCAATATATTCATGTACACCAAAGATTTCACTGGTCACAATAATGATTGGCAAAGAGCCTTTGGCTTTTTCAGGTCGTGAGACATATGCAGGCAACTGAAAACTGCCTACCGGAATCATTTGCTCGCCAGCTTTTAGGCCGATGAAATCTGTTTCAATAGCAGCAGCCATCACAGGCTCGGATGCAGCAACAAACCCTACACCGATAGCAGTCGCGCTAATTGCTGATGTTTTCATAAAATTGCGCCGGCTATTTTGTATCTCTTTAGTCATGATTTTGTCTCCTGGCTTGTAATTCTCATTCAATCCTTAATGCGCCTCTTCCCAATTATCGCCAATCCCAATACTAACTACTAAAGGTACCTTTAGCTGGGCAACATTGCACATCAAACCGGGTAACTTGGCTTGCACTATCTCAAGCTCATCGAAAGGCACATCTAGCACCAACTCATCATGAACCTGCAATAGAAGCTTGGTCTTGAGTTGCTCTTTTTCGAGCCAATCCTCTACGGCAATCATCGCCAGCTTGATTAAGTCTGCAGCAGTACCTTGCATAGGAGCATTAATTGCCGCACGCTCCGCCCCTTGGCGACGCGGGCCATTAGAACCTTTAATTTCTGGCAACCAAAGGCGTCGTCCGAAGACCGTTTCCACGTAACCATTTTCCCTAGCCTCGAGGCGAGTGCGCTCCATATATTGAGCCACTCCTGGATACCGATCAAAGTATTTGGCTATATAGTTTTGCGCAGCCGAACGCTCAATACCCAAGTTACCGGCCAAACCAAAAGCACTCATGCCGTAGATGAGGCCAAAGTTAATGACCTTGGCATAACGACGTTGCTCAGAATTCACATCATCCAGAGGAATGCCAAAGATTTCTGCTGCAGTGGCCTGGTGAACGTCTTTACCTTCTCTAAATGCAGTGAGTAGATTTTCATCTTCAGCAATATGCGCCATGATGCGTAACTCGATCTGGGAGTAATCTGCAGACAATAATTTGCAGCCCTCTGCCGGAACAAATGCCTCCCGAATACGACGACCCTCTTCTGTGCGCACAGGAATATTTTGCAAGTTTGGGTCGCTTGATGCGAGCCTACCTGTCACTGCAGTAGCTTGAGAAAAGTTCGTATGGACGCGCCCAGTTTTAGGATCAGCCATGCGAGGGAGTTTCTCAATATAAGTGGACATCAACTTTGCCAGGCTACGGTAATCCAGAATGCGTGCTGGTAACGGATAGTCTTCCGCCAACTTCTGCAATACTTCTTCATCAGTAGAGGGTGCACCTGATGGCGTCTTTTTAATGACTGGTAACTCAAGTTGCCCAAATAAAATTTCTGCAATTTGCTTAGGTGACTGGATATTAAAAGGCTGACCAGCTAACTTATGGATCTCGCCCTCCAGCTCAAGCAGGCGCTTGCCCACTTGTTGTCCTTGTTTGGCCAATAGCGCAGAATCAATCCGAATACCATTGCGCTCCATGATTCCCAATACCCGCATAGCTGGCATCTCTACTTTTTCGTAGATATAAAGCAAGCCTGGACTTTCCTGAATCTGCGGCCATAACTCAAGATGAAGGCGCAAGGTAATGTCAGCGTCTTCTGCCGCGTAGTCCGTTGCAATCTTTAGATCAACTTGGTCAAAGCCAATTTGATGAACCCCTTTGCCACATACTTCTTCGTAGCGAATCGTTTTCATTCCTAAATGACGCTCAGCAAGACTATCCATATTGTGTGGAAGATGTGATTCGAGCACATATGATTCCAGCAAGGTATCAAATGCAACGCCTTTTAAGGTAATGCCATAGTTTGCAAAGATGTGGGCGTCGTACTTTAAGTTTTGTCCTACCTTTAAATTTGTCGCACTTTCTAACCAGGGTTTCATGCGGGCCAGAACTAGATCACGGTCAAGTTGCACTTCGCCATTGCGATGAGCAACAGGGATGTAGCATGCCTCTCCAGGTGTAACCGATAAAGAAATTCCAACGAGCTCTGCCGCAAGCGCATCAAGACTAGTGGTTTCGGTATCAACTGCTGTTAGCGTAGACACCTCAATCTTTTTTAACCATCTCTCTAGGCCGATCTCATCCACTACACATTCGTAGTGACGTTCGATTGCATCATGTGAGTCTCGAGTTTCTTGGGATAAATCTTTAGTGGGCGAGATAGCTATCACACGCGTCTTTTTTGCCCCATCAGAGTTTTCCTCAGGATCATTTGAGATTGGGCTCCCTACCAAATCAAAGCTGGCTGGCTCGCCCTTATTCTCTGGGCTCGTGAGCTGTTTTTCTACGTCGCGTAACCAAGTCTTAAAGGCATAACGCTCAAACAACTCACGCAGCAAAGGAGCATCTTCAGACTTCGCATGCAGGTCATCCAAGCTTGGTAAATGAGGCGATAAATCACAATCGGTTTTTACCGTAATCAGTTGGCGTGCTTGTGGCAACCAAGAAAGAGTGGCGCGCAAGTTTTCACCAACCACGCCTTTAACTTGATCGGCATTTGCCATCAAGTTATCCAGATTTCCAAATTCTGCTAACCATTTGTTTGCAGTCTTTGGCCCTGCCTTAGGAACTCCTGGAACGTTATCAACTGTATCGCCAATAATGGATAAATAATCGACAATTAACTCAGGCGGTACACCAAACTTTTCTTTTACGCCTTCGATGTCTAGCTTTTCATTCGTCATCGTATTAATGAGAGATACCGAAGGATTGACCAATTGTGCCAAATCTTTATCACCAGTAGAAATAATGGTTTCCCAACCTGCTTGCGTAGCTTGGCAAGCTAAAGTTCCAATCACATCATCTGCCTCCACACCAGAGACCATTAATACCGGCCAACCTAATGCCTTCACCATGGCGTGAATAGGTTCGATTTGTTTAACCAAATCTTCGGGCATGGGAGAGCGGTGCGCTTTGTACTCCGAGTACATCTCGTCACGGAAAGTCTTGCCTTTGGCGTCAAAAACACAAGCTATATGGTCAGCTTTGAGCTCAGAGCGGGCCCGGCGCATCATATTGACCATGCCATAGATAGCCCCAGTGGGCTCCCCAGCCCCATTTCTAAGGTCTGGCATAGCATGGAAGGCGCGGTAGAGGTAGCTAGAGCCGTCTACCAACAAGAGTCTATGTTTAGTCATACCGCAATCGTACAATCTAGTTGTGAATTGCCTACAGGTCTGGTTAAGGAACCATCCGAGAGTAGGCTTAAAAAGGTGAAAAAATGCATTATTTAACGAACTTAATTAGCCACTCAATGAGTCAAAGCCTTGCCCAAATGGGTTTTTTAATAGCTTTTGGGTTTTTTGGCATTACCTCAGCCCAAGCTCAGAATAACAGCCAGGCACTAAGCCCGTCGGAATTAAACCGTATTAATAATCAGCCAATCGCGCCAACCGTCAGCGCCACTGGTGCCCTAAATACTGCCGAACCAAGAAAGCCAAACTATCAGTACAAAGATAAAAATGGCACTACGGTTACAGAATATAAAGACGTCAATTCGCCAACCCAGGTTGATGTGAAAACACCGTTCACTAGCTATGAGATGGCGCCACCCACATCAGTTATGCCTGGACCCCCAAAAGAAACTGATCTGATTAGCGTTCCTAGCATTAGCATTCCTTTTAAATAAGATCTGCTAACTTAGTTTATGGCTGTATTTACTCCGATCGAGCTTGAGGATATTTCTCAATGGATTACTCAAGACTTTGATATAGGTCAGGCTAGTGAAATCCGCGGCATTCATGGTGGAATTGAGAACTCAAACTTTTTCTTAGATACCGTAAAAAATGGTCAGAAACAAGAATATGTTCTCACCATCTTTGAAAGACTATCTGCGGAGCAACTGCCTTTCTATCTAGAGCTAATGCGCCATTTAGCGAACAAAGGCATACCCGTTCCCAAGCCTATTGAGAATAAACAGGGGGAAATCCTATTTACCCTAAAAGGCAAGCCAGCAGCCATTGTTACGAAGTTGCCAGGTCTATCCAGACTTCAACCAGAAGCCAATCATTGCGCCCTTGTTGGCGAGATGCTTGCGAAGATGCATTTGGCAGGAAAAGATTTTCCTAGGGCACAAGAGAATCTTCGTAGTCTTGCATGGTGGCAAAAAACAATTCCCCAAATACTGCAGCACTTAAATACATCACAAAAAGAATTAATCAGTCACGAGCTAAAAACTCAAGAAGCATTCTTTTCCTCGGGCGCCTATGATGGCTTGCCGCAAGGTGCCAGTCATTGCGATCTGTTTCGCGACAACGTCTTATTTGATCCAAAAGGAACTGACACCTCTAACGATCACTTAGGCGGCTTCTTTGACTTCTATTTTGCCGGCACCGATAAATGGTTGTTTGATATTGCTGTAACTGCAAATGATTGGTGTCTTGCTGACAACAAACAAGATTTAGATCCAGCCCGCCTAGAGGCATTCATGAAGTCCTACCAAGCGGTTCGCCCCTTTACTCACGAAGAGCAAGCCAGTTGGGCCCTGATGCTTCGTGCAGCAGCATTACGCTTTTGGGTCTCCAGGTTATGGGATTTCTATCTACCAAGAGATGCGCAGATGCTAACTCCTCATGACCCCACGCACTTTGAACGCATTCTTTTAAGTCGTCGATCACTATGAAACTCAATTCCGTAGCGCCCAAAGAAGGTTACACCTGGATTAGGCAGGGCATTTGGCTCTTCAAACAAAATCCTTTGGGCTTCTTGATGCTGGTCTTTATGTATGTATTTGCAGCTCAATTGGCTGTCATTGTTCCAGTCATTGGTGTTTTTGCTGTGCTCCTACTCACACCAACCCTCTCTGTTGGCTTTATGACTGCTTGTCGTCAAGCGATTCAAAAAGAACGTATTCGGCCATTGGTCTATTTAGTCGCACTTCAGTCAAGCCCGCTTATTCGCAAAAGGATTTTGCAATTAGGTTTGATATATGCCGGCTTGATTTTGCTGCTGAGTTTTATCTTAAGCCTCTTGGTGGACTTTGAATTACTGCTTCCATTAATGACCAGTGAAAAGACGATTACCCCTGAAGCACTCCGTCAGATTTACTTGGTGCTCCTCTTCGGAGCAATGCTGTATGTGCCCATTGGTATGCTGATGTGGTTCTCACCAGTATTGGTCGCATGGGCTGATATGTCTGTACCACAAGCACTATTCTCTAGCTGCTTAGCGTGCTGGACTAATAAAGCAGCATTCTTTTTGTATCTCTCTATTTGGGGTGCGATCCTGATTGCCATTCCACTGACAGTGGGAATGATTTTTGATGCTCTCGATCTAGGGCAAGCAGCCTCCTTCATCATCGCCCCCATCTCCATGGCGGGATTGACAGTGATGCATTGCTCTTTCTATGCAACCTGGAAAGCTTGCTTCACAGAGGATGAAGTGGCACTGCCTGTTTAGAAGACTTTTCAGTCGATCGCAGCAAGCTTCGCAATACTCAGTTGTAACCATTTAATACCGTGGCGCTTGAAGTTCACTTGTGCACGTGCATCAACATCCACACCTTCAAGACCAGTTACGCGCCCCTCACCAAACTTGGTATGGAATACATTTTGCCCAATCGTAAATGGGTAATTTCCACGGGGAGGAGAGGCTAATCTTTTCACTTCCATTGATGCTGAGCCAACACGCTTAGCCGGTCCCTGTCGCTCTGAACCAGAATCAAAAAAGTCATTGGATTCATATTCGCGTTGACGGGTATAGCCATCCTGCCAAGTGCCCCCTGATCTTGAGTTACCGCCGCCCCAACGCGCATCTCTTGCTTTAGGGGTAAGCCATTTCAATGAATCAGATGGGAGCTCCTCTAGAAAGCGGGAAGGCATGTTGTAGCGCACTTGGCCATGCAACATCCGTGATTGGGTATGCGAAAGATAAAGACGCTCCTTGGCACGCGTAATCGCCACATACATCAGGCGACGCTCTTCTTCCAAGCCGTTCTGCTCATTAACGCTGTTCTCATGGGGAAATAAACCTTCCTCGAGGCCAGTAATGAATACTGAGGTGAACTCTAAGCCTTTGGCAGAGTGCACTGTCATTAATTGCACCGCATCTTGACCAGCTTGGGCCTGGTTGTCACCCGCCTCTAGTGAGGCATGGGATAAGAAAGCCGCCAAAGGCGAAACATCGACGACGCCCGGAGCATTCTCGCCAGGTAACATCGCAGCCGCAGCATCCTGTCCATAACCTTCTTCAGCAATAAATGCAGTTGCAGC
>CANCQD010000109.1 GCA_947380285.1 Burkholderiaceae bacterium | reverse complement strand
ATGGGGAATTATCTTGAAAAGACTATGCAATCATTTGTGGATATCCACAATAAGCTTGGCGATCAAACAAAGGGTCTTGGTGCTGGCAGTACGCCAGAGGCTTGGTCACAAATGATGAATCTCCAAAACCCGCTGATGCAAGGTTTGATGGGTAACTACATGGAGCAAAGCAAAGATCTCTTTATCAAAATGCAAGAGCAGGTACAGGGCTCACAGAATATCTTTGGAAATTTTCCATTTACTCCTCAGTCCAATAAAGCTGA
Organism: Burkholderiaceae bacterium; assembly: GCA_947380285.1. Next base: position 6,864 of record CANCQD010000109.1, on the reverse strand, counting down.
AAAAGAATAGTTGTGGCTGGGAAAATTGGATTTGTATCCTTAGGATGCCCTAAGGCGCTTGTAGACTCTGAACTAATCCTGACGCAATTGAGCGCTGAGGGATATGAGACCGCCAAGGATTACTCTGGCGCCGATCTTGTAGTTGTGAATACCTGTGGCTTTATCGACTCCGCCGTAGAAGAGAGTCTTTCGGCTATTGGCGAGGCTCTTGCTGAAAATGGCAAAGTCATTGTGACTGGATGTCTAGGCGCCAGAAAAAATGCCGACGGTAGTGATCTTATCTCGAGCATTCATCCTAAAGTCCTCGCTGTTACTGGGCCTCATGCTACCGATGAGGTAATGCAAGCCATTCATTTGCATCTACCTAAGCCGCATGACCCTTTCACGGATTTAGTTCCTCCAACTGGCGTCAAGCTAACTCCTAAGCATTACGCCTACCTCAAAATTAGTGAAGGTTGTAACCATCGCTGTACTTTCTGCATCATTCCCAATATGCGTGGTGATTTAGTTTCACGGCCGATTGGTGAAGTGTTACTTGAAGCTAAAAGATTGTTTGAGTCTGGCGTTAAAGAGTTGCTAGTTGTCTCACAAGACACCAGTGCTTATGGCGTTGATATTCAATATCGCACTGGCTTTTGGGATGGCAAGCCTGTCAAAACGAAAATGTTTGATTTGGTAAATGCTTTAAATCAAATTGCTCGCGAGTATCAGGCTTGGGTGAGGTTGCATTATGTTTATCCCTACCCGCATGTGGATGATGTGTTGCCTTTGATGGCTGAGTTTTCAGAGTATGGCTACGGTGTTCTGCCTTACTTGGATATTCCGTTGCAGCATTCACACCCGGATGTCCTAAAACGCATGAAGCGCCCTGCGAGTGGTGAGAAGAATTTGGAGCGTATCTTAGCGTGGCGCGAAGCTTGTCCTGATTTGGTTATTCGCAGTACCTTTATTGCAGGCTTTCCTGGAGAAACTGAAGAAGAGTTTGCACACCTTCTCAATTTCTTGGATGAGGCGCAAATTGATCGCGCTGGCTGTTTTGCCTACTCACCCGTTGAAGGGGCTACAGCAAACCAATTGGATAACCCAATTCCTTCTGAAATTAGAGAAGAGCGGCGTGTCAGGTTTATGGCTAAAGCCGAAGATATTTCCATAAAACGGCTTGCAAAAAAAATAGGCAAGCGTATTCAGGTCATCATTGATCGGGTAGATGAGTCTGGCGGAATTGGCAGAACGATTGGCGATGCCCCAGAAATTGATGGTCTAGTGAGGGTTTTGCCTCCTAGCAAGCCCTCTAAGCGCTATCGAGCCGGTGAAATCATCAAGGCTACCGTCATAAGCTCCCAAGGGCATGACCTAATAGCCGAAACTTGACGAATGCAATAAAACTGTTAGTTGGATTACTTATTTAGTACAAAGTCAGCCCAATAATTGGGCTTAGCAAAGGGGATTGATATGAGTCGTGATGTCGTTGTCTTAAGTGCAGTTCGTTCCGCAATTGGTACCTTTAATGGCGCTCTGAGTAGTTTTGAGCCTTCCGAGCTCGGCGGTATCGTGATGAAAGAGGCGGTAGCACGTTCAGGCGTAGATCCTGCTTTGATTAATTACATCACTGTGGGTAACACTATTCCTACAGATAGTCGCTATGGCTATGTCGCCCGTGTCGCATCGATCCAGGCTGGCCTGCCAATGGAATCAGTGGCAATGGCATTAAATCGTTTGTGTAGCTCTGGCTTGCAAGCAATTGTTACAACCGCACAGCAAATTATGTTGGGCGATTGTGACTATGGCATTGGCGGTGGCGTGGAAGTAATGTCCCGCGGCATGTATGGCTCTCCAGCGATGCGCAGTGGTGCACGCATGGGCGATACCAAAATGATCGACTTGATGGTTGGTATTTTGACCGACCCATTTGGTGTTGGTCACATGGGCGTTACAGCAGAAAATCTCGTTGAAAAATGGAAGTTAACACGTGATGAGCAAGATGCTCTGGCCGTTGAATCTCATCGTCGTGCAGCCAATGCAATTAAAGAAGGTCGCTTTAAATCTCAGATCGTGCCAATCACTATTAAAACTCGTAAGGGTGATGTAGTGTTTGATACCGATGAGCATGTGAAGCCTGAAACTACGATGGAAACGCTTGCCAAGATGAAGGCAGTGTTCAAAAAAGAGGGTGGTTCCGTAACGGCTGGTAATGCATCAGGCATTAATGATGGTGCCGCATTCTTTGTATTGGCGGATGCTGAAACAGCAAAGAAAGCTGGTCATAAGCCTATCGCTCGCTTGGTGTCTTATGCAGTTGCTGGTGTTCCAAACCACATCATGGGTGAAGGACCAATTCCTGCAACCAAAATTGCGCTTGAACGTGCTGGCTTGAAATTAGATCAAATGGATGTGATCGAATCTAATGAAGCCTTCGCAGCACAAGCATTAGCGGTTACTAAGGGCTTAGGTTTAGATCCAGCCAAGACTAACGTCAACGGTGGTGCAATCGCTTTGGGTCATCCAATTGGCTGTTCTGGCGCAGCGATTGCTACTAAGGCAATCCATGAGTTACACCGCGTTCAAGGTAAATATGCTTTGGTAACAATGTGTATTGGTGGTGGTCAAGGTATCGCTACTATTTTTGAGCGTCTATAAACATAGACGCATAACTATTACCCTGATCTCTTGGGTACAAGCCTAAGAGATCAGTAGTAAAGCAGCATCTAAGCCGACTCGGTCAAAAGCCGCATCGGCTTTTTCTTTGACAACAGGCTTTGCTTTGTATGCAACGCTGATGCCAGAGCCATTCATCATCATCAGATCGTTGGCACCATCACCCATGGTGATGGCATTCGCTTTAGTGCAGCTAAGGCGAGCACAAGCTTCGTTTAGATGGGCGGCCTTCGCTGCGCCATCGACAATATCGCCAAGAACCTTGCCGGTAAGCTTGCCATCGACAATCTCCAGTGTATTAGCCTGAGTTTGCTTAAAACCTAATTGCTCACGTAACTTTTCAGTAAAGAAAGTAAACCCGCCTGAGACAAGCAGGGTGTACAAGCCACGTTCATGAGCCCCAGCTAAAAGCTCTGCTGCTCCAGGGTTAGGGCTCAAGCGCTCTCTGTAAACGGATTCGAGTGCATCAGCATGCACACCTTCTAAAAGTGCAACACGTCTTCTCAGGCTTTCTTTAAAGTCTTTGATTTCACCACGCATAGTAGCTTCGGTAATTTCAGCTACAGCGGACTTCTTGCCTGTGAAATCAGCAATCTCATCAATGCATTCAATATTAATCAACGTTGAATCCATATCCATCGCTAGTACGCGGATGTCTTGTGGCAATAGATCTGGCCTTAGAAAGCATAGGTCGGCATTAAAGCTTGCTGCAATAGTACGTAGTTGCTCACGTTGTACTGTATCCAGGTGGGCGCTTGCTTCAAAACGCTCGGAGTAGTAGCTTCCATTGCTAATTTGACCGCCGTTAGAGTGTAATGATATGCCCAGCTTTAAGGCTTGATCCTTTAATGAAAAGATCAGCTTCTCGGCAATAGGCTCTCTAGACAGGGCAACAAGAACTTGGTAATTAGGCATAGCTCAATAATAATCGGATTATTAACTTACTTTTGCAGAGCTCAATACTGCTGATTCGTTGAGTCTTCGCAAGATATTGCGTATGGCATCAAGGCGTTGTTCTAACTTCTCAAATTCACGATCTTTTTGAGGAAGTACCTTAAGCTTATCTTGGCCATTAAGTTGAATATGCTTAGAGGACTGGATGAGCTGAATGATCTTCATCGGGTCAATCGGTGGATTTGGGATGAATTGAATCTGTATAGATGCAGGTGTGGCATCAATCTTCTTAATTCCAAAACCGGTCATCTCTAAACGTAGACGGTGAGTCTCATAAAAAGATTTAGCTTGATCGGGAAGGTCCCCGAAACGATCAACCAATTCTTCACGCAATCCCATCAGCTCTGAGAAATCATTTGTACCAGCAAAACGTTTATATAAGGATAGACGCTCGTGAACGTCGGGGCAGTAGTCTTCCGGAAATAGAGCGGGAACGCCGAGATTTACATCGGTGGTTGCTTGCAATGGTGAAAGTAAATCAGGCTCCTTTCCACTGCGCAGGGACTTAACGGCACGATTGAGCATCTCGGTATACAACTGGAAGCCAATCTCATGAATTTCACCGGATTGTTTGTCGCCTAGAACCTCACCGGCCCCCCGAATTTCTAGATCATGCATAGCTAAATAGAAGCCAGAGCCAAGCTCTTCCATGGCTTGAATGGCATTAAGACGCAACTGAGCTTGCTTGCTAAGTGCCTCAGGATCCGGCACTAGCAAATAAGCATAAGCCTGGTGATGTGAGCGGCCAACGCGACCACGCAGTTGGTGTAATTGGGCTAAACCAAACTTATCAGCGCGGTGCATGATGATGGTGTTCGCTGTGGGTACGTCAATACCAGTCTCAATAATCGTGGTACACAGCAAAATATTGGTACGCTGGGTAACAAATTCACGCATGACAGATTCCAGCTCGCGTTCATGCATTTGTCCGTGCGCAACACTAATACGCGCCTCCGGAATCAGTTCTTGTAAAGCATGCTTGCGATTCTGAATCGTTTCAACTTCGTTATGCAGGAAGTAGACCTGGCCGCCACGTTTAATTTCACGAAGCACGGCCTCACGAATAACACCATCTCCTTCGCGACGAACAAAGGTCTTAATCGCCAGACGTTTCTGTGGAGCAGTGGCAATAATAGAAAACTCACGTAAACCTTCCATAGCCATGCCCAAGGTTCTTGGGATGGGTGTAGCAGTTAGCGTCAGAATATCGACTTCTGCACGCAATGCCTTAAGAGCATCTTTTTGACGTACTCCAAAGCGATGTTCCTCGTCCACAATCACTAGGCCAAGATTGGCAAATTGCGTTTCCTTGGAAAGTAACTTATGTGTGCCAATAATGATGTCTGCATCACCTTTGGCAATGGCCTCTAGGGCTGCATTAATTTCCTTGGTTGTTTTAAAGCGTGACAACTCCACAATGCGGACCGGCCAATCGGCAAAGCGATCTTTCCAGGTAGCCACATGTTGCTCAGCTAGTAGGGTGGTTGGCGCCAAAATGGCGACTTGTTTGCCGCCCATGACTGCAACAAAGCTTGCTCGGAGCGCTACTTCGGTCTTCCCAAAACCAACATCACCGCAAACTAAGCGATCCATTGGTGTGCCGCTAGTCATATCGCCAATGACTGCTGCAATAGCATTGGCTTGGTCTGGAGTTTCCTCAAAGCCAAAGCTTTCTGCAAAAGCAGCATAGTCATGGGCTGAGAATTCAAAAGCATGACCCTTGCGTATCGCTCTAGCCGCATAGAGACCTAATAGCTCTGCTGCGGTATCTCGAATTTGTTGGGCGGCCTTGCGTTTGGCCTTATCCCATTGGCCCGAACCTAATTGATGCAGTGGCGCTGAATCAGGGTCAGAGCCTGCATAACGTGTGACCATTTGTAATTGCTGAACAGGAACATACAAAGTTGCCTGTCCTGAATATTGCAAATGCAAAAACTCTTCAAAAATTGGTGCCTCTTTAGGCGGAGCTAAATTCAGAAGCACTAATCCCTGGTAACGACCAATGCCATGTTCAGCATGAACTACGGGATCGCCGATCTTTAGCTCAGACAGATCCTTAAAAAGCATGTCGGGATCAGCATTCTCATTACTTTTGCCCTTACGCCTCTGTCGTGCTGTTGTAGTAAATAACTCTGCCTCGGTAATGACCAGAAGATTTTCAGCGGGCCATGAAAATCCATTAAAGAGCGGTGCAGTTACCAATCCAAATAATGATTCGCTTTTAATAAACTCGGCAATGCTGTCAAAGCTCTCTGGCTTTAGCGGATAGAGTGGTTTGCCATCCAATCCGGCGACCGAATTACTTTCATCAAAGAGTTGTCGAATCGATTCTTTACGTCCTGCACTGTCGCTGCAAACTAATACACGAAACTTTTCGGATGACACTACTTTGCGCAATAGGTTGATCGGATCAGTATCGCGACGATGCACGGCAATATCCGGTACCGCTAGAAATTGACTTTTTTCAGCGCCTTCTTTCTCTAGTGTTAGTCGTGCATACGATTTAGAGGTGGTGAAAAATTCATCGACATCCAGAAATAATTCTTTTGGAGGAAGAATGGGGCGATCAAGATCGTGCTTGAGGAACTCATAACGAGAAAGTGTGTCCTTCCAAAACCCTTTGATGGTTTCTTCTACATCACCAATACTGACAAGCCATACAGGGTCACCTGACCGTGGAAAGTAATCAAAAAGGTTGGATTTCTCTTCAAAGAAGAGGGGTAGGTAGGATTCAATGCCTGCACTAGGTATGCCTAAGTTGGCATCTTTGTAAATGGAGCAGCGACTCGGATCACCCTCAAATACTTCTCTCCAGCGGCCTCTAAAAGCAGTGCGTGAAGCATCATCAAATGGAAACTCATGGCCAGGAAGAAGGCGGACTTCCTTGACAGGGTAGAGACTTCGTTGCGTATCCGGATCAAACGCCCGAATCTGTTCAATTTCATCACCAAAGAGATCCAATCGGTATGGCAGATTTGATCCCATAGGAAATAAATCAAACAAGCCACCCCGAATACTGTATTCACCGGGACGCATTACAGCGCTCACAGGATCATAGCCAGCTTGTTGCAGTTGCAGCTTTAGTGCAGCTTCATTCAGTTTGTCGCCTTGCCGAAAGAAAAAAGTATGGCCAGATAAAAAGTTCGGCGGCCCCAATCTTTGCAAAGCGGTTGTCACTGGAACTAAAACAATGTCGCAACTACCATTCAGTAATTCATACAGAGTGGCGAGTCGTTCTGAAACCAAATCTTGATG
>CANCQD010000108.1 GCA_947380285.1 Burkholderiaceae bacterium | reverse complement strand
TCCTTCAAGAAGGAGTTATGTGAATACATCCATTACTACAACCATGATCGAATCAAGCAAAAACTAAAGGGATTAAGTCCGGTAAATTACCGAACTCAATCCCTTCTGGTAAGCTAATTAAACTGTCCAACTTTATGGGGTCAGTTCATTCGGGTGGTTTTTTATTTAAGTGCCCACTTTGGGTCGAGTTGACCCTCCAGGGCTTAAGTATCCCGACGGTCTGTTCTAAGCTACATACTACCCGATGAATAAATTCTGTTAAACAGGCTAGCTACGGTCAATAAGAGGCTTTTTTGGTGTGGGCTATTCTCAAATCTGGCATCCATTATCGGGGGCATTAGTCTCAAGAGATTCTCAGATGATTAATTTGCTTCTGCTCAACTCATGTTTTGCAGCTTTGGTTAGCGTTCTATAAGGGAAGTTACTAGTTGACCGTTCGTCTACTATTAATTAAATTGAAATTGTATCCATACAAATAGCTATTGCCAATAGGCATTAAGAGAATATTTTGACTGATAACCTTGGTTTCGAGCTTTTAAGTGCCGGCCTGAAATATGGTCAACGCATTGCTTTAAGTGCAGGTAAAAAAAATGTTAGCTATCAAGAATTGATGCAGGAGGCAAAAATAATTGCCAATCACCTGATTGAACTTGGGATTAAAAACGATGAACCAGTAATTGTTTTAGTTTCCAATCAAGCTGAAGATGTGCTTGCCATTCTGGGTGTTTGGCTGGCTCATGGAGTGGTTATTCCTGTACATAGAACTGCGCCAACCGAGGTGCTTAAGAAGCTACAAAACAAAACCAAAGCGCAGTTTCAGATTGATAAAGGTGTTTCTATCATTTCAAAAAAGACTCCTCCTGAAAGGGGCATTTTATCTAAGGCTGCATTTGTCATATTTACCTCTGGCTCAACCGGAGAGCCAAAAGGGGTCGTTGTATCCCATAAAGCCTTTTTAAATAAAATCAACGAAATAAATCGACTATTAGATTTTAAAATTGATGAATCTACATTGCTTATATTAAATATTAATTTTAGTTTTGGTTTGTGGGTCTGCCTTCTAACGCTACTCATGGGTGGGAGGCTGGTCATGCAAGAGAAGTTTGAGCCAGGGACATTTCTAAAAACTCTGATTGATGAGCAGATTAACCGTGTTGGAATGGTCCCAACAATGATGAGGGCTTTGTTTTCTCGCGCTGAATTAATTGAACCAATTAAAAAAGTCAATGATCTGGGATCTTTAAAGCAAATATTAATTGGCGGCGAGTCTTTGGGTATATCGTTGGCAAAATCAATCCGAAAACAATTTTCAAATACTAATTTAATTGATATTTACGGCTCAACAGAAACGGCCACCTGTGATTTTTTTCTGTTTCCTATTGACTATATGCAATATCCAGGCTGTATTGGACGCCCCTCTGGAGAGGTTCTATTTAGGATAGTGGATGACAGTCAAAAGTTAGTAACAAGAGGCGAAATCGGTGAATTACAAGTTATGAGCCCTTTCTTAATGAAGGGTTATCTAGACGATCCAGACCTAACCAAGAAAGCATTTAGTGACGAATGGTTTAAGACCGGTGATTTAGCTCGCGAGGTGGATGAGTTAGTTGTTGAATTAATGGGTCGTAGCAAGGAGTTAATTAGTCGCGGCGGAAATAAGATCACACCAGGTGAGATTGAGCAGGTTATTTGCAGTCATCCCGATATATCTGCAGCAATGGCGGTAGGCATTGCTGATGATATTTTAGGTGAGCGGATCCATGTTCTTCTAGTGCTTAAGGCGGGAGCTAATTCTGATGCTTTAAATATGAAATTATTTTTAAATAAAAAATTAGAAAAGTATAAGCAACCTGATGCCTTCTATTTGATGCCAGAACTTCCGCTGGGGGGAACCGGTAAAGCTGATAGGGGTCAATTTAAAAATAAAATATTGGCTAACTCTATCAATCCAGTTTTTATTAATTAAAAAATTTAATCAAATATGACAAACTTCAAATCAATACTATATCAATCCGAGAATAATATTGCTCACATTACTTTAAATCGACCTGAGCGGCTAAACGCTCTAGATAAAGCCACTTTGATTGAAATTAATACTGCAATGGATTTAGCTGAATCGGATGATAGTGTTCGCGCCATTGTTTTAAGTGGATCGGGGCGAGCATTTTCATCCGGATTTGATTTAAAAGCTCAAATGGATGCAAAGCCATCAGGTGAAAAGGTGTGGCGTGAAATTTTAGATCTCGACTTTAACACCACGATGAGATTCTGGAATAGCCCAAAGCCAACGATTGCTGCAGTTCATGGTGCTTGCATGGCTGGAGCGTTTGAATTTGCCTTGTCTTGTGATATAGCGATTGCTAGCGAAGAGGCAATATTTGGAGAGCCAGAACTAAAATTTGGAGCGGGAATAGTGACTTTATTATTGCCCTGGGTCATAGGGCCCAAAAAGGCGAAGGATATTATTTTTACTGGTCAAGACAGAATCAGTGCTGATCATGCTCTTGAAATGGGAATTATTAGTAGGGTTGTAAAAACAGGATCACACGTCAAGGTAGCAATGCAAATAGCTAAATCGATTGCTTTGGTAGATCCAAATGTTGTTATGGGCACCAAGAAGGCAATTAATGAGGGCTATGAGATTCAGGGAATGCAAAAAGCCCTCAAATGTGCATTAGATATTGACCATCAAATTGAGTCCGTGGGCTCACCTGATAAAAAAGCGTTTATGGAGATTGCACGAGAGCGCGGTATGCGAGAGGCAATCGCCTGGCGTGATGCTCGTTTTGCAGGGACTAGTATTGATGAGTAAGCCCATTTTAGTTGTTGTTATTGCTGAACTTTTTGCCACTTCACTGTGGTTTAGTGCAAATAGTGCGGCTGATAGCTTAACTAAACTATGGAGCTTATCCTCCGCAGATTTAGGCTTTCTAACTAATTCTGTGCAACTTGGATTTATTGTTGGGACCCTATTTTTTTCATTGAGTGGCTGGGCTGATAAATTTTCTGCCAGTAGAATTTTTGCGATTTGTAGTGTATTGGGCGCCATTTTTAATGCCTGTTTTGCGATCTTAAGTTATGGGCTTATATCAGCGATCATCTTTCGTTTTTTTGTAGGTCTTTCGCTGGCAGGTATCTATCCGTTGGGAATGAAGTTAATTGTGGGCTGGGATCCGAAGACGGCTGGAAAAAATTTAGGACTTTTAGTCGGCATGCTGACTCTTGGAACAGCCTTGCCACATGGGATACGATGGCTAGGGGCTGATTTAGCTTGGCAGTCCGTAATCTTAAGCTCCTCATTTTTGGCTATATTGGCTGCGCTTGCCGTGGCTATTTTAGGAGATGGCCCACATTTCAATAGCAGCCTAAAGCAAAAAGGCGTTTCTTTTTCTAATGTGATTCATGCCTTCCGAGTTCCTGAGTTCAGATCTTCTGCTCTTGGTTACTTTGGGCATATGTGGGAATTGTATGCATTTTGGACGATAGTTCCCTTGCTATTAATTTCTGTCATTTCAACCAATACTTTTTTTACCTCACCTGCCTTGTCTGGTTTGGCATTTTTAATTATTGGGATTGGTGCCTTAGGTTGCATTCTAGGGGGGGTATTTAGTCAATCGCTTGGGAGTGCCCGCGTGGCTTGGTTTGCTTTATTGACCTCAGGTCTAGTCTGTTTTCTTTATCCATTTCTTGATCAAGCGCCAACGCTTTTGAAATTATTAATTTTGTTGGTGTGGGGCTTTGCGGTAGTGGCTGATTCCCCTCAATTTTCTGCCATGTCTGCCAAGGCATGCCCCTCAGATTTAGTCGGAACAGCATTGACGATCCAAAATAGCATCGGATTTTTAATTACTATTTTGTCCATTTGGCTCGTCACCTTTTCATTTCCGTACATAGGAAATAAAGTAGCTTGGATTTTGCTACCAGGACCAATTTTTGGCTTAATTTTTATGAGATCGCTCTTTCGGGTGCGGCAAGTTAAACCCTCAATTGGAATATAAGGACATTACTAAGTGACTAAAGTTATTCAATTTGGCTCACCACCAAAATTACAAAATGAAAAAAGAAGTTCCTTAATTAAAATTGGCACTGCGATTTTTACGCAAAAAGGGTTTAGCATCACGAGCCTTGATGAGATTGTTGAAATTGCTGAAGTGCCGAAAGGATCTTTTTATTACTACTTTAAAAGTAAAGATGACTATGCTCTAGAAGTTATCAAAAACTACGGCACTTATTTTTCGAATAAATTACAGCGAATTTTAAGTGATGAAAAGATATCCCCATTAGAGCGCTTAAAGAACTTCACTAAAGAGGCTGAGGAGGGAGTTAAGCGATATGACTTTAAACGTGGCTGCCTCATTGGTAACTTAGGTCAGGAAATGGCAAGTTTAGAGGAGCGTTTTCGGGTTGAGCTTTTAAGTGTCATTTCCGATTGGCGCAATCAGGTTATGCATTGCATTGATCTTGCTAAGGCAGCGGGAGAAATTAAAACAAAAGTTAATTCATCTGAGTTATCGAATTTCTTTTGGTGTGCTTGGGAGGGTGCAGTTCTTTGTGCAAAATTGGAGCTATCGAGTCTTCCTTTAGATATCGTTAGTAGATTGTTTATTTCTGAATTACTTCAACCAGTAGATAAAAAATAACAAGGAATATCTTATGTTTCGTGCAATATATTTAACCAAGTCTGACGATGGAAAAACTGAATCAGTGATAAAAAATTTGAATGAATCTGATTTACCTGTTCTTGAAAAAGGGGGGGTGACTGTTGACATAGACTACTCAACTATTAACTATAAGGATGGATTGGCGATCACTGGAAAGTCCCCGGTAGTAAGAAAATTTCCTATGGTCCCTGGTATCGATTTTTGTGGCACCGTTAAATCAAGTGACGATGTCCAATGGAAGGTGGGAGATAAGGTCATACTCAATGGTTGGGGGGTAGGCGAGTCTCATTGGGGCGGACTTGCTCAAATGGCTCGCATATCGGGGGATTGGTTGATCAAGAAACCAGACTCTTTAAGTTCTAAGGACTGCATGTCAATTGGCACTGCTGGATATACTGCCATGCTATGCGTGATGGCACTAGAGAGAAATGGCGTTACCCCTCAATTAGGGGAAATTTTAGTTACAGGCGCTAGTGGAGGGGTTGGATCTTTTGCCATATCTATACTTTCAAATTTAGGATATACGGTGATTGCCTCAACTGGTAAAGTTGAAGAACATGCCTACCTTAAAAGTCTTGGCGCAAATGAAGTGATACCTCGCGAATTATTATCTGAGCCTGGGAAACCATTGCAAAAAGAGCGTTGGGCGGGGGTGGTCGATTCCGTGGGATCGCATACGCTTGCCAATGCATGCGCAAGCTCTAGATATGGTGGCGTTGTCACTGCCTGTGGGTTGGCTCAAGGAATGGATTTGCCCCTATCTGTCGCCCCATTTATATTGCGCAGCATAAGTTTAGTTGGGATTGACAGCGTTATGGCCAATCGCTCGATGAGAGAGGCGGCATGGAAACGTTTGGCTAGTGATTTATACCCAGATGCATTTAACTCTATTGCTCAAATTATTAATTTGGAAAGTGCTGTTGAGGCGGGTAAAAAGATTTTGAGGGGTGAAGTTCGGGGTCGAATAGTGGTAGATGTTAATGCTTAAGGTTAATTTATAAATATTAAGGAGATAGTCATGAAGAAGATATCAAAAAAAATAGTTACAACCGCTATAGCCACTGTTGTAACGGCTTTGTTTACTAGCGCGAATGCACAAATATCTGGTGATACGGTGAAGATCGGCTTTATCACTGATATTTCTGGGTTATATGGGGATATCGATGGTCAGGGCGGTATCGAGGCGATCAAGATGGCGATTAGTGACTTTGGAGGATCTGTCAATGGCAAGAAGATTGAGCTATTAACTGCAGACCATCAAAATAAACCAGATATTGCAGCTGGTAAGGCTCGGGAATGGATTGACCAGCAAGGTGTTGACATGCTGATAGCTGGGACAAATTCATCTGTTGCCTTGGCGATGAATAAAATTGCGTCAGAAAAAAAGAGGCCAATTATTGTTGTTTCGGCAGGAACATCCCGTGTCACCAATGAGGAATGCACACCTTACACTGTGCATTATTCCTATGACACCATTGCTTTATCTAAAGTTGCTGGCTCAGCTATTGTTAAACAAGGCGGCGACACATGGTACTTTTTAACCGCTGATTATGCTTTTGGTGCTGCTTTACAAAATGATGCGTCAACTGTTATTAATGCTGCTGGTGGAAAGGTGCTGGGAAGTGTTAGAGCGCCACTAAATTCGCAAGATTTCTCTTCTTATTTATTGCAGGCACAGTCTTCAAAAGCCAAAATTCTTGGGTTAGCCAATTCCGGTGGCGACACTATTAATTCTATTAAGGCAGCTAATGAATTTGGTATTACTAAAACAATGCAATTGGCAGGGTTACTCATGTTTATTACCGACATTCATGCATTGGGCCTCGATTTAACTCAAAATATGTATTTAGCGGATGCTTGGTATTGGGACTCCAATGCAGACACTCGGGCATGGGCAAAGCGTTACTTTGAAATTATGAAAAAAGAGCCATCCTCTACGCAGGCTGCCGACTATTCTGCAACCCTAACTTATCTCAAGGCTGTTAAAGCCGTTGGTAGCGATAATCCAGAAAAAGTGATGACACAAATTAAGGCGGCCAAGATTAATGATATGTATGCAAAAGGTGGATATATCCGCCAAGACGGTCGAATGGTTCACGATATGTACTTAATGCAAGTAAAAAAACCTTCAGAGTCTAAGTACCCATGGGATTATTACAAGCTCTTGTCAACCGTTCCTGGTGATCAGGCCTTTGCAACAAAATCAGAATCTAAGTGCGCTCTTTGGAAATAAAATGACCCTTAGTCAAGAATTTGATAATCTTTTATCACCCCAGGAGAGGGATTATTTATCTTCGGCCAAAATATTAGGGGCGGATTTGATTGCTCCGAATGCAAAGGATTGGGAATATGCACGCAAATCACCAGTTGATTCTTTGCGCAAAGCCATCTCCGCAGGATTTGCATCCATTGAATTGCCAATAAGTTTTGGGGGGCTAGGATTCTCATATGGCGTAAAAATGCGCCTAGCCGAAGAATTAAGCAAATTTGACCTAGCA
>CANCQD010000107.1 GCA_947380285.1 Burkholderiaceae bacterium | reverse complement strand
TTGTTTCTAAAGTTGAGTCCTAGCTGCGCTAAAAAACGCCACCCTGGAAGGCTCAACTCGCGATTTCAAGTCCAAAATGGACCCGAGTGCAAAATTATAGCTTAAATATCAATGCTCTAGCCACCTTCACCCCCAAACAATAAAGGGGGCCAACCCTCAAAATAGCCACTAGAAGCCCCAAAAATGGGATATTTGCCTAAAATTTAGGCAATATGACTAAGCTAAAACTATCCAAGTCGTTGATAATCAAGGCATGAATAGTGTATTTACTGCAGAAAAAGACATCCTTGGGATGCGAGAAGCTGGCCGCCTAGCAAGCGAAGTTTTGGATCATGTGGCTCCTCACGTCAAGGCCGGGGTTACCACTGGGGAACTGGATCGGATTTGCTATGAATACATGCGCGATGTCCAGAAGACTATTCCAGCCCCATTAAATTATCAGCCACCTGGGTACCCACCCTTTCCAGCATCCATTTGCACTTCCGTGAATGATGTGATCTGCCACGGCATTCCAGGAGACAAAGTTCTCAAAACTGGTGATGTTGTGAACCTCGACATCACTGTCATTACTCCTGATGGCTACTACGGTGACACCAGCCGTATGTTCATGGTGGGTGAAGTTTCCGTCATGGCTAAACGCCTTACGCAAACTACTTTTGAATGTATGTGGCTTGGCATAGCTCAAGTAAAGCCTGGAGCATCACTCGGTGACATTGGTCACGTCATTCAAACTCATGCAGAAAAAGCGGGTTACTCAGTAGTACGTGAGTACTGCGGTCACGGTATTGGCAAAGTGTTTCACCAAGACCCACAAATTCTTCACTACGGCAAACCGGGTACTGGTGAAAAACTAGAAGTCGGCATGACCTTTACGATCGAACCCATGATCAACGCGGGCAAACGCGATATTCGCACTATGCCCGATCAATGGACCGTGAAGACAAAAGATCGTAGCCTGTCAGCCCAATGGGAACATACGCTGTTGGTTACCCCAACAGGTGTTGAGGTGCTGACTTGGTCAGAAGGTAGCAACCCACCTCCTGATTGCGTTAAGGGCCTTTCATTTAGACCGACATTAGTAAGCGCTTAATAAAATGAGCCAGTCGCAAGCAGTTAGCAATGTTATTGATGCCGCTAGCCTGCGTGCCGCTCGCGAAATTGCTTACGACGAGTTTAGAAAAACACAGTCTGTTGGTAAATTAACCAAGCAACTTTCCAAACTGAGCGATCAACTCCTCAGCCATTTATGGAGTAGTTTTGGTTTAAATAGTGAAGCCGCTCTAGTGGCGGTTGGTGGCTTCGGTAGAGGTGCCCTATTTCCTTACTCCGATATTGATATTCTGATTCTGCTGCCTGCCGATGAAGAACAGGCAAGATCCCTTTCAAAGCAAGTAGAGCAATTTGTTGCAAGCTGCTGGGATACTGGCTTAGAAATTGGCTCCTCAGTCAGAAATGTTGCTGAATGTATTTCTGAATCAGAGCAAGACATTACTGTCCGCACTTCCCTACTGGAGGCGCGACTGATTTGCGGCAAGAAACAACTCTTCAAAGACTTCGCAAAGGCCTTTGAAGCAGCGATGGATCCAAAAGCCTTCTTTCAGGCCAAACAAGCGGAGCAGATTCAGCGTCACTACAAATATCAAAACACACCCTACTCTTTAGAGCCGAATTGCAAAGAGAGTCCTGGTGGCTTACGTGATTTACAGGTCATTTCTTGGATTAGCAAGGCAGCATTATTGGGCGATACCTTTAGGGACCTCAATGAGGCCGGTCTTGTTACGCAGCGCGAACTGACTGAACTCAATCGCAATCAACGCTTCCTAGAAACCTTGCGTGCTAACTTGCATTTGCTGGCCGGACGAAGACAAGATGTTCTCGCTTTTGACTTACAAGCAGCGCTTGCAGCGTCAATGGGAATTAAAGAAGAATCCCCACGTCAAGCTAGCGAAGCCATCATGCGTCGCTACTACTGGGCAGCTAAAGCAGTAACCCAATTAAATGATGTGCTCTTACAAAATATTGAGGCCCTTCTCTTTCCGCAAGAGTCTAAAACGATTCTCTCTATTCCGGGCGAAGGGAATGAGTACTTCATTGAGCGACAAGGTGTTCTGGATATCACCGATCCGCAGCTCTTTCAAAAATATCCCGAGCAGATTCTGAGGACGTTCTTAGTATTTGCTCAAACATCCAATGTAAAGAGCTTATCAGCCACCATCTTTAGGGCACTTTATAACGCTCGGGCGAAGATGGATAGTCAATGGCGCAACAATCCTATCAATCGCGCACTCTTTATTGAGATTCTGCAACAACCCGAAGGTGTAAGCAGAGCATTCCATCTCATGAACCGCAGTAGCGTCTTAGGGCGCTACCTTCCTGCATTTAGGAAGATTGTTGGGCAGATGCAGCATGATCTGTTTCACGTTTACACGGTTGATCAACATATTTTGATGGTGCTGCGCAATGTCCGTCGCTTTATGGTGGTTGAACACACCCATGAGTTTCCATTCTGTAGCAGCCTCATTGCACACTTCGAGAAGCCTTGGTTACTCGTCATTGCAGCGCTCTTCCACGATATTGCCAAAGGTCGCGGTGGCGATCATTCGCAATTAGGCAAAGCGGACATGCGCAAATTTGCCAAAGACCATGGCTTAGATAAAAAAGATACTGAACTATTGATATGGCTAGTGGCAGAGCATCTTAATATGAGCCAATTTGCACAAAAGCAAGATATTACTGATCCTGATGTCGTCAGAGCCTTTGCGAAGAAAATGGGGGACGAGCGTCACCTCACAGCTCTGTACTTATTAACCGTAGCGGATGTCCGCGGTACTAGTCCTAAAGTTTGGAATGCCTGGAAAGGCAAACTCTTGGAAGATCTTTATCGTGCAACACTCAGAGTGTTGGGCGGCGCAAAACCAGATGCCTCTTCAGAGTTAGCCCAACATCAAGAAGAATCCAGAGAAAAATTACGTCTTTATGGGATCAATGATGATGCTTACGAAGATCTATGGAAGCAATTAGACGTTGCCTTCTTTTTAAGACAAGATTCTTCTGACATTGCTTGGCTTACAAGACATTTATTTAACAAGGTTAATAGTGATCAGCCGATTGTGAGGGCGAGACTATCTCCGATTGGAGATGGACTCCAAGTGGCTGTCTATGTAAAGGATCAAGAAGATCTCTTTGCCAGAATCTGCGCTTACTTTGAAAGACATGGCTTCTCGATTTGGGATGCCCGCATTCATACGACGCGCCATGGCTATGCTTTAGATACCTTCCAAATTTCCGGCAGTAACCTGGTAGATGAAGGTGGTAGCTATCGCGACATTATTCAGTTGGTTGAATTTGAATTAACAGCGGCCTTAACCAATGCTGAACCCTTGCCCAACCCCAGCATGGGCCGCCTATCTAGGCAGTCACGCACTTTCCCAATACAGCCGCGCGTGCACATGGTTCCAGATGATCGCGGCAGGTATTACACCCTAGCACTCTCTGCGAGTGACCGCACTGGTCTGCTTTATACAATTTCAAGAGTCTTGGCAAAACATCAGGTCTCCATTCACACAGCCAGAATTAATACTCTGGGTGAGAGAGTGGAAGACATTCTATTGCTGGATGCAGCAAACCTGGGCAAGAATCCAAAACTACAGATACAGCTTGAAACAGAATTGCTTGAAGCTTTAGGGGCCTAGGCCAATTTAGCCAAGGCACGTTGAATACGAATGCTTTCAACATCGCCAAAAGCAAACCACTTACATTCAATATCCTCGACAGCTTGTTCTTGTCGCAAGATCCTTAGTCGATAAAGCAAATCAATATGTAAATGAGGGCCCTCACCTTTTTTAGGATTTGCAGGAATCTCATGAATATCAATATCAATCGGATCTTCATATTCAGAGTCTAGCTCACAGACGTAACCAGTTTCCTCATAAACCTCTCTAATTGCAGCATCAACCGGTGAATCGCCCTCTTCAATATGGCCTCCAGGCTGAAACCACCGTTTGATATACGGGTGAAAAATCAACAGAACCTTATGATCTTTGATGACTAAGCCACTGGCTGTTATGTGACCATCTTGACTCATTCTCGAGCAGGGATTTTCAGCATTCAAAATTTTCCTAATGCGTAAATCTTTATAGAGCATAAAAATTTCATTCATTTAGTGGAAGTTTCAAACATAACTATTTGATTATTTTTACCATGCCATTTATCTATCGCAGAAAGTATCACAATACAAGCAGCAATAATCAGCATAGCTAGAGTTGTTACCGACCATGTAGTAATGCCTATGCATGAAAGAATGTAGCCACAAATTGCGCCAAAGAACATTTCTGTAGAGTAAAAAAGTCCAGAGATTAAGCCTATATTATTTTTAAAGGGTCTAGTAACACCAGCCTGGGCAACAGGGAAAATGATACCAATGCCAAATAATGCGAAGAATGCAAATAAAAGTTGAACTTGAAGAAGTTGAATTTCAAGCGTCGCTAAAATATACATCATCAAGGTAGATATCAAAATAATGGCGCCGGCAACAGAAATCAATTGCCTTAAATCTATGACTGAAATTTTCCACCGAATAAAAATCGTTCCAAAAATAAAACCACTAATAGTTGCTGAAAATATATAGCTGTAATTAATAGGGGTAATTTGGTATTTATCTTGAATCAATACTGGGGAGGATGATAAAAACGTAAAATAAATTGACCAAGCAAAACTAATGGCTAAGGTATAAAAGACAAATTCACGATGCCGGCATAAATCAAGGTATTGCGCTAGGACCAATCTGAATCGAAAAGAATGCTTGTGGCCATGAATCACTAGGCTCTCTTTCATAAAGGCACACATAAGCATCAGCACCAGGAGAGACAGACTCGCCAAAATGATAAATATCGATCTCCAGCCAAAATAGCTTGAGATATAAGCGCCAATAATTGGCGCAAAAATGGGTGAAAATACCATTCCTGCAGCCAAATAGCTTAATATTCTCACCTGTGATTGCTGATCGTATACATCACGAACAATAATCCTCGCAATCAGAGTACCGCAACCTCCGCCAAGCGCCTGAAAAAAACGCATAGCAATTAATTCCTGAACTGTGGATGCAAAAAAACATCCAATGGACGCAATAAAAAATATAGAAATCCCGATGATGCTAATAAAACGGCGCCCATAGATGTCAGCCAAAATCCCAGCAATCAATAAACTGATCGAGTAGCCAAGCATATATGCGGTCAAGGTATAAATCATATCCACGCCCATAGCTCCAAGCTGGCTTCCTACCGACGGAATTACCGGAAGATAGATATCTGTAGCAATCATTGGTAAAACAACCAGGAATATAAGAATTGGTAATAAGAATTTACTTTTATGAGGCATGCATATTCTCATGTTGGGCGTAATTAGCTAAGTTCCGGCAGTCATGGCCCAACTCGAAAGAATCAACCAAGTGTCTAGCAACACTTTTTGCCTTTAACGAAACCATATCAAGCGAACTGACAAAGTAATAAGTTCCAGACGTTAGATGTCCTATTGCATAGAAATGCTTAAGATTCAGATGGGCTTTGGTCTTGACAGTCGAGGTTTCGTAATCTAGCAATATTCCCCCATGTGGATTTTTGATAACAACGCCGGATTTAAGTAAATTATTTATCAAAGGCGATTCATCATCTCCGCCAAGATCCCTAGAAGGACCAGTTGCATTAATCAACCAGTCACAGCACACCTCAGCGCTTGAGTTCGATCTAGGTGAATTGCCAACAAATATCGTGAACTTATTTCTATTGGAGGTATCAATTTTTTCCAAATATGGATAGTGCTTTAAAATTCCTGATCGAAATAATGAGTACAACTTGAGTGCGGTATGAGTTGGCAAGGGAACTCTTTTGGTGGCCCACAATCTATGAAATTTACTCATAAAAAGATCTTTTTCAGAATACGAAAGTGCGTTCCAATAATCACCAATAACCATATCTGAGTTAATTGCTAATTGTTGCCAAACAGAAAAATCCTTTTGACCTTCTAATAATGACCGAATCCAATCGCAGTATTCATCATTTGAATTATCAAAAAATTTATTCCACCTTATTCCAGCTAGAAAAAAATCCTTTCTTACCAGTCTTAATATTTGGCGGACAGAAATCCCCTTGCTATTTTTATTTTTTAATATTTCCAGGTTATCTAACGTCATATACTGTAATTGATATTGCTTTCCTTGACATCTTGTCAATGGGAAATTTGAGTCTCTTGTAAAGAAATTGATCTTACCTTGATGATCTTGGTTCGCCAGCACAACTGCGATATCTGCTGCGGTTAGTTGACCGCCAATAATTCCAACGCTATCCATCTTGTTGATTAACTTTAAATACTTATTTACTGGATAAGGATTATTGATGTATTGGCTTGTGCCGATCAAATTGAAAATATCATTTGGTGAGGTATTTCCCGTGCATAAAATTACCCCATTAAAGACCCTGGAATGCCCCCCGTGAACTTTTATATTAAATTTGTTGGCGTCTAAGATATTAATATCAACAACCTCTAAATTAATTAATTCAACTTCAACCCCCAATCTCTCAAGAGAAGAGATCGCATCTTCTAATCGACTTTTTAAATATATGCCAAAAAATTGACGAGAAATATATCCAGATGGTCCTGTACCTTGCCGCGAAGTAACCTGATCCCCGCCCATCGAATAACCCTTATCAAGCATCCAATTCCAAAAATCAGCCTCCTGGTGTGGAAAGATTGAAGTGGTCGCACTCGTCATGTTCATTAAAAGCTCATTGCTATCGCATTGATATGCAAGTCCTGGCCCAAAGGCTGAGCTTTTCTCAAAAATAACAATTTTGAAATTTTTATTGGTGCCTAAAGGCAAACTTTCAAGCAAACTAAATAGTGTTGCAACGCCAGCTGCGCCGCAACCAATAATCGCAACTTGAATAATCTTTAAATCCACGCAAGAATCTAAATCCTTGCTCGATTTAACGATTTTATTTTGAGGTTTTTCTGTAGACTGAATGCCCATGTTCCCCTTTCAAAGCTTTGAGCTTATATAGGGCAGAAGGGAATGGCTACCTGATAATTGTGTAAGAAAGGTCTTACTTCAGAAAATCTAGCATTGACTCTTCATCAATCACCGGCACGCCTAGCTCCTCTGCTTTGGCGAGCTTACTACCAGCATCAGCTCCAGCAACAACATAGTCTGTTTTCTTGGAGACGGATCCAGCGACTTTGGCGCCCGCTTTTTCAAGCAGGTCTTTAGCCTCATCTCTTGTCATGGTTGGGAAGGTGCC
>CANCQD010000106.1 GCA_947380285.1 Burkholderiaceae bacterium | reverse complement strand
CTACCTTGGGTCTAGAACCCCTTAAAATGAGGTCTTCTAGCCAAATTATTAAAAGGACTTACCCGTATGGCCGGCCATTCGAAATGGGCCAATATTCAGCACCGCAAAGGTCGTCAGGACGAAAAACGCGGCAAGATTTGGACCAAACTCATTAAAGAAATTACTGTAGCTGCTAAGTTAGGCGGCGGCGACATCGCTACAAATCCGCGTTTACGCCTGGCAATTGATAAAGCCAAAGACTCCAACATGCCGAACGATAACGTGCAAAGAGCAATTCAGCGCGGCACCGGCTCACTTGAAGGCGTGAACTACGAAGAGATTCGTTACGAGGGTTACGGTATTAATGGTGCTGCCATCATTGTGGATTGCTTGACTGATAACCGCACCCGCACTGTTGCAGAAGTTCGCCATGCTTTTAATAAGAATGGCGGCAATATGGGCACCGAAGGTTCAGTTGCTTTCTTATTCAAGCACTGTGGCCAAATGTTATTTGCTCCAGGTACTAGCGAAGATCAACTCATGGAAGTAGCGCTAGATGCGGGCGCAGAAGATGTCATTACTCATGATGACGGTTCATTAGAGGTGTTATCCCCTGTACCTGATTTTTCTAAAGTTCAAGACGCTATCAGTAAGGCCGGGCTCAAACCAGAACTTGCAACCGTTGCCATGCGACCCGAGACCGAAATCGCCCTGGAAGGCGATCAAGCAGAAAGTATGCAAAAGTTGTTAGATGCGCTTGAGAACTTGGATGACGTTCAAGAAGTATTTACGAATGCCGCCCTTTAATTACTGCTGTATGTATAAAAAATTATCTTATTAACACCTACTACTGACAAACTATCGTTATGAAAATTCTACTCATCGGTTCTGGTGGTCGCGAACATGCTTTGGCCTGGAAGTTGGCTCAATCCCCTCAAGTCCAAACGGTTTATGTTGCCCCAGGCAATGGTGGTACAGCTACCGCCAAGCAAGTTGCAGCAGGCATTGAGAACTTGCCGATCACCGGTTTACAAGAGTTAGCAGACTTTGCAGAGCGCGAGAAGATTCACCTGACCGTTGTCGGTCCTGAAGCTCCTCTCGCTGCCGGCATCGTAGATGTATTCCGTAACAATGGCTTACGTATTTTTGGACCAACTCAGTTAGCCGCTCAATTAGAGTCCTCTAAAGACTTTTCTAAAGCCTTTATGAAGCGTCATGGCATTCCCACTGCGGATTACCAAACTTTCTCTTCCGCATTGGAGGCGCATGCTTATATCGATGCGAAAGGTGCGCCGATTGTGATTAAGGCTGATGGCCTTGCTGCTGGTAAAGGGGTTGTTGTCGCCATGAATCTGGAGGAAGCTCATGCAGCAGTCGATATGATGCTGGCTGACAACAAATTAGGTAATGCAGGCGCACGCGTTGTGATTGAAGAATTCCTAACCGGCGAAGAGGCAAGTTTTATTGTTTTGGTAGATGGAAAAAATGTGCTTGCCTTAGCCACTAGCCAAGATCACAAGCGCTTGCTTGATGCAGACCAGGGTCCAAACACAGGCGGTATGGGGGCTTACTCACCTGCTCCTGTAGTTACACCTGAAATTCATGCACGCGCATTACGTGAAGTAATCATGCCAACCGTTAAAGGCATGCAGGCAGACGGCATCCCCTACACCGGCTTTTTATATGCAGGCTTGATGATCACTCCCGATGGCAAGATTAAGACTTTAGAATTTAACTGCCGAATGGGTGATCCAGAAACGCAACCTATCATGGCTCGCTTACGAAGCGATCTCGTGAATGCACTTGATCATGCCGTGGATGGCACATTAAATGAGGTTGAATTGGAATGGGATCGTCGCACAGCGCTCGGCGTTGTACTTGCGGCGCATAACTATCCTGATACCCCTCGCGCTGGCGATGTCATTACTGGCATTCCGGCTGATACTGAAGATCAAATCACTTTCCATGCTGGCACGACATTGCAAGATGGTAAGTTAGTGACCTCTGGTGGACGGGTAATGTGCGTTGTTGGGCTGGCTGATACTGTTCGTGGCGCCCAACAAAAAGCATATGAAGTCATCCATCATATTCAGTTCGATGGCATGCAATATCGTAAAGATATTGGCTATCGCGCTATCAAATAACTCTTTTTATAGTTAGAACGCTCTTGTCAGATCAACACACCCCAATCGATATCGCTGCCTTAAAAGAGTATTTTTTAGGCTTGCAAGACCGCATCACGATTGCCATGAGTGCACTGGATGGTAAAGCCTTTGTTGCCGATGAATGGCATAAGCCTGAAGACAGCAAACTCAAAGGTTATGGTCGCACCTGTACTTTGGATAGCGGCAATATCCTAGAAAAAGGTGGGGTAGGCTTCTCGCATGTCCGTGGCGATCAAATGCCCCCTTCAGCATCGCATCACCGCCCAGAGGTGGCAGGACGCAGCTTTGAAGCCATGGGGGTTTCCTTAGTCTTTCATCCCAATAACCCTAAAGTACCCACCACCCATATGAACGTGCGCTGCTTTATTGCTCAAGCACCCGGCAAAGAACCTGTATGGTGGTTTGGCGGTGGCTTTGACCTTACCCCCTACTACGGCGTTGATGAAGACTGCAGACACTTTCACCAAACTGCGAAGGATGCTTTAGATCCCTTTGGCGAGGAACTCCATCCGCGCTTTAAGAAATGGTGTGATGAATACTTCTACTTAAAGCATCGTGAAGAGCCGCGTGGTATTGGTGGTGTTTTCTTTGATGACTTTAATGATCTCGGCTTTGAGAAGAGCTTTGCTATGACCCGCGCAGTAGGTGATGCCTTTATTAATGCTTACCTCCCGATCGTGCAGCGCCGCTATCAAGACAGCTTCACTCCAGAAGAAAAGTCTTTCCAGGAATATCGCCGTGGTCGTTATGTTGAATACAACCTCCTATTTGATCGAGGCACCATCTTTGGCTTGCACTCTGGCGGACGCACTGAGTCCATTCTGATGTCGATGCCTCCGGTCGTTCAATGGTGGTACAACTGGCAACCCACACCTGGCACACCTGAGGCTAAGTTGTATGAGTACTACCTTAAGCCACGAGATTGGCTAGCTTGAGCCCTTTACTTTTGAATACCCTTCAAAAAATTGGTGTTCTTGGGGGCACATTTGATCCTCCCCATGTTGGTCACCTAAGACTAGCCACACACTTTGCCAAGCTGTTGCACTTGGATGCAGTGCTACTAATTCCCAGTGGTGAGCCGTGGCAAAAAGGAACTGGTATTACTCCTGCAGAAATACGTTTTAAGTTAACCGAAGCTGCTGGTAAAGATCTGGTGCGCGCATTTTTATATCTCAAGATTGCTACTCAAGTAGGCATTGATCGTATCGAGATCGATCGCGCTGGACCAAGTTATGCGATCGATACCGTTAAAGCCTTGCGGGAGCGATTTGGTGCAAATGCTAGCCTAACCTGGTTAATGGGGGCGGACTCCTTGGTTGCGCTACCCAGCTGGAACTCCTGGGACAAGCTAAGTCAATATGTCAATTTTGCCGTTGCAACTAGACCGCACCATGATTTAAAGGGGCAATCCAACCCTGAAGTGAATCAATTTCTGAAAGATCATCAGACAAAAGATGCTGCTGCTCTTGAAAACAGCACCGCAGGCCTCATATATGTCGATGAAAGCCTGAATATTGATCTATCCTCTACCGAGTTAAGAGATCGCCTTAAATCCAGCTCCAGAGGCACTATAGCGTCTGAGCAAATCCCAACCCACACCCTAGAATGCATTACAAATCTGGGCCTGTATCAGTAATCAAGCTAAGATCACCTTAAATACAAAAATTAATGTCGAGAAAATATGGACTTACGTAAATTACAACGCGTCGTGATTGATGCCCTAGAAGATGTGAAGGCGCAAGATATTCGCGTCTATGACACTACCAAATTAAGTGAATTATTTGATCGCGTGGTCATCGCCACTGGTTCAAGCAATCGCCAAACCCGCTCTTTAGCAATGTCAGTTAAAGAAGAGGTGAACGCTAAAGGCGGCGAAGTCATTTCCATTGAAGGCTTAGAAACCGGTGAATGGGTATTGGTAGATTGCGGCGATATCGTTGTGCATATTCTGCAACCGATGCTGCGCTCTTACTATCAGCTTGAAGGCATGTGGGGCGCTAAACCTGTGCGCGTGAAATTGGCTGGCGACAAAGGTCTTGCTAAGGCCAGTGAATCTGAAGACGACGAGTAATTTCGTCGTCATTTGCATCAATGCGTCTCACCATCGTTTCAGTTGGTCATAAGATGCCCGATTGGGTTACGACTGCAACCCATGACTACATCAAAAGAATGCCCGCAGATTGCAGCATTGAAATTAAAGAGATCAAGCCCGACCTCACACCAGCTAAAGAAGCGGTAAAAATTGCTGCAGCCATTCCCAAGGGCTCTAGAGTGATTGCTTTAGATGAACGCGGAAAAGACCAAACTACTCAGAACCTAGCCACTCAACTTACTAACTGGCGCCAAGAGGGATTTGATATCACCTTTTTAATTGGTGGGGCAGATGGCCTGGATCCCAGCCTTAAAAACACAGCGCAAGCCATGTGGCGATTGTCTAGCCTTACGCTCCCGCATGCAATGGCCAGAGTATTGCTAGTAGAGCAACTCTATCGAGCTTGGACCATTCTCCAAGGCCATCCTTACCATCGCGAATAAGCCAATAAATTCCATGCATTCTTTTATTTATCTCGCTTCGCAAAGCCCTCGCCGCCAAGAACTTTTAAAGCAAATGGGCATTCAGTTTGAAATGCTCTTACCTGCCCCGGGTGAAGATAGTGAGAGCATTGAGAACCCACTCCCCCAAGAAAAAGCTCGCGTCTATGTAGAGCGGGTTACCTTAGCAAAGAGTGCGGTAGCGCTTGCTAGGTGGCAAAAAAGTGGTTTACCTTGGGCTCCTATTCTTTGTGCTGATACTACCGTTAGCCTGCCCAATAGCGAAAATGGTGAAATTCTGGGTAAACCATGTGATGCAGAAGATGCTGCACGTATTCTGACTATGCTCAGCGGAAAAGTGCATGAAGTACTTACTTCAGTAGCGATGACCGTGAGCCCAAATGAAAAACCAATACAGCTAGTGCAGGTTTCTGAGGTCCAATTTACAGAACTATCTCCAGAACAAATTAATACCTATATTGCCAGCAGTGAACCCTTCGGCAAGGCTGGGGCATATGGCATCCAAGGGCTGGGCGGAGCTTTTATTCCCTCAATTCGGGGTAGTTATAGCGGTATCATGGGTCTACCTATTTATGAAACCAAGCTTTTATTAGATCGTGCCCAAGTTAGTAGCATATGAATGAAGAGATACTGATCAATATCACTCCGCAAGAAACGCGAGTTGCCCTAATTCAGCATGGGGCAGTCCAAGAGTTGCAGATTGAGCGTACGCGTCAACGCGGAATTGTCGGAAATATCTATCTAGCTAAGGTAGCGCGTGTATTGCCAGGCATGCAATCTGCATTTATCGAAATTGGTCTTGAGCGCACTGCCTTTATGCACGTTGCTGATATCACTCAAAACAATCCTCAGGCACAAATTGAAAAATTACTGTTTGAAGGTCAAACACTATTAGTGCAAGTATTAAAAGATCCGCTTGGCACCAAAGGTGCTCGCCTGACAACCCAACTGAGTATTGCTGGCCGTAATTTGGTTTATCTACCTCCGGCAGGAAGTGATGCTGCTGCCGAAAAATATATTGGCATCTCTCAGCGTATTGATCAACCCGAAGAGCGTGAGGCGATTAAAGCCCGTCTTGCTGGTCTGATGGCTTCTGATGAGAAAGGCGGCATCATCGTCCGCACAAGCGCTCAAGACGCATCTGATACAGAGCTGCAGCATGACATGCTTTACCTTCGCACTACTTGGGAAAACATTCACGCGGCAATGAAAAAAAATCCAGCGCCGACTCTCCTTTATCAAGATCTCAGCCTCGCTGAGCGGGTATTACGAGATGTTGCTGGAGAAGAGACCTCTCAGATCCGAGTAGATTCTGCTGAGAACTTCGAAAAGCTCAAGGCATTTACCAATGCCTATATGCCTAACCTTTTGGGCAAACTAACTCTGCATCGCGGTGAGCGCGCCCTCTTTGATTTATTCGATGTGGATGCTGAGATTAATAAGGCGCTGGGGCGAAGAGTGGATCTTAAGTCTGGCGGCTACCTCATGATTGATCAAACAGAGTCCATGACTACGATTGATGTCAATACAGGAAGTTATGTTGGCGCACGTAATCTTGATGACACCGTCTTCAAAACTAATTTAGAAGCGGCTCAGGCGATTGCTCGTCAACTCCGTTTACGTAATCTTGGTGGAATCATCATTATCGACTTCATTGATATGGTTGGCAAGGATCATCAAGAAGCTGTATTACATGAACTCAAGCGCAATCTTGAGCGCGATCATGCCCGCACCTCAGTGAGCGACTTTTCTGCTTTAGGATTAGTGGAGATGACTCGCAAAAGGACGCGTGAATCATTAGCCCATATCACCTGCGAGCCATGCGCTACCTGCCTTGGCAAGGGGGAGATTAAAACTGCCCAAACGATATGCTACGAAATATTGCGAGAGATTGTACGAGAGCACCGCCAATTTAATCCACGAGAATTTCGGATTGTGGCTGCGCCTGATGTCATCGATTTATTTCTAGAAGAAGAAAATCAATTCTTGGCGCAACTTGGCGATTTCATTGGCAAACCGATCACCCTTCAAGCAGAGGGTAACTTTCGTCAAGAGCAATACGATATTGTTCTAAGATAACCGCTTTAATTTGTATTAAGCGTTTGAGAACTGAATGCGATGCAAATTCGCATAGAGACCATCTTGCTTAATCAAATCCTCGTGTGAACCGTTCTCAACAACTTTGCCATGCTCTAGAACCACAATTCTATTGGCGTGCTCAATCGTAGATAAGCGATGAGCAATAACCAAAGTAGTTCTATTAGCCATTAATCTGTCTAAGGCATCCTGAACCTGACGCTCCGACTCAGAATCCAAAGCAGAAGTTGCCTCATCCAAAATCAGAATTGGGGCATCCTTATAGATAGCTCGCGCAATCGCCAAACGCTGACGTTGGCCACCAGATAAACGATTGCCGTTATCCCCCACCATAGAATCAATGCCCTCTGGTAGCTCTTTGATCAGGGCGCTCAGATTCGCAGCTTCTAAAGCCTCTATCACGCGGCCACGATCAATTCCCTCTTGACCGGTTGCACCATATGCCACATTCGCAGCAATCGTATCGTTAAAGAGAATGACGTCCTGACTCACAAAAGCAATTTGTCGACGCACATCAGC
>CANCQD010000105.1 GCA_947380285.1 Burkholderiaceae bacterium | reverse complement strand
CAAACTTTAGATGGCACGCGTCGTGGTTATCACAAGCCCATCATGATTGCCGGTGGTATCGGTAGCATCGATTCTATTCATACCGAGAAAAAAGTAATTCAATCAGGGCATCTATTGATTCAGCTTGGCGGTCCTGGCATGCGCATTGGCATGGGTGGTGCTACCGGCAGTTCTGTAGCAACTGGCACCAATACCGCTGATCTTGATTTTGATTCTGTCCAACGTGGCAATCCAGAAATGGAACGTCGCGCTCAAGAAGTGATTAACGCCTGCCGTGCGTTAGGTGAGAATAATCCCATCGTTTCTATTCATGACGTCGGCGCAGGTGGTTTATCCAATGCTTTTCCAGAGCTAGCTGATGGTGCTGGACTAGGTGCAAAATTCAAATTACGGAACGTACCTCTCGAAGAGAGCGGGATGAGTCCGGCAGAGATTTGGTGCAATGAGTCTCAAGAGCGTTATGTTCTGGCAATTGATCAAAAAGATTTAGACCTCTTCAAGTCTTTTTGCGAGCGTGAGCGCTGTCCCTTTGCGGTCGTCGGTGAAGCAACTGCAGAACGGCAATTGCAATTAAGTGACTCAAAGCAAGCTCCTAACGATGATGCAGCCTTACCAATAGATATGCCTATGGAAGTATTGTTAGGTAAACCTCCAAAGATGCATCGCAATGTCACAAGGGTGGCACAAGAATTTAAAGAATTAGATGTTACTGATGCTGACCTAGCGCAATCGATTGCCTGGGTGCTGCAACAACCTACTGTAGCTAGCAAATCATTCTTGATTATGATTGGCGACCGGACTGTGGGTGGTTTGAATGCTCGAGACCAGTTTGTCGGTCCATGGCAGGTTCCTGTGGCTGATTGTGCTGTTACCTTGATGGACTACAAGGGTTATCGCGGCGAGGCAATGTCGATGGGGGAGCGAACTCCTTTAGCAGTAATCGATGCTCCGGCTGCAGCTCGAATGGCGGTAGGCGAGGCGATCACCAATCTCTTGGCTGCAGATATATCCAGCCTAGAAAGTGTAAAACTTTCCGCTAACTGGATGGCAGCATGTGGTGCTCCCGGTGAAGATGCCAAGTTGTACGACTCTGTCAAAGCAATAGGCATGGAATTGTGCCCAGCTCTTGGCATCTCAATTCCGGTTGGTAAAGATTCATTGTCAATGTCTACCGCATGGCAAGATGGTAACGATGCCAAGAAAGTGGTGGCTCCAGTTTCTTTAATTATTTCTGCTTTTGCTTCAGTGCAGGATGCCCGTAAAACTTTAACTCCTCTTTTAAAGTTAAAGGCTAAGGATGACTCTCCTCAAGAGAGCGAACTGATTCTGATTGACCTAGGTCGCGGCAAGAATCGTATGGCTGGCAGTATTTTGGCCCAAGTGCTCGATCAATCTGGAAAGGCAGCCCCCGATATTGATCATCCTGAAGATCTCAAAGCATTGGCTGCTGCGATTATTCAGTTGCGTCACGAAGATAAGCTCTTGGCTTATCACGACCGCTCAGATGGTGGTTTACTGGCATGCGTTGCTGAGATGGCTTTTGCTTCCCACTGCGGAATTTCTCTAAACGTAGACATGATTACGATGGATGCAGGGCAAGAGCCTGATTATGGTGATGCTAAAAATTGGGCACAACAGATATCTGGTCGTCGCCATGAGCAAACCATGCGTGCCCTGTTTAATGAAGAGTTGGGTGCAGTAATTCAGGTTCGTAAAGCTGATCGCGATGCGGTATTTGCAGTATTGAGAAAATTAGGCTTAAGCGCTTTTAGCCATGTAATTGGTAAGCCAAATACAAATGGTCGTATAGAAATTTGGCGTGATGCCAAAAATATATTTGCTGAGCCACGTGAGTTACTGCAAAAGTTGTGGACGAACACCAGCTATCAAATTGCGCGTCTTCGTGATAATCCTGCTTGTGCTGATAGTGAATTTTCATTGTTGGACAACATAGCTGATGTGGGCATGAGTCCGAAGCTGACTTTCGATGCATCAGAAGATATAGCGGCACCTTATATTTCTAAAAATGTACGGCCTAAAGTGGCTATCTTGCGCGAGCAAGGTGTGAATTCCCATGTAGAGATGGCGTATTCCGTTAATTGGGCTGGATTTGATAGTTACGACGTTCACATGTCTGATCTGCTCAGCGGCAAAGCAAAGCTAGATGACTTTAGGGGTTTGATTGCTTGTGGTGGCTTTAGTTATGGGGATGTATTAGGTGCCGGTGAAGGCTGGGCTAAGACCATCTTATTTAATCAGCAATTACGTGATCAGTTTTCAGCATTCTTTAATCGCCAAGAGAGTTTTGCATTAGGTGTTTGCAACGGCTGTCAGATGATGAGTAATCTTTCCGGAATTATTCCTGGCGCAGAAGCTTGGCCCAAATTTACCCGTAATCAATCAGAGCAATACGAGGCTCGCTTGGTGATGGCTGAGGTAATGACATCTCCGTCAATATTCACACAAGGTATGGAAGGCAGCCAGATTCCTATTGCTATTGCGCACGGCGAGGGATTTGCCAACTTTAGTCAACAAGGTAATTTAGAGCAGATCCAAAATAGTAGCTTGGCTTCCTTCCGTTTTGTAGATCACCAAGGAAATCCAACCGAAACCTATCCGATGAATCCCAATGGATCGCCTGGAGGATTATCTGGAGTTACTACACCAGATGGTCGCTTTATGGTCATGATGCCCCACCCAGAGCGTGTTTTTAGGGCAGCGCAGATGAGTTGGTGTCCACCAGAGTGGCTGGATACCCCAGACGGCGCCAGCCCTTGGTTACGCTTATTCCGCAACGCACGACGTTGGGCTAATTAACGCCATGCTGGATCAAGCGATGGAGGCGGTGACGTTTTCCGAGAGCGGGGGAGTGCGTTACCTTCACTTTGGAACTGAGTTAATTCAGGGGGCAATGCGTTTGCGTGACCCCGATGAGATTTACCTTGAGTACAACCAGCAAATGATGGCCTGGCTACTATTTTTAGAGACAAAGCCTGGGATGCGGATTGCGCAACTTGGGCTAGGCACGGGGGCTCTCACCAAGTTTCAGCATAAATATTGTCCAGCCGTTAAAACTACCGTGGTGGAGCTAAATCCAGCGGTGATTGTTTCAGCTAGAAGTATGTTTTTTACGCCGGATGATGATCGGAGATTAGAGACTTTACAAACTGATGCCAAGCTTTTTGTTCAAAACAAAAAATACATGGAACTGTTTGATGCAGTTCAAGTGGATTTATATGACGCGATCTGTGATGGACCATCAGCAAGCTCCTTAGATTTCTATAAAGGCTGCTACAACATTCTCAAGGGGCCGGGAGTGATGACGGTAAATCTTTTTTCAAGGCACAAGAGCTTTGACTTAAACCTCAAGAATATCTGTGAAGCCTTTGACAACCGAGTTCTCTTATTTCCAGAGTCCCATGATTGCAACGTTGTGGCGATTGCGTTTAAGGGCCCTAAACTCGAGGCGGAGTGGAAGGATGTATCCAAGAGAGCAAAACTCATTCTTGAAAAAACAGGCCTTCCAACGAACAAGTGGGTTTCCGGGATTAGTTGTGAAAATGCCCGCCAAGAAAATAAGCTTTCCATTTGAGATAAGCCGAGACTTGAGAAAAGAAAAAGGCGACCATGAGATCGCCTTTTTTGTTTCCTCAGCCAGGTTAAAGACTGAGGCTTATGACCACTTAAACCGTTACAGTATCTGCAACATCACTAAATGACTTGAGCTTATCAAAGCTCATGTATTTATAAACTTCACCAGCTTTAGCATCGAGAGCCTTTACTTGCTCCAAATATTCTGCAGGAGTAGGTAGGCGACCCAAGAGGGCGGCAACAGAGGCCAATTCAGCGGAAGCTAAATACACGCGAGTATCAATACCTAAGCGATTAGGGAAGTTTCGTGTTGAGGTCGATACAGCTGTTGAGCCCTTGCGGATCTGCGCTTGGTTACCCATGCATAGTGAACAGCCTGGACTTTCCATGCGGGCACCGGCAGCGCCTAACATGCCGTAGTAACCTTCTTCCATCAAAACCATGGCGTCCATCTTGGTTGGAGGTGCTACCCATAGACGGGTTGGCATATCTTTCTTGCCTTGTAATACCTGGCCAGCAGCACGGAAGTGACCGATATTGGTCATGCATGAACCAATGAACACTTCATCAATCTTATCGCCAGCAACTTCGGACAAGACTTTGACGTCATCTGGGTCGTTAGGGCATGCAAGAATGGGTTCTTTAATTTCATCGATATTGATTTCGATGATTTCTGCATAGTCAGCATTGGCATCAGCCTTGAGAAGTTGTGGATTAGCAATCCAAGCTTCCATTGCTTTGATGCGGCGGCCAAGGGTGCGCTTATCTTCGTAACCATTAGCAATCATCCATTTCATCAAAGTGATGTTAGATCGCATGTACTCAATAATCGGCTCTTTATTTAGGTGAACTGTACAGCCACCTGCAGAGCGCTCAGCAGAAGCATCAGATAATTCAAATGCTTGCTCAACTTTCAGATCGGGTAGACCTTCAATCTCAAGAATACGGCCAGAGAAAATATTCTTCTTGCCTTGTTTCTCAACAGTCAGCAAACCTTTTTTGATGGCATACAAAGGGATTGCATTTACGAGGTCACGCAAGGTGATGCCTGGCTGCATCTTGCCTTTGAAACGTATCAATACAGACTCCGGCATATCCAAAGGCATCACACCAGTAGCGGCCGCAAAAGCAACTAAGCCTGAGCCCGCAGGAAAGGAGATACCAATTGGGAAACGAGTATGGCTATCGCCACCAGTTCCACAGGTATCCGGCAGGAGTAAGCGATTCAACCAACTATGAATCACGCCGTCACCAGGACGCAAGGCAACACCACCGCGATTTGTCATGAATGGTGGCAACTCATGTTGAGTGCGAATATCTACAGGCTTAGGATAGGCGGAGGTGTGACAGAACGACTGCATCACAAGATCAGAGGAAAAGCCAAGACAAGCCAAGTCTTTTAACTCGTCACGGGTCATAGGTCCTGTGGTATCTTGTGAACCAACAGTAGTCATGTGCGGCTCGCAGTAAGTACCAGGGCGAACGCCTTGGCCTTCTGGTAAGCCACATGCGCGACCAACCATTTTTTGTGCCAAGCTAAAGCCTTTTTTGTTATCCACAGGATTTACGGGTAAGCGGAATTCTGTAGAAGCAGGCAAACCAAGAGCAGCGCGTGCTTTAGCAGTTAGTCCACGACCAATAATTAGAGGTATGCGACCACCAGCACGTACTTCATCCAAAATCACCGGAGATTTCAATGAAAAGCTGGTGATTTCACTTCCATTTTTAAATACTTTACCTTCGTATGGAAGTAGTTCAATTTCATCGCCCATGTTCATCTGGGAAACATCGAGCTCAATAGGTAATGCACCTGAATCTTCCATCGTATTGAAGAAGATAGGGGCAATATTGGTGCCTAAGCACACGCCACCAAAACGCTTGTTTGGTACGAAGGGAATATCTTGACCCGTCCACCAAAGAACCGAGTTCGTAGCAGATTTGCGTGAAGAGCCTGTACCAACCACATCACCAACGTAGGCAATTTGATTGCCTTTTTTCTGGAGGGTGGCAATTTGTTTCATTGGTCCACGAACACCAGTCTCGTCAGGCTCAATGCCAGGACGTGGGTTCTTGAGCATGATCGTGGCATGCAATGGAATATCAGGACGACTCCATGCATCTGGTGCTGGTGAGAGATCGTCGGTATTGGTTTCGCCAGTTACTTTGAAAACAGTGAGTTTCATACTTTCTGGAACTGCAGGGCGGCTAGTAAACCACTCAGCATTTGCCCAGCTCTGCATTACAGCTTTAGCATTCGCGTTGCCTTTTTCAGCAAGCTCTTGAACGTCGTTGAAATAATCAAACATCAAGAGTGTTTTCTTGAGTGCTTCAGCAGCTGCCACACCACATTCTGCGTCAGCAAGAAGCTCAACTAATGGCTTGATGTTGTAGCCGCCTAGCATTGTTCCCAGTAATTCTGTAGCACGTACACGAGAGATCAATGGTGATTTCTCAGTGCCTTTAGCGACCGCATCTAGAAATTCAGCTTTGACTTTTGCAGCCTCATCAACGCCTGCAGGTACTCGGTTTGTAATTAATTCCACTAATTCAGCTTCTTTGCCAGCTGGGGGATTTTTCAGCAACTTTACCAATTCAGCAGTTTGATCTTTGCTTAAAGGTAGGGCTGGAATTCCAAGAGCTGCACGTTCGGCAACATGGGCGTTATAGGCTTCTAACATTGTGTTTCCTATGAGGTAAAAGTGGTCAATAGAAAGGCCAAAAGGGAATTTTCTCCCGATTAACTAAATTATAGTTACTTATTTAAGTCTTATATAAGAGTTTAAAGCCCAAATTTCATTCAAAAATAGGGCATTAAGATAAAAATTAGGGTTTTTCCGCAAATTTTCACTGGTTCGGAAGACTCAGTTATGCCAATCCGCACTTTTCATAAGACTTTCTCGTCCTTCATTGCCCATACTAGGGCAACCACCCAGCCTATGAGAGACCAGCCTAAAAAGAGATTTAGGGCAAAAATGGCCCCAGAATTAGCCCTTTTCTTATTAAATGAGATGGCAAAGGGGAGAAAATAAAATAAGGACAAAATCGTTATAAGCATTGCAATTAGAAGACGCATCAGTTTATTTCTCCCTAATCCAGGTTTGAGTTCTGCCAAGTAAAGGTATGCCAATGTATGCACGTAGTTCAACTTTAGAACCTTGGTCTTTAAGGCGCATCTCTGCACGGTAAGTCTCCCCGTCATCTGGGTCAAGAATTAGACCGCCGCTGTAAAGATCGCCATTCCTTTTAAGACCAGAAAGTATCTCCATGCCCAATAAAGGTTTTCCTTTTCGAGCATTCGAACATTTATCGCATGTAGTTGCTGAATTGGGATCCAAGACTTTGGTGATTACGCCATTAAAGAAGCCATTTTTCTCGGTAATAAGAACTATTGCTGCAGGCTGATTTGTATCGTCGTCATAGGATATCCATGAGCCAACTAATGAGTCTGAAATTTGGGGGTAGGCGTTTGACATAACCAGATTTAGTAGGGTTATGCTCAAAAGTATGTAAAAACATGCCTTTTTTAGCGATTTCATCAAATTGAGCTTTTCAATATAGGGGTATTGGTCATTATTACTGTTTATGAATTTAAGGAATCATAGCCCTCTGTCGTTATAATTACTTTTTCCAACAGAGCTAAAGCGATGACCAAATACGTTTTTGTCACTGGTGGTGTGGTTTCTTCTTTAGGGAAAGGAATCGCAGCTGCCTCGCTTGCCGCGATTCTCGAATCCCGCGGCCTGAAAGTCACCCTCCTA
>CANCQD010000104.1 GCA_947380285.1 Burkholderiaceae bacterium | reverse complement strand
GAATCTGCTGGTAAAGGTAAAAAGGGTGCTCACACCATTAAGAGTCATCACAATGTTGGTGGCTTACCTGAAGATATGCATCTTAAGTTGCTTGAGCCATTGCGTGAGTTGTTCAAAGACGAAGTGCGTGAACTCGGTGTTGCTCTAGGTTTACCCCGTGAGATGGTGTATCGCCATCCATTCCCGGGGCCAGGTCTTGGGGTTCGCATCTTAGGTGAAGTAAAGGCAGAATTTGCTAGTTTGCTGCAACGTGCCGATGCGATCTTCATTGAAGAGCTACGTAATACGATCGATGAAGTCAGTCAAAAATCCTGGTATGACTTAACAAGTCAGGCTTTTGCTGTCTTCTTGCCAGTAAAGTCAGTAGGTGTGATGGGCGATGGCAGAACATACGAATATGTTGTGGCACTCAGAGCAGTACAAACGCAAGACTTTATGACCGCACATTGGGCGCATTTACCCCATGAATTATTGGGTAAGGTTTCCAATCGCATCATTAATGAAGTACGTGGCATCAACCGTGTTGTTTACGACATCAGCGGAAAACCACCGGCAACCATTGAGTGGGAGTAGAAGTTCTCACTACAAATGTCCACCACAAAACAAGCACTTACAAGATCCAATAGTTCTTGATCTTGTAATGCGGTGGAGGGCTAGAGAGACTTCTTGGTATGAAGTGCAGCCCCTAAGATCACTATGCCCATGCAAATCATTACAAATGCAGAGATATGACAAGCCACCATTACATGGATAAACTCGATGAAAGACCGCCATTCAAAAGCTGACTTTCTAGTCAGGGACTCAAGACCCAAAAAGTCTAGGAACTTTTGCTGAGATGGAAATAGTCCGAAGTAATTAACAAGCAGCAGAACCCCATTGACAAGCAGCAATAGCCCTAAGACGATTTCAACTAGAGGTGAAATCAGTCTATACAAATCTACGGTCCATGTCTTCATAGTTTAAATAGCTTCCCATTCCCAAGGTACGTAGAAATTATTATCGCTGAAATTAGTGTATCTTCAAACTAAGACTAGATAAGCTGATTTTAATATAAGAGCCATATATAAGTCGGGAGTATTATCCTTAGGACTAATACTTATTAAAATAATACGCAGAAATGATTAATTTTCTAGCAATTTAAATGCTTCGAGATCCATATGAAAATAGTAGTGCTAGCCTAGTAAATACAATTGGATCTATTTCATTCAATATTCACCCCACTCGTGCTGGAATGGATGGCAAGATTTTGCTTTGGCTATCCCTTTGTCATGTCTTGGTATTGGATTGCTGGCTCTTTGTTGTATTGGTTTATCAGAGAGCGGCATCTACCAAATTACACCTTACCACCAACACTGCCAGATACGCCTTTAGTTTCTGTCTTACTACCATGCTTCAACGAGGCAGAACAGCTGTACGAAACCATGGCAGTGTTAATGGATTCCAAATATCCCAATTTTGAAGTGATTGCAATTAATGACGGCTCGAGTGATAACACCGGAAAAATATTAGATGAATTAATTTATCAATACCCCAAACTTCGAGTTGCCCATCTGGTTGAAAACCAAGGAAAATCAACTGCTTTAAATGCCGGATTATTCATGGCTCGCGGTGACTTATTGGTTTGCATCGATGGCGATGCCCTATTAGATCCGCATGCAATCCATTGGCTTGTTTTCCGCTTTTTGACCAATGACAGAATGGGTGGCATCAGCGGGAATCCTCGTATTCGAAATCGATCAAGCCTCCTCGGTAAATTGCAAGTTGGAGAGTTTTCATCCATCGTTGGCATGATTAAGCGCACCCAATCATTATATGGAACGCTATTCACCGTATCCGGAGTGGTTTGCGCCTTCAGAAAAATTGCGGTAATGGAGGCCGGCCTGTGGACGCCGGAAGCGATGACAGATGATGTGGACCTGACATTAAGGGTGCAGGCAAAGGGGTGGGCAGTGGGCTTCGAACCCCATGCGCTTTGCTGGATTTTGATGCCGGAGACAATCGGCGGACTTTGGAAACAACGAGTACGTTGGTCCGAAGGCGGTTCACAAGCCGCCCTTAGCGCGACTAAGGCTATTCTTCAATCACACCCATTTGCCTGGTCGCTACTCTTGATTTGGAGTAACTTTTTTATCAGCACGCTGTGGGCATTTTGCATTGTGATCTGGTTCACCATGCTTAATCTCAACCAATTTCTAGATGGCAACGTCTTCACTATTTATCAAAATTTTCTTCCGCAGTGGTGGGGGGTGATTTTGGCAAGTACCTACCTCCTGCAATCGTTAATTGGACTAGCGCTAGATAGTCAATATGAAAAAGGTTCGCTTAAATCATTTGGATGGATTATTTGGTATCCATTAGTGTATTGGTGCCTTCAAACCTGTAGTTGTGTAGTTGGATTTACTAAAGCCTTATTTAGGCCAGCAAATAGCAAAGGTACATGGGTTAGCCCTGATAGGGGGATCCGATGAAAAGGATTCCTGCATCGAACTGGCCGCCCATTATTAATTCCAATGCTGTTTCTATTTGGATTAGGCTACGCGATATATCGCTTACCGTAGGAGCATGGTTAATCATTGGATTCACTATCCATAATCTCCTATGGCTCATCTTTGATTACCTCTCTGACCCCATCTTTCAACTAACCACCGTTGCCCCGCCCAATTGGACAGCAATTTGGCGCAAGGTGTCTTGGTTTATTTATATTGCCCTAGGATTAATTACTTGGATTTGTCTTCTAGCATCACTAAGAAGAAAAATTATTAATAGCACTAAATATATTAAGACCCTTCCCGCAGCAGTAGAGATAAGAGAGCTTGAAATAGAGCTCGGGGTATTGCCGGCAGATGTAGAGCATTGGCACGAGTTAAGGTCTGTGCAAGTGTTTATCAATAGCGAAAATCGCGTTTACAAAATTATCCCGTCATCAAGGGACTAAATTGCAATTTCAATACGCCGCCTATCCTGCTGTAGCTATTTTTCTGATCACACTAAACCTAGCGTATGGACAAATACCATCCGCAGAAGCAGAATATCAAAAGGCCCTAGAGCTCAGTAAATCCGCTCATTACTTGGAATCAGCCAAGCTCCTTAAAGCGCTCATGCTTGCTCATCCAGAAATTGAACGCTACAAATCTGACTTTATAGCAGTGGCTAGCAATGCAAAGCTGTGCACTGAGGTCATGGCTTTAAGCAATAGCGGTTATTTGACTCGCTCCCCCTCATATGTCCAAGAGGCCATCTTTTCTTGTTACGCAAAATCCCAATCTTTTGCAAAAACAGAAGAAATTGCTAAGATAATTTTGGGTAAGCATGGAAAGAGTGAGTCGATTGAGTTAAATATGGTAGTGCTAGCTCGGAGTCAAAAGGAGCAGGCTGCCGCACTTTATTGGAGCGCGCGCTTCTTGCAAGACTTTCCGAACAATAATTCTGCTTGGGAACTCAGGGCTGGCGCACTACAGGATGTTGGAGATCGCTACGCCGCTCTTTTAATATATGAAGATATTAATCGGTACCACCCAAAAGATCGAGGTACTCAACAGGAAATTATCCAAGTTTTGTTGGATATGGGTATCTCTCACCTTGCTCACGAGTTAATTTTTAATAAGGGTTGGCGAGCCACTAAAAATCAAAAATTACGTGCTATACATGACTCTGGGGCCGTGGATCTACGTTGGTCTGCCGCAGATTCGGCGGTGGCGCCTAATCGCTTTACCTCAGTTGATGCAGGAATTACTGCATTAATGGAGGCATTGGTCTATGCAAAATCTATAGACTCGACCGACGAAAGAATTACCTCAATCCAATGCGATCTAATCGTTGCCTATAACAAAAGAAATGAATGGGATAAAGCTCTCGCGTTATATGACGAGCTAATTGCAAGTGGGAAGACCGTGCCTGACTACGCATTATTGGCAGTTGCCTCTAGCTATGCTGCCAAACACCAATATGTGCAGGTAGGAAAAATTCTACAAACACTCTTGATGAGAAATGCTAGTGATCTAGATGTACAGCTTGCCCTGTACTTTAATTACGTTGATCGGGATCAGTTTCCCCAAGCTAAGATCGCGTTAGAAAAGCTCACCTCACAACTCAAGGCATATCCGAAATACCTAGCAAAACGCGATTTTGATTACACCAGCGCATTGATTGAAGCAGTGAGTTTTGAATCCTACCAAGAGAAATATCAAGAGGCCGATAAAAAACTATCGCCTCTCCTTAGCGAAATCCCTTCTAATGCGGATTTACTGAAAACTGCTGGTAGCGTAAGAGAGGCCCAGGGCATGCATGAAGCAGCAGAAGATTATTATTCAATTGCAGCTAAGCAAGATCCGCAAGATGTCGAAGCAAAAATTGGCTACGCCAATGCCAGAATGAGTCAAGGTGATATACCCACTTTCTTAAATACCGTGAACGAGTTAAGGCCGAGCTATTCAGATATTAATGCGGTTAAAAATGCAGCCGAAAGGCTTGACGCCTATAAAGATGGGTACGTCACAGGTAATTTTGTTTTGGGAAATGGTCAATACCTAGGCCAAACAAACAATAACCGGACTAGTGATCTACGCGTCTATAGCGCACCAATTGATACGAATTTCCGGGGCTTTGCCCGCTACCGGGATTTAAATAGCGGTCCTGCAATACCGGTGACTGATCAGGGGGCTGGCGGCGGCATTCAATATACTGGCTTGAATCAAGAAGCTGAACTGGAAGTGGGTAGCGCGGGATATTTCCGTGCCGAGGGAACTCAAACCTTGAGCGATCAGTGGGCTGTTGGCGTCTCCTACGAAAAAAATGCCTTTTACTTAATGCCTGGATCTCTCTATGCCACCTCTGGAG
The DNA here is from genome assembly GCA_947380285.1 of Burkholderiaceae bacterium. Next base: position 2,812 of record CANCQD010000104.1, on the reverse strand, counting down.
GAAATGTTGGAGGAATGAATGTTAAGTGGAAGAATGGTGATACTACGGATGCCTTGCTGGGCTATCGTTATTGGGCTCTACCTAATAACAATAAACAGGAAATTTATGGCAATGTTAATCAACGCCTATTGACTGAATATAACTATAAGGTGGATGTATCTGGTTGGTTTGGTAACCAACAAAACACCAACTCAAATGTGAGCTACTTTGCCCCAATTAATCAGACAGAATATTCAAGCACCCTGAATCTGCGAATTTTGCAGTGGCGTGATATCGAAACAAAAAAATATGATTTTTGGCATCGCTTCTTTGCCTCCTATGGTGTTGTCACTCAATCTGGATATATCTCCCTACCCATGAATAACTTCGGCTATGGCCAAGACTTTAATATTGGCGATAAAAGAACGCTTAGCTGGGGTGTTGGTAAAACCAGTTTTCCATTTAATGGCGCTAAATCCAGTTACATCACCGGATACCTCAACTTTGAGTCTCGCTTCTAAATGAACCAGATCAAATACCTTCTCTGTGCTTTTGCTTTACTAAGCAATCTTGCTTGGGGCGCTAAAGACTTCAAGGTCTTGAGTTTCCATGACATCGTTCAAGAAATGTCGATTACTACTGAGCCTGATGATGTTAGTGCGGATAACCTGATTAATTACTTCTCATGGCTAAAAGCAAATGGCTACATAGTAATTTCGATTCAGGATGTGATAAATGCCAATAATGGCGGCAAACCATTACCCGATAAAGCCATTGTTCTCACCTTCGATGATGGCTATAAGAGTTTCTATACCTATGTCCTACCTCTATTAAAAGCTTTTAACTATCCGGCAACTTTAGCTATTGTTGGTTCATGGCTTGAGGTACCTGAAAATGGAACTGTATTTTATGCAGGCAAGCAAGTACCTCGCTCGAAATTCTTATCCCTAAAAGAATTGAAAGAGATCGCTAGCAGTGGCTTGGTAGAAATAGCCTCTCATACCTACGATTTACACCATGGAGTTTTAGGCAACGCCCAAGGCAATGACATGCCAGCGCTCACTACTTTTGAATATAACCAGAGCACACACCAATACGAAACTGAAGAACATTATCTCAATCGGATTAAATCGGATTTAATTAAAAACAATGCTTGGATAAAACGGCATACTGGCACGATCCCAAGAATTATTGTGTGGCCATATGGTAGATATAACAGTGTTGGACAACAAATTGCCAAGAGTCTTGGTATGGACATTGCCATCACCCTAGATGACGGGGAAAATATTGAATTGCAGGCGGTCGATAGCATCCGCCGGATATATCTGATCAATAACCCAAAAATCGATGATTTTGTCGCTAACTTGCGGGAGCATCCTCCAGAGCTTGAGCGGGTGATGCATGTGGATCTCGATTATGTATACGATAAAGACCCAGTCCAACAAGAAAAGAATTTGGGTAGTTTAATAGAGCGCGTTCTAGCTTCTGGAGTAACCACCGTATACCTCCAAGCATTTTCAGATGATGATGCAAGTGGCGTAGCCAAGAGTCTGTACTTTAAGAATAGCTACATGCCAGTTAAGGCGGATATTTTTGGTAGAGCTAGTTGGCAGCTCAAGACTCGTGCAGGAGTGAAGGTGTTTGCCTGGATGCCACTCTTGGCATTTGATCCAGGTCCAAAAAAACTACGTGACTTAGATATTGTTAAATCCTCTGATGGCAGTAAAGGAATTGGCTACTTAAGACTGAGTCCTTTCTCCGAGCGTTCTCGGCAGTTTATCAAGGGCATATATACGGATCTAGGTCGCTACGCGAACTTTGAGGGGATATTGATTCATGATGATGCAACCCTCTCAGATAAAGAAGACGCAAGCCTGCCTGCACTGCAGTACTACGCAAAAAACTGGGGGCTACCAGCCAATATTGGAGCAATTACTCAAAACCCCACTTACAACGAAAAATGGTACAAGGCAAAAACAGAAATGTTGACCCAGTTTTCTATCGAGGTGAGGGAGGCGGCTCAGCAATACCGTAAGCCTATTAGTCTTGCGCGTAATTACTACGCTGAAGTAGCCCTCAACCCAAGCTCAGAAGAATGGTTTGCGCAATCAATTCCGAATGGTTTACAAAACTACAACTGGGTGGCGCTTATGGCAATGCCCTACATGGAAAAAGCCAAGAACCCTAGCCAATGGCTTAATAACCTCATTGACGTCACTCAGGTCTACCCGAAAGCCAACCAGAAACTTATATATGAATTACAGGCAAAAGATTGGCGTACAGATAAGCCCATTCCCACAGCTGAACTCAGTTCATGGATGCGTAATATGAGAATTAAAGGTGTTCACAATTTTGGTTATTACCCTGATGACCAGTTTACAAACAGTCCCAATATGGAAATACTTAAGCGAGAGCTTTCAGCAAAAGCAGCACTTCAATAGCGACAGATCGCCATAATCCTTTTATTGGCATTCCGTAGGAAGGCTCATAAATTTTGTCCTTATTAGGTCTTGTATTGTGCATCTAATACCTGCGTACAATGTGTAGATACATAGACCTTCTTTTTTACGTCTACATGCCACACCACTAAGTTGCTTACAAAAAAGTTACACAAATGAAATCGATCAATACAACACATCGTTTTATAAGCACTCTTTACAGAGTAGCCACTGAGTAGGAGTGGGCGATTTAAGCCTGCTATCACCCATGCTCGAGTTACGAGAAGCCTCCCTCGCAATCTTGGCAAACACAGATGTACAAGCTAAGGTAAGTCAGCTATATCACTTGTTTGATGAGTATCAGCATCAACGCATTGCTTTAAATCTTTCTGCCA
>CANCQD010000103.1 GCA_947380285.1 Burkholderiaceae bacterium | reverse complement strand
TCAACGGCTTCCACTACCACCGGTTTTGCTTGAGCAGGGCGTTTCTTTAAGTCGGGAGTATCTTTGCGACTGAGTTTGACTTGATCAGCAATTTGAGTGGGGATTGGGGGCAGTGGCATGGACTCTCCTAAAAGAAAAAACCGCCAAGCGGATTGCGTTGACGGTTTATTACGAAACTGGTTGTAGTTAGGGCTGAAAAACGGAGGGGGTTGCTCCCCGTACCTGATCTGAGATATTCAGGTTTCTGATTCAAACGGATTGTCAGACTTTCCCGTCGTTTACGGTGCATATGAATCACTTTACCCCAAATTTTGGGGTTTGCAAGCACCTCTGATCAAATTATTGTAAAAATTATTTAGTGGCTTGGGCAGCTTGTAATACCTCTGTCACATGACCGGGAACCTTCAGGCCGCGCCACTCTTTTGCCAGCTTGCCAGTAGAGTCAAACAGGAAGGTGCTGCGCTCGACGCCACGGACTTGTTTGCCATACATATTCTTCATCTTCATAACGCCAAAAATCTGGCAAAGCTTTTCTTCCGTGTCAGCAACTAGCTCAAACGGGAGTTCTAGTTTGCTGCGGAAATTGTCATGTGACTTAAGGCTATCTCGTGAAACGCCTACGACCAGAGTATTGGCTTTGGTGAATGCTTCAATGTTGTCTCTGAACTCGCCGGACTCGGCAGTACATCCCGGAGTCATATCTTTAGGGTAAAAATAAAGAACCAATTTTTTACCTTTTGCAGAGGCAGGTGAAAACATCAATCCAGAGGTTGCTGGAATTGTGCACTGTGGCATAGGTTGACCGATGGCTACTGTCATGATGATCCTTCGTTGGTTGTTATCTCTGAGTTCTAGTTATTTTGAATGATTAAGTCGCCACTGCGATTGGGTATTTCTCCCCAGGTCAGCGGTAGTACAGCTATTTTATCGAGTTGCTTGGTGGCTTCCCAGGATTTATGAAGCTCGCCCATAGTGACGAGCTCATGACCTTGATTTAGCCATCCAGCTAGCAGCTGCTCGAACGCAGGCAATAGCTTTTGCCCCTCTAGTTCAGCGTGCAGTGTGAAGACTTGGTCATTTGGATTGCTTTGGGTGATTTCTAATAACTTTTTTACTGCGCCAAATTCATCTGTACCATCGATGCCAATAAGTTCATCAAAGGTCGGGAGCGTTGTTGGGTACTGCACATGCTTCGCTTTTCCTGACGGTAATGCAAGACGATAGGGCATGAGATTGGGTTCAGCTCTACCATCAGAAGAATAGGCTATTCCCCATTGATCGAGTTGCTCAAAGGCGGCATCGTTCATTTGCCAGCCAGCAGCACCATAGGTTACCGGTGCATGACCGAAGATTTCTACAAAGCGATCCCAGCTTTTCTGCATCATCGCTTTTGTCCAAGACGCATCTTGGTCACGTACTGCATCTTGCCAAGCAACATGATCCCAAGTATGAATGCCTGTCTCATGACCTGCTTTATCAATGGCACGCATTTCTGCAGCAGCTTTCTTGCCGATATCGGGGCCCGGAAGAAGTACACCGTATAAGAGTGTCTTAATGCCGTAGTGCTCTACAACAGAAGTGCGGCTAACTTTCTTCAGAAAGCCTGGGCGAAAGACACGCTTTAAGGCCCAGCCGGTGTGGTCAGGGCCAAGGCTAAATAGAAAGGTGGCTTTAAGGCCAGAACGCTCCAAAGTGCGAGCTAGATTGGGAACTCCTTCTTTAGTTCCACGTAAGGTGTCAACATCAACCTTGAGAGCAATCTTAGCCATGTACCTTTGAATTTACTTTCGCTTATTCTTTATCTACTAAAGTGCGGGCTTTTTCTACATCTCCACGATAGGCTTCAAAAATGTTCTTGAGCGCATCAGTCATCGTGGTAGTTGGCTTCCAACCCAATTCGCTCATTGTATTGTCAATTGCTGGAACACGATTTTGAACATCTTGATAGCCTTCACCGTAGTAAGCACCTGAAGTAGTTTCTACAATCTTCACTTCATTCGCATTCTTTGCGTACTCAGGAATACTGCGAGCAATTTCCAGCATCTGATTGGCTAGCTCACGAATGGAGTGATTGTTCTTTGGATTGCCGATGTTGTAGATCTTGCCGTTAGCAACACCATCTTTGTTATCGATGATGCGCATTAAAGCATCAATACCATCGTCAATATAAGTAAAGGCACGTTTCTGGGCGCCACCATCAACAACGTTGATAGATTCGCCGCGAACGATGTGACCCAAGAACTGAGTCACAACACGGGAAGAGCCTTCTTTAGGTGTGTAGATGCTATCTAAGCCAGGACCAATCCAGTTAAATGGGCGGAAGAGGGTAAAGCGTAAGCCTTCCATGCCATAACCCCAGATCACACGGTCCATTAATTGCTTAGAGCAAGCATAGATCCAGCGTGGTTTATTGATTGGACCGTAAACCATATTGGATTTAGCGGAATCAAATTCACCATCTTCGCACATGCCATAAACCTCAGAGGTTGATGGAAATACCAAATGCTTTTTGTACTTAACAGCAGAGCGCACGATTGGGAGATTGGCTTCGAAGTCGAGCTCAAATACTTTGAGTGGTTGCTGAACATACGTAGCTGGCGTTGCAATCGCCACTAAAGGCAAGATGACATCGCATTTGCGAATGTGATATTCAACCCACTCTTTATTGATCGTGATATCACCTTCAAAGAAATGCATGCGCGGATGTTTAACTAAGTCGCCAAGACGATCGTTTTGCATATCCATGCCATAGACATCCCAATCGGTTGTCTCGAGAATGCGCTTGGAAAGGTGGTGACCAATAAAACCGTTAACACCAAGAATGAGTACTTTTTTCATCTCTACTGCCTCGTTTTAATCTAATTTGCTATTGCTGAATTTTCTACTTATTTGCTTGCTGGAAACCATTCCAATACTTCAACTGCTTGATGGTCGCCACAAATGCCGAATACCCGATTATCAACCACTTGGATGCCACAAACCCCAAGATTGAGCTTGCCTGGAAATGGCCCGTTTAGGCTGGTGCGGGCCACAATCATGGTTTTGCCGTCATGGTTGCTAAAGGCGCCTGGATAAGGGGGTGCAACAGCCCTAACCAAGTCGTGGACCTGTTTGGCAGTCTGATTCCAATGAATTTGCCCGTCTGCAGGCTTTCTACCGCCAAAATAACTGCCTTTTTGGAGCTCGTTCGCCTTGCGGGGAACAATTCCATTTAGAAGGCTAGGCAAGACCTGATCGATCACGCTCACGGCAGCCTGACTGACCTTAGCAAATACATCAGTAGCAGTTTCATCTGGGCCGATGCTGACGGCTGCTTGCCCAACAATATCTCCTGCATCCGGTTTCGCTTCCATGACGTGTAAAGTTGCGCCGGTCTCTGTTTCGCCATGCAGAATGGCCCAATTCACTGGCGCACGTCCACGATATTTTGGGAGTAACGAGCCATGCATATTGAGTGCGGCAATTTTGGCGCAAGCCAAAATCTGCTCCGGAATCATGAAGCGATAGTAGAAAGAAAAAATATAGTCAGGAGCTAATGCTTGGAGCTTGGGAACTAAATCTATTAATTCATTAGCGCTTGGAGTGATGTAAGAAATATTTTTTTCTTGACAGAGCTTTTCAACGCTTCCAAACCAAACATTCTCATTGGGGTCATCTTGATGGGTAACGACTAGATCAACTTGTATGCCCGCATTGAGAAGTGCCTTGAGGCAGTTGACGCCAACATCGTGATAAGCAAAGACGACTGCGTGCAATTATTTTTTCTCTAAAACGGTTTGCACCACATAGCGTGGACGTTTACGGATTTGCTGGTAGATGCGACCAATGTACTCACCTAACAGTCCGAGCCCAAAGAGCATCACACCAATCAGGAAGAAGGTCAGGGCGAAGAGGGTGAATACCCCCTCAACCTCAGCACCTAGAAGGAAGCGGCGAACCAGTAGGTACGCGAACAAGCTACCAGCAGCAAGGGATAGCAGCATGCCGAGTATTGAGAAAATCTGCAACGGCATGACAGAGAAGCCAGTGACTAAGTCAAAGTTCAGGCGAATTAGCTGATACAAGCTGTATTTGGATTCACCCGCAAAACGCTCTTCGTGTTTGACAGTAATTTCTACTGGGTTTGCAGAGAAGGTATACGCCAGTGCCGGAATAAAAGTATTGCTTTCATCGCATTGACGTACTAAGTCAACAATGCGGCGACTGTACCCACGCAACATACAACCTTGATCAGTCATCGTGATGCGGGTAATGTTTTCGCGCAAGCGATTCATTGCGCGTGAAGCGAATTTTCTGAAGAAGCTATCGCGGCGATCGGCGCGAATAGTGCCTACGTAATCATGACCCTTTAATAACTGCTCAGTTAAAGCATCAATTTCTTCGGGAGGATTTTGTAGGTCTGCATCCAAAGTAATGATATGTTCGCCTTTGGCGTATTCAAAGCCAGCCATGATGGCCATATGTTGGCCAAAGTTGCTGTGAAATAAAACTGCACGGGTTACATCAGGGCGTAACTCCACTTGCTTGGAAAGAATGCCGGCGGAACGATCTTTGCTACCGTCGTTAACAAATACGATCTCATAGGTGATTTCGCGTTTGGAAGCCAGGGCATCCAATGCTGGATAAAGGCGATCAAATAAAGCCTTTAATCCGTCCTCCTCGTTATAAACGGGAATAACAATGCTGAGTGTTGGGTTGGCAACTAAATTTGCAGTCATGCTGCAATTTTGCCTGATTCTTTGGGTTTAACCCAGGAACGCTAGTTTTTGCGGTATTTCTGCAGAATTCCGACCAATCCACTGGCTATACAGCCAATATCTTCATCTGCCATTGCCGGAAATAAGGGAAGAGTCAGAATGGATCGACCAATGCGTTCGGCTATCGGAGTGTCTGAAGTTTTGTAGCCTTGTTTTTTGTAAAGAGTAAATCCTGTAATAGCAGGGTAATGAACCCCTGTACCAATGCCCAAATCTTTTAATTCCGTCATCACTTGAGCGCGATCCGTATTGAGCTGCTCGAGTGGCAAAACAACTTGAAACATGTGCCAGTTACTATCGGTGAAATTTTCTACTGGAAGTTCTAATTTCATGCCTTCCAATCCAGCTGATTTCAATTTCGCACGGAGTACATCAAAGTATTGGCGCGCGAGTTCAGCGCGACGTGTTTGATAAGAGGGAAGTTGCTTGAGCTGTTCAAGGCCGATAGCTGCGTTCACATCGGTCAAGTTATCTTTGCCACCCAATATATCAACATCCATGCCGTCCATGCCTTCACGGGTTAAACCTTGAAGGCGGAATTTCTCAGCCAGTTTTGCTTCGTCGAAATTATTGAGAACAAGGCAGCCACCCTCAACAGTGGTGAGGTTCTTGTTGGCCTGGAAGCTAAAGCTCACCAGGTCACCAAAGCTGCCAATCTTCTTGCCTTGCCACTGCGAGCCAAAGGCCTGAGCTGCATCCTCAATCACGCGAAGTTTGTGTTGTTTGGCTAGCGCATAGAGTTGATCCATATCAACGGGTAATCCAGCTAAATAGACCGGCATGATCGCGCGTGTCTTTGGCGTGATTGCAGCAGCCACTTTATTTAGATCAATATTGCGTGTAATAGGATCGATATCCACAAATACTGGTTTGGCGCCAACACCCAAAATCACGTTAGAAGTTGCCACCCAAGAAATTGGAGTGGTAATTACTTCATCGCCATCACCAATGCCGGCAACTTGCAGAGCGATCTTCATGGTTGCGGTGCCATTGGCAAAACAGCGTACCGGACGACCGCCAAAGTATTGACTTAAAGCAGCTTCAAACTCGGCCAACTTCGGTCCGGATGTCACCCATCCTGAACGCAATACCTCTAAAACAGCATCAATGGTTTCTTGATTAAAGCTAGGGCGTGTGAAGGGGATGAAGTTTGACATGGTGTCCTATATTACTGCGAGATATCTGGATGCTTGACAATGACCCTGCGTGAATCACGATCAACTTCCTGCATTGGGAAGCCCTGAGTCTTAAGCGTATCAAATTGCTCTGGAACCATGATGGCGTAGGCCGTTGGATCTTCTTGCCAGCGGGTAATAAAGGCGTCTAATGTTGGCATCCAAAGTTCTGGCTCTTGATTAACTCCAAACTCAAGCTCATCGGGTGATTCAACCATGATCATCGTTCTTCTTAAATAGAAAGGCACGGTGTGATCTAAAAGACGCACTGAATAAAAGCTCACTTTTTCTGGAATAGAAGCTTTGACTCGCTCTACTAGATCGATGCCAGAGACTGCGCGACCCAATGTCTCGTGACCTGTTCCTGCGATGATGGCGCAGAGAAAGAACCCACAAGCAAAGCTGACGATGCTTTGAATGCCATTGCGCTTGCTTTGCCATGCAGCGTAAGCGCTAAAACTGACAAGTGCTACTAATGCAGCAATCACCCAATAGGTATATTGCGCATAAGCTTCAATCTCATCAGGTCTTGCTTGTTTACCAATGGCATCTAAAAAGAAAAATCCAACACACCCCAAAATTGCAAAGCAAAGTGTCTGTAATTTCCATGGTAATGCCATGGTGTTGGTGTGACCAAGCAGGCGATCTAAACGATTGCCAATAATTAAAGCGAGTGCTGGGAAAACGGGGATGATGTAGCCAGGCAATTTGGAGTGAGACATACTAAAGAATGTAAAGATCACAGCAAACCAGCAGACTAATAACCAGCCTGCTGAGAATTCACGACGGCGCTCGCTCCATGCTTGTGCAATGGCCCCGGGGACCTGTAGAAACCAGGGGAGTAAGCCAATCAGGAGTAATGGTACAAAGTAGTAAATAGGGCCAGTTCTGCTGTGATCATCTTGTGTGAAGCGTTGCAGATGTTCATGAATAAAGAAGAACTCTAGAAACTCGGGATTGCGTTGCGCTACCAATACAAACCAAGGGGCAGTGATAGCTAAGAACAAAATAGTTCCACTAAATAAACGTAAGCGCGTCCAGATTTTCCAGTCCCACGTACTAATGGAGTAAGCAATAAACACCATTGCAGGAATCGCTGCGCCAATAACTCCTTTGGATAGTGTTGCTAGCGCCATAAAAATCCAGCAAGCCCACATCCAGTTGCGACAGTTATTTTTGTTATGGGAAGTTTGTGCAAGCAAGAGGCTACAGAGGGCCGCCACTAAAAATGAGGACAAGCCCATGTCGAGTGAGTTGAAGTGACCGCTGATAATCCACATCGGACTCGATGCCAATACAACAGCAGCCAACCATCCTGCTCTCGCGTTGAAGATGCGCGCACCAGTAAAACCGACCAAAAGAATAGTTAGGAAACCCGTTAGTGCCGTCCAAAGTCGCGCTTGCCAATCGCCAATACCAAATGCTTGAAATGCGGCGGCAGTTGCCCAAGCCTGAAGAGGGGGTTTTTCAAAATACTTGTAACCGTTGTAACGCGGAGTAATCCAATCACCGGTAAACAGCATTTCTCGGGCTATTTCTGCATAGCGGCCTTCATCGGATGGGATGAGGTGGCGGTAATTGAGGGTGCCAAACCAAAGCAAGCCGTAAATAATGACCAGCAGCAAAATCTTGCCTGGGTGCAGGGCTGATGACTGCCGAATTTGGCCAAATTGCATTAAGTGGGTTCCACAATCAGGGCAAGCACGACCTGACGACCCTCGCCGACTAGGATGTTGTAGGTGCGGCAGGCAGCCTGGGAATCCATGATTTCAAAGCCAATTTTGGCCTCAATCAAGGATTTAAGGAGTTCTGGCTTGGGAAAGCGCTGGCGGCTACCGGTCCCGATGAGGATTAATTCTGGTTTTAAATCAACCATTTGCGCGAAATGACTGGCTTCTAAGCTATCAAATGTTTGCGCAGACCAGTTAGAGATGGCGCCGTCCGAGCTGAGTAGGACCGCATGGTCGTAAGGGATCTTATTGATCTCTACGTAGCCATCGC
>CANCQD010000102.1 GCA_947380285.1 Burkholderiaceae bacterium | reverse complement strand
CCACTAAGTAATTTTGGATTAGAGCGCATCAATAATGCAAATGCTTCACCATGACGGAATTCATCGTTACACCATTTTTCAAACCAAAGGAAAATTGGGTGAAAACGCAGCTCAGGTTTTTTCTGAATGATACGAAAAATCATGATGTAGCGGGCATAGCCTATCTTTTCAGAAAGATAGGTTGCATAAAAAATAAACTTTGGTTTAAAGAAGGTATATTTTTTAGTTCTTGCCAAAAATCCCAAATCAACACCAATACCAAAATCTTTGAGCCACTGATTAATAAAACCAGCGTGCCTACTTTCATCACGGGCCATATAAGAAAACAAGTTCTTTAGCTCGGGATTATTGATAGATTTTTTAATTTCTGAATAGAGCACACAGCCTGAGAATTCAGAAGTAATAGAGCTAATCAAAAAGTCCAGGAACTCTTGGTATAGACCCTCAGGAAGATGCGAGTAATCCTTTGACATATCTTCGGGACGCTGAAAATGGGCTTGATTAATGTCCTGTTCAAATTCTTGCATTAATCGATCCCACTCTGGCTTCACGGATGAAATATCGAAACGATCCATCTCATCAAAGTCAGTGGTGTAAAAGCGCGGACTGAGAATCGTATTCTCAAGTGCACGATCGGTTGACTCATTAATTGAACGCCCCATTGGCATTGTTGGCACAGTGGCACTCATACTTTTACTCCTTCATGCAAAATAATAGGGGTGGTCTCTTTAATAATAGGAGCTGGCCTTGGGTATTTTTTAGCTTTACTAAATCGAGTGGTTGAAAAGCTCACTTCATATAGCATGGTTACTTCCAGTCTTGCAGTCAAATAGACCCACAGCCGCGAAAAGATACCCGCCTTAGAAACAGTAGCAATACGGTCATAACTCAGTACTTCACCAAAATTGATGTCTACGATAGGATCGTGGACCAGTACTTGATCTCCAGGACCGACCTGTACCCCGCTCAAATCAACATGAGCATAGAGAAACTCGGAGGTATTGGACATGTCGACATGACAAGGTACTGTTTGTTTAGACATAGTTATCTCGCAATATTTAAAAATGCAGCAAATTCAGCAGCGTTATCTTTTCCAAAGGACTCTAAATCAATTCGGTTATTGGTTGCTAAATCAATTAAGGTTAGCCTGCCATCTGCACGACTGATTAATTCAAAGGCATCATCACTAGAAATTTGACGAATTCGGCGATCGCGCGCCAGAGCCCTCAAAATGCCCCTTACAAAACCAGCCTGCCCTTCAACCTGCGCAATCATTTGTCCGTTATCTGCAGAAATCACACCTACTGCGCCACTAGGAAGATCTCTAAAGTGCAGTGTTTTCTTGGCAATGACATCAGCATCTGCTTGATGTTCTAATTTGCCGGACTGCACAAAGTTTCCAACGAGCAAAATCACCACTGCTAGCAATGAAACAATAAACAATGCAATATAGTTTTGCATCTGAATAGTGTTCATACGCAAAATCATGCTACTTCTGCCTCTGTATAGGAGTTGTTTGTATTAACTGACTTAGCTTCATTTGCCTGGACAGAGCGGGCGATGACATTATTTTCTATTGCCCATGCATCCACCAAAATTTGCGCAACTTCAGCACAGTTTTTGATTCCTCTTAAAGTCGGCTGGGGAGCAGTCCACTTACCAGGTCTTGCATGTGGCCATAAATGAAATATTGCAATTTTGATTCCCTTGCTTAACTTTAAATAAATATCGCCAGCTCCTTCTTTGGTAAAGCCACAATCTGCTGACTCAATCATTTTCAAGGGAAGATTGAAAGTCATATTGAGAACAATGCCAATTCGCATCACCACACGCTTATTAGTAATGGTGTAAACCGCTGTTGAAGCGATCAAATATCCAATCAGCCCTACTAGACCAAGGCCTAAACCCGATAAAGCTAGAATGGTCAGCGCTGAATACAAGATAGATGTAACAGACTCACCATCACTCAAGCCAGACACTAAACGATAAGCCAATAGCAATCCAAAATAAATACCTAATAGTTTGATATGAAAGACCTTCGATAAAATCGTCTTTGTGTCAGGTGATCCCTGCCACAAAATACGCTCACCCTTTGGCAACTTCTCAGGAAGGCCAAATTCAGCTTCAAACTCATGCTCTGGACTGCTATGGATATCAAGACTCATGCTAATGGCTCCTGACGCTCAGGTGTTGCGTACAAAGTGCCTGCACCAAAGTACGCCATAATTTTCTCTTCCTCTAACAAGGTCACTTCTTCTGGGTGCTTTGTTTTTGGCACCTGAGCAAATTGATCTGACAAAATAGATTGCACTTGAATATTGTGCTTTCCAATGCGAGAGAAATTAATAGGTAACAACACCTTATTACCGTTCGCATCTACCTCAAGGTAACGAATCATCATTTCCATATGGTCTACCCATACATCCGTCACCATACCGCCTTTATTGCCATCTGCACCAATAACTTCTAATCCAATTGGATTGATATCAATTTCTGAGATCGAAATTTTTGGCAGGTTTCTTAATGGACGAATACGCGCATGACCTTCTAAGTCATAATCGACATGATCGGCACGATTTGCATAAGAGCCTGGTCCAACACCCGCTAACAGGGGGTTTCCTACTGGTGCCAATGGCGCTCCGTTCCAAGGATGAATCGGAACTGCAGAGACTTTTTCTGGCTCAGGAGGAGTTTGCAATGGCGCATAGTAGGTTTTACCAAACTCTGTCACAAATTTTTTCACTCTTGGCATACCTAAGATGCCATCTTCACGGCGCACCTGCCCAAAGCGCTCAGTTTCTAATGGAAATCCTTCTCGCTTACTTTCTAATGTCAGATAAATAATTAATCCAACGAAGAACAGTAAGAATATATAAAACACGACTTGAGCTACGTCGATATATTGTGTAATTGCACCCGTACCCATATTTCTCCCCTTCCTTAAAAACTAGCCTGGAAAATCAGCTAAGCCAAACTTACTTGTTTTTGAAACACCCAAAACTGTCCTTTTAGCTACTAAAGGACCCAATGCAACCAAGGTAATAAACAATAAATAAATTTCGATGTGGTAAACAAAGCTATACCCAGTTGCTGGATTCATTAATGCGGAGCCGATTGCTCCACTAGTAGCCAATTGGCCGACGAGATCTCTAATTGCGCCGCCTAATAACATACCAATTCCAGAGCAAGTAGCAGTCACCGCCCCCCAAGCCCCAATGACCATGCCACTCATATTCTCTTGATCCATACTCATTGCAATTGTTAATGTACTCACCGCAAACAAGCCGCCGCTAAAGCCAATTAAGAGCGCGCCTAATCTGAATAAATTTGGAGAGCCCATTGGTTCCGAGAAGATCACCAGGGTAAATGCAATTAAACCTAGCAATAAACCTAGCGCAGCTATTCTGTGGGCGTTAAATCCACGACCGAGCCATCTTGCTGAAAGCGAAAATGCCAATAAAGATCCAAAGGCAATTAAGGCCGTTAGGAAACTGGTTGCAGAAACATCAAGCTGCAAAATCTCGCCACCATAAGGCTCCAAAATAATATCTTGCATACTAAAACCGGTAGTACCAAGTCCAAGCATGATTAAAAAACGACGCACATTTGGTTTTTTGATGAATTGATGCCAACTCTGAGTGAATTTAGGTTGGGTAATATCAGGCGAAGTATTTCTAGGCTGACGAACTTCTTGTTTCCACAAGGCAAAGAGGTTCAAAAACAGAGTCAGGATAGCAACACCCTGTATTACCCTGATTAATTGCATTGGGCTAAAAGGGTCCAAAAATAGACTGAAGATAATTCCACTGAAAACCATACCCACTAGCAACATGACATACATCATTGCGACAACACGTGGTCTATTTTTTTCATCCGCTAAGTCAGTTGCAAGAGCCAAGCCAGCGGTTTGAGTGGTTTGCATACCAGCACCCACCAATAAAAACGCCAATGTACTACCAAGATAACTAAACCAAATAGGCCAGTGTGTGTCGCCAGACAGCAAGATCAAAGCGAACGGCATGATGGCAAGACCGCCAAACTGCAACCATGTCCCCATCCAAATATAGGGAACCCTTTTCCAACCCAAGATAGAACGATGCGTATCAGACTTATGGCCAATCAATGCTCTAAATGGAGCAAAGACTAAAGGCAATGCCACCATTAACGCTACTAACCATGCATCTATGCTCATCTCCACAATCATCACGCGATTAAGAGTGCCAACAAGCAACGAAGTGGCCATGCCAACAGAAACTTGAAACAAAGATAACCTGAGGAGTCTACCTAAAGGCAAATCAGGGGTTGCCACGTCTGCAAAAGGCAAAAAGCGAGGATGAATCCTCGTCCAAGCTTTTGCAATTCTAGACATGCTCATCATGATTGTTTTTTCAACTCCATGAGTTGAGATTTATAAAAGCCACTTGATACCAAATGGGTAAATGGAGCCTCCCAATCAACGAACCAGGGCGACTGATTAATCGATTTATTTAGCTTTTCGTAACTAATAGGCTCAATAAATGGTGCCCTATCTTTTCTTGGGAATAGACGGCCTACCCGAATCATTAATTCCAGGGGTAATGTGCTGGGGGCAAAAGTAAATAGTATTTTTTCAGAGACACGAGGAGCTAACTTCTCTAATACCACCAACATATCTTTTGCACAGTAGTGAATCATAGAATCCATGCCAATGACATAATCGAAATCGCCATAAGATTCATCCAGCATATCACCAGCATGGAATTGGATATTTTGACGCTCACTCTCAGGGATTCTGCTTTTAGCAAGCTCGATTAAATTAGGCGAGAGGTCCACTGCGGTAACTAAAGCCCCTTTGTTAGCCAATTCAAGCGCAACGGCACCAGTTCCGCAACCTGCATCTAGAACTCTTTTACCAATCAGATTTTCCGGTAGTCGACTAATAATGCTGTTACGCATTTGATCGCGTCCCGCTCTCACAGTTGCACGAATACCACTCACTGGAGCATCTGATGTCAGTTTTGCCCAAGCATCATTAGCAGTGCGATCAAAATAGTTCTGCAGCTTACTGCGTCTATCTAAATAAGAAATAGCGTCCATGATTAATCAAATCCTAGCAAGTCAAAGATTTCACGGTCTTTTAGAGATTCCATTAACAATGGGTCATCATCTAAAAGCAAGCTGGCTGCCAAGCGGAGGTACTCCTCTTTTACTGCCTCAATTTCAGGGGTAGATTCCATTTCAAAGATCGTGCATTTCTTTAAACGACTCTTACGAATAGCGTCGAGGTCAGGAAAATGGGCCATTTTCTTAAGACCAACACGATCATTGAATTTATCGATCTGATCGGTATCTTGACTGCGGTTGGCAATCACGCCACCTAAGCGCACGTTGTAATTTTTAGCTTTTGCACTAATTGCTTGAACAATGCGATTCATTGCAAAGATGGAGTCGAAATCATTTGCAGCAACAATCAGCGCTCGATCAGCATGCTGCAAGGGAGCTGCAAAACCACCGCAGACAACGTCACCCAGCACATCAAAAATAACAATATCGGTATCTTCTAGTAAATGATGCTCTTTTAACAGCTTCACTGTTTGACCAACCACGTAGCCACCGCAACCTGTTCCAGCCGGAGGACCGCCTGCTTCGACACACATCACACCATTAAAGCCCTCGTAGACAAAATCTTCCACACGTAATTCTTCAGAGTGAAAATCTACTGACTCTAGAATATCAATCACAGTAGGAACCAACTTTTTTGTCAAGGTAAAAGTAGAGTCATGTTTTGGATCACAGCCAATCTGAATTACTCGCTTGCCTAATAATGAAAAAGCTGCGGAGAGATTAGAAGAGGTAGTGCTTTTCCCAATTCCGCCCTTTCCATAGATCGCAAAAACTTTGGCATTGCCAATTTTTTCGTTAGGATCTAGATGAACTTGCAAACTGCCTTCCCCATCCAATGGCTTAGTTCTCGTATTGATTGAAGAAATTGGTATGTTTACCGTTTCCATTAAATAGGCACTCCCTCGTATACACCTTCAAGTCGATCTTCAAAGTCATTGGCAACGCGACGTAATGTCTCGAGTACCGATGGCTCTGGCTTCCAATAATTTCTTTCTGATGCTTCTAATAAGCGACTTGCTACTTTCGCAGATGATGCAGGGTTCAGACTCATTAAACGCTCGCGCATTTCTGGGTCTAATATGAATGTCTGAGTAAGGTGCTGATAAACCCAAGGCTCAACCTGACCTGTGGTTGCTGACCAACCCACTGTATTGGTGAGGTGGCTTTCTAATTGACGTACACCCTCATAACCATGTTTGAGCATGCCCTCGTACCACTTTGGATTGAGCATGCGTGAGCGAGTTTCAAGGGAGACTTGCTCATTTAATGATCTGACTACTGCATCACCTTTAGTTTGATCGCCAATGTAAACAGGCGCTGCTTTACCGCCTTTAGCCCTACGCACAGCCCTACTGACGCCACCCAAGGTATCAAAGTAAGTATCAATTGTCGTTACACCCAATTCAATGGAATCGAGATTTTGATAGGTCAGCTCCACATCTGCGAGGATGGAATTTAACAATTCACTTTGCAATACTGGAGTGCCTGATCTTCCATAAGCAAAACTCTTGCGACGTGTATAGGTTTCAGCTAATTCGTTTTCGTCCTGCCATAGTCCGTTATCAATCATCATATTGACATTGGCACCGTAGGCGCTCTCAGCATTACCAAATACACGTAATGCCGCAGTCTCAAGATCGCATCCATTGCTAGCTTGATATGCCAACGCATGCTTGCGAATGAAATTCTGCTCAAGAGGCTCATCAGCTGCAGCCGCTAAGTAAGCAGCTTCGGCCAAAATCTTAATTTGCAAGGGCATCAAATCTCTAAAGATTCCTGAAATTGAAACCATGACATCGATGCGGGGGCGTCCCAACTCTTCCAGGGGCACCAGTTGTGCTCCAGCTAGTCTGCCGAAACTATCAAAGCGTGGCAACGCGCCCATTAAGGCAAAGATTTGCGCAATTGGACCACCTTCAGTTTTGAGGTTATCTGTTCCCCATAGAACCATCGCGATAGATTCTGGCAATGGATTTCCGTCTGCTTGATATCTTTCTAGAATTTTGTTGGCCTGATATTGACCATCCTTCATAGCAAACTTACTTGGGATGCGGAATGGATCAAACCCGTGGACATTTCTACCAGTAGGAAGTACTTGAGGGTTTCTCAAGACATCCCCGCCAGGTGCTGGACGAATGTAACGCCCTTCTAGTGCTTTCAGAATGCCTTGCATTTCGCTATCTGATTGCATATCACGATGCATGCTTAATACCTGATCTAGCTCTTCTCTTAAGCCAGGTGTTAAAGCCAGAGTTTGATTTTTGGAAAACTGCTCAAGACTTTGACTATGAATCAATGCATTCATCGCCTCTCTAGAGAAATCCTGAATCTCTCCTTCTTGCACTGATGCGTAACTCATCAGCATATCCAAGCTTTGCTCAGTACTAATCGGACTTCCTAATATATGCAGGCCATAAGGAATCAATGTGTATTCAAGTTCCAGTATTTGCTCACTTAAATGCATTACTGCCTTATTGACTGTATCGGTGTCTTGAGTTTTCCAAGCTGGCTCTGCGGATACAAATTCCAATGCCACTGCTTGCGCTTGTAAAGAATCTAAAAGCTCCTGTGCATTTGCATCCCAAGCTTGGGCAGTCCCTTGACTAACTTCTTGGCTATTTTCTTGAGGTGTCGCCTTACGCCAATGCTCTACAGACTCTTTTAATTCCGATAAGCCTTGATACAAGCCTGCCTGAGATACTGGTGGAGTTAAATAACTAATGAGCGTTGCACCAGCACGCCTTTTGGCGATTGCTCCCTCCGAGGGATTATTGGATGCATAAATATAAAGATTCGGTAAATCATTTATTAAACGGTCAGGCCAGCATGAACCTGACATACCGGATTGTTTGCCAGGCATAAATTCAAGTGCGCCATGGGTACCAAAATGCAACACTGCTGAGGCAGCAAAATCTTC
>CANCQD010000101.1 GCA_947380285.1 Burkholderiaceae bacterium | reverse complement strand
CTGCAGACTTTAGGGGACATCCCACATCATATTTAATGTCTCGGCTTTTCAAATTACATAATCGTGATCAATTCGAAATATATGCATTTTCCCTTCTTAATGGCGGTGAAAATGATGTCATGAGAAAAGAGCTCATGCAGTATTTTGATTATTTCATTGATGTAGAAAATTTGAGCGATGAAGAAGTTGCCGCTCTTTCTCGTGAACATAAGATTGATATTGCCATAGATCTTGGCGGCCAAACCATGGATGCAAGGACCTCGATATTTGCATTGCGCGCTGCCCCCATTCAAATTAACTATCTCGGCTACCCTGGCACGATGGCAGCGCAACATCATGATTACATCATTGCTGATGAAATCACTATACCTCCAGTGAATCAATCGTTTTTTACTGAAAAGATTATTTATTTACCCGATAGCTATCAAGTAAATAATGATCAAAAAGAAATATCATCGCGCATTTTTAGCAAAGATGAGCTTGGGCTTCCTAGTGATAAATTTATTTTTTGCTGCTTCAACAATAATTTCAAAATTACTCCAGAAATCTTTACTGTTTGGATGAATATTTTAAAAAGTGTGGAAGATAGTGTCCTTTGGTTATTTGAGGACAATGATTTCATCAAAAATAATCTGGTCAAGGAAGCTGAGGCAAGGGGTGTATCGGGTGATCGCCTAGTATTTGCAAAACGGATCAACCAACAGGATCACTTAGCTCGGCACAGAGTGGCCGACCTATTTCTTGATACCCTTCCTTACAATGCCCACACAACTGCTAGTGATGCGTTATGGTGCGGACTACCAGTCGTCACCATTATGGGAGAGAGCTTCCCTGGAAGAGTTGCTGCCAGCCTTTTAAATGCTGTTGGCCTGCCGGAGCTTATTACGCATTCGCTGGAAGAATACGAATCGTTGGCGATAAAGTTAGCAACCAATTCAGTGGAGCTTAAAGCGTTAAAGGCTAAGCTAGAAGCGAACCGATTAAAAATGCCTTTGTTTGATACTGCCCTATTTTGTCGTCATCTAGAATCTGCGTATAGCAAAGCGTATGATCGCCATCTGAATGGTTTACCAGCAGAACATATTTTTGTAGGTCACTAAAGTAAATTACCATCTAGATTCAGAGGACATTCAACAATCAAGTTTTAACTTGTTGAGTGAATATTAATCCTTCTCAAGGCTTGACCGATTAAGGCAGGCATATCAAAATTTTTAATTGCCAAATATCCCATCTTTGATCGACCCTCAAGACTCGACGCATCCGTTAACATTGAAATACAATGCTCTGATAGCACCTCATAATCTGCAAATCCAATGCCGCCCCGGTAAGGGTCATGGTCGGAAGATTCGGAAATAACCACAGCCTTATTTGCCAATAGATAAGAAATTCTCACAGTTTCAAGATTATTTAGATCCTCGAAACAGTGAATATTCAAAACAACTTTCGAGTCCGCAATCGCTTGGTCTCTTTGCGCTCCAAACGCCTTATTTGTATCGGTAATGGCACCTACGGAATAACCTCTCTTTATAAGTCCCTCCAAAAATGCTATCCGCCGCTGGCTTAGAGAGCCAATAAATAAGAAATCAAAATTATGTGGTGAATTTCGCCAAGTGACTTTCTCGTTTACGGGATGATAGCCGGGTGGCACATACTCCACATTACTTAATCCTTTTGATCTTAAATAGGCGACATTTTTGGGCGAGTACTCCCAGATAGATTGGGCTCGTGACAAAAAATTTAAGTAATTAGGGTAATTCTTTAAATGGCCCAGCTGATCATCCAAGATCTCCATTTGGTAAACAATATAAGGATGACTCAAGGCGCTTGAAATCAAAAGCTCATCAAAAATGATTGAGCCAATCAAAATATTGGTTGCATCCAACCTCATCTCATTGACACTCACACTGCATTCATGCCCTAGATCTTGCAGTGAGGCAACAACAGAATCAATCAAATCATCAAATAAATAATGAAAATCATTTATTGCGATTTTGCATATATTAAAGGCTGCCATATTTTTTCATGCTGCTTACATATTATTTGATCTAAAGTCTAAACTAAATAGACAATAAAAAGGCTCACTAGCAATTAAGCAGTGAGCCATGTATTTTATGGTGCCCCTTGTCCGACTCGAACAGACCACCTACTGATTACAAATCAGTTGCTCTACCAGATGAGCTAAAGGGGCAACGGAATATATTTTATCCTATTTCACAATCTTCAACGATGGTCTTACAGTTTTGGGCTTTTCAGGGGTGCTATCCGCTGAGCCTGCAATATGGAGATCACGGGCCTGAGCTGGGTCAAATGGGAAAGACATCCCCTGTCCATTCTCTCTAGCGTAGATAGCCAAGACATTGCTAACGGGAACCATAATCTTTCTTGGAACGCCCCCAAACCTTGCCTGAAAGCTAATCCAGTCATTTTCTAACTGAAGCTGATGGCACGCCTCCAAAGAGAGGTTAAGAACGATTTCATCATTCTTCACAAACTCCATAGGCACCTCCACCCTAGCATCGACAAAAACAGCGATGAAGGGCGTAAAACCAAAATCCGTGCACCACTGATGCAGGGCACGGATTAGATAGGGCTTGTTACTTGGAATGTCAGACATGCCGACGAGCAATGTACCGCTAGAAATACTTAGCGGCGCATTACCTTCTCAGAGGGAGTTAAGGCCTCAATATATGCAGGTCGACTAAATATACGCTCAGCGTATTTCAGCAAAGCCGCTGCATTGCGAGACAGATCAATACCATAGTGCTCAAGACGCCATAACAATGGCGCAATCGCAACATCCAGCATCGAAAACTCATCACCCAACATATATTTATTTTTAACAAAAATTGGCGCCAACTGAGTCAACCGATCACGAATCGCTAAACGCGCTTTTTCGTGAACCTTTTCAGCAGCTTTACCTTTTTCATTCTCTAAAGCAGCTACGTGCACAAATAACTCTTTCTCAAAATTGAAGAGGAAGAGGCGTGCGCGTGCGCGTGCCACTGGATCAGGCGGCATTAATTGTGGGTGAGGGAAACGCTCATCAATATATTCATTGATGATGTTGGACTCATACAAAATTAAATCGCGCTCAACCAAAATAGGGACTTGGCCATATGGGTTCATCACCGAGATGTCTTCAGGCTTATTAAACAAGTCGACATCGCGGATTTCAAAATCCATGCCTTTTTCAAAAAGCACCAAGCGGCAGCGTTGCGAGAATGGGCAGTTAGTACCCGAGTACAACACCATCATAAATTTATTTCCTTAAATTTCTACTTCAATACAACAAACGCAGAACAGCGTTAAATCTTTTCACCAATGGGCCCCAGCGTCAGAACCCATCAAATTCAATTAGTGAACATCTTTCCAGTAAGCTTTATTCAAACGCCAAGCTAAAAGGGTGAAGATAGCCAAGAACAAGAGCACTACCACGCCAAGACGCTTACGCTCCAACTGAACTGGTTCAGCCATCCATGACATGAAAGCAACCAAGTCAGCGATATTGTCATCGTATTCTTGGGGCTTCATTGTGCCTGGGGTCAACTGCTCAAAGCCCACAAATACTTTTTCCATTCTGCCTGCATCATGAGGATCTTTATGTTCCTCAAACTTAGCAGCACGCTCGCCCTGTAACTGCCAGAGTACATGGGGCATACCAACGTTTGGGTACACCAAGTTATTCCAACCAGTTTGCGTAGTGTCATCTTTGTAGAAAGTACGGAAGTAGGTATAGAGCCAATCAGTTCCACGGGCACGAGCCTCTACAGAGAGATCTGGTGGAGTCTTGCCGAACCAGGCCTTACCTTCTTTTGGAGTCATGGAGATTGTCATCAAATCACCTACTTTGGCATCAGTCAAAATGAGGTTGTCTTTGATTTGCTGATCGGTCAAGCCAATATCGCGCAAGCGGTTGTAACGCATGCTTGCAGCTGCGTGGCAGTTCAAGCAATAGTTCACAAAAATCTTTGCACCATTTTGCAAAGATGCATTATTACTGACGCGATTAGGGGCTGTATCCAATGGGAAGCCGCCTTCATTTGCATTGGCGCTTACACCAAAGCCCAGGGCCGCAACCAATACTGTTGCTTGGCAGATGCCCATCAAAGTTTGCAGAATTCGTTTCATGCTAATTCCTAATTTCTCTTTGCCAATATCTCAGGCGTGAATTAATGGGACTTAAAAGTAACGCGTGTTGGGACTGGCTTGAATGTACCAAGCGTGCTCCAGAACGGCATTGCCAAGAAGAAGCCCAGATAATAAATAGTACATACCTGAGAAATCTTTTCGAACACCGGTGATGGTGGCTCAATACCCAAGTAACCCAAGATCACGAAACTCACCACAAATACGCCATAAATATATTTATGGAATTGTGGGCGATAGCGAATGGATTTCACTGGTGACTTATCAAGCCAAGGCAAGAAGAACATGATCACAACAGAACCGCCCATGATCACAACACCCCAGAACTTAGCATCAAATAAGTAGAAACCGCCCGCCAACACCAGAGCGATTGCAGCACAGGCGCCCTTCACCTTCATGTCTTTAGTCTTCAGGGCAAACATTCCAAGAATGACTGCTAAGAAGATCCATAGAGGCAATAAGAAGTTTGTTGTAGTTGCACGCAACATTGAGTAGAACGGTGTGAAATACCAAACTGGCGCAATGTGTGTCGGCGTTACAAACGGATTAGCCGGAATAAAGTTATTTGCTTCGAGGAAGTAACCACCCATCTCTGGAGCAAAGAACACGATGCAAGCAAAGATCATCAAAAACCCACCCAAATACATCACATCATGGACTGAGTAAAAAGGGTGAAATGGAATGCCATCAACTGGATGACCATTGGCATCTAAGTTCTCTTTAATTTCAACGCCATCAGGATTGTTTGAACCAACTTCATGGAGAGCCAAAATATGAGCCGCTACCAAACCAATCAATACCAATGGAATAGCAATTACGTGGAATGCAAAGAAGCGGTTGAGAGTTGCATCACCCACAACATAGTCGCCACGCAACCACAAAGATAAGTCTGGCCCAATGAAAGGAATTGCAGAGAACAAGTTCACAATCACTTGAGCGCCCCAGTAGGACATCTGACCCCATGGGAGCAAGTAACCAAAGAATGCCTCGCCCATTAAGCACAAGAAAATTGCGCAACCGAAAATCCAAATCAATTCACGTGGCTTGCGATAGGAGCCATAGATCAAACCACGGAACATATGCAAATACACCACCACAAAGAATAAAGAAGCGCCCGTGGAATGCATGTAGCGAATCATCCAACCCCATGGAACTTCGCGCATGATGTATTCAACTGACTCAAAAGCCTTTGCAGCATCAGGCTTGTAGTTCATGGTTAAGAAAATACCGGTAAGTATCTGGTTTACCAACACTACGATAGCCAATGCGCCAAAAATATAAAAGAAATTTAAATTTTTCGGCGCGTAATACTCACTCATATGCCGCTTAAATGCTTCAGTTACCGGGAGACGTGAGTCAACCCAAGCCATTAGCTTTTGGGCGGCGGATGCGTCTGCTGGGACTTCTTTTTCGTGGAATGCCATTTATCTCTCCTTAGGCCTTCTTATCATCGCCGACCAGAATCTTGGTGTCGCTCAAATACATATGTGGCGGCACTTCAAGGTTATCTGGGGCTGGTTTGTTCTTAAATACACGGCCTGCCATGTCAAATGTAGAGCCATGACATGGGCAAAGGAAGCCGCCTGGCCAAGTATTCGGCAGGGAAGGTTGGGCACCGGATTCAAATTTAGGCGTTGGAGAGCAACCTAAATGGGTGCAGATACCAACTACTACAAGGTACTCAGGTTTAATAGAGCGCCACTGATTCTGGGCGTATGGGGGTGTAAATTGAGCTGGGTCACGCAATGAATTCGGGTCAGCCAATTCGCTATCAATCTTGGATAACTCAGCAACCTGATCAGGGGTACGACGAACCACCCAAACAGGCTTACCACGCCACTCCACCATTCTCATCTCATCTGGCTGCATACCAGAGATATCTATTTCAACAGCAGCTCCAGCGGCTTTTGCACGCTCAGAAGGCTCAAAACTGTCTACAAAAGGGTAAAGGGCTGCGGCGGCGCCTACGCCACCAACCGCCGATGTGGCGATCAACCAATTACGGCGATCCTTGTCCATAGAGGGCTTGTCACTCATTTACAAAATTCCTAAAAAGGGTATTTATGGGTGGAAATTGCTTAAAGGTAGGATTTTAAAGTAAAAAGTAGGGTAAGGCAGAAAGTTATGAGGTTAATCTTGGGTTAATCTCAATCTAAATTCAAAGGAGGGCATTTATGAGCGTTTTAAAGGAGTTTCGAGACTTTGCAGTAAAGGGCAATGTCATTGATTTGGCGGTCGGTGTCATTATTGGTGGCGCTTTCGGGAAAATCGTCGATTCCCTGGTAAATGACATCGTCATGCCTGTTATTTCCACCCTTTTAGGGGGTCATATCGACTTTACCAACCTGTTTATTGTTCTTGGCCACGTTCCAGATGGCATACCAAGAACCTTTGATGCCCTGAAAAAGGCCGGTGTACCCATCTTTGCCTACGGCAACTTCATCACCATTTCGATCAACTTTATCCTTTTGGCGTTCGTTATCTTCCAAATGGTTAAGGTGGTCAATAAAGTTCGCTTGATGGATGCTCCTCCTCCACCTCCCGTTCCGGAAGATGTCGTTTTGCTGCGCGAGATTCGCGACAGTCTAAAAAAATAATTTACGCACTCCTAATTAATGTTGAATCGACTCTGGTTACTATTTGCGCAATCGGTAACCATTTTGTTGGCTGCATTATTTATTGTTGCTACGCTCAAACCTAGCTGGATATCGGGCGCGCAAATGGGCTCAATGGTGGAGAGTGTCACCCTCAGAGAGGGTGCTTACGATCATTCTGCAATTAGTCCTGGCTCGTATCACGAGGCTGTCAAAAAATCGATGCCCGCTGTCGTCAACATTTTTACGAGCAAGGCAAATACAAAACCTAAGGCCCGCAAAGATAGTGGTAACAAATCGGCAGATCCCTTATTTAAATTCTTTTTTGGAGATCAACCTCCAGACTCAGAACCAAGCTCCAGCCTAGGCTCTGGGGTGATCGTCAGTCCGGAGGGAATTATTCTCACCAACTATCATGTCATTAGTGATGCAGATGAAATTGATGTAGCGCTATCTGATGGCAGAAAAGTAAAGGCCAAAATAATTGGCGGTGATCCAGAAACAGATATTGCCGTTTTAAAAATTGATGTAAAGCAATTGCCTACGCCCATCACCTTAGGAAAAATTGAATCGGTTCACGTTGGGGATGTAGTGCTTGCCATTGGAAACCCCTTTGGAGTTGGTCAAACAGTCACCTCTGGAATTATTTCTGCTCTAGGTCGTGATCATGTAGGCATCAATACTTTTGAAAACTTTATCCAAACTGACGCCGCAATTAATCCTGGAAATTCTGGTGGCGCATTAGTAGATACTCGAGGCTATTTAATTGGAATTAACACCGCCATTTATTCCAATAATGGAGGCTCCATGGGAATTGGTTTTGCCATCCCCATTAATCTAGCAAGACAGGTAATGGAATCGATTCTCAACAATGGCAGCGTCACACGCGGCTGGATCGGGGTTGAGCCTCAAAACCTATCTAAGGAGCTCTCAGAGTCACTTGGACTACCTCAAAATACCGTGGGCGTTCTATTGTCAGGCGTGCTAGAGGGTGGGCCTGCAGCCAGGGGCGGCATCAAGCCTGGAGACGTTCTAGTAGCGGTCAACGGCAATAGCACCAAAGATGTCAGACAGCTATTGAATCAAATTGCCCAAATTGGTCCAGGTAATGAAGCGATCCTGAAAATCTTACGCAAAGATAAAGAATTAGAGCTTAAGGTTCAAACTGGCAAAAGACCCAAACCCAAAACTATCAACTGATAGCAGAGGTAGCGCCTAGGGACTTACCCAGGAAGTATTTTGGATAAGAAATCTTTAGCTCTAGGTGAACGTGCATCTGGGTTGCCAAAGAATTCATCCCTACTGCAATCCTCAATAATTCGGCCTTGATCCATAAAGATCACCCGATGACTAACTTTGCGCGCAAAACCCATTTCATGAGTCACGCAGCACATCGTCATCCCTTCATTGGCAAGCTTGACCATGACATCTAAAACTTCACCAACCATTTCAGGGTCAAGCGCAGAGGTAGGCTCATCGAACAACATCACAATCGGATCCATACTCAATGCGCGTGCAATAGCTACGCGTTGTTGCTGGCCGCCGGAGAGTTGACCTGGAAATTT
>CANCQD010000100.1 GCA_947380285.1 Burkholderiaceae bacterium | reverse complement strand
AGTTCAGGGTAAGCGTTTTAGGAAAAAGCTGCGTAGTCTTTCGCGAAAACTCTACCTCTAGAGTTTTGTCTGGATGGATTAATCCAGTAAGGAAACTTTTCGAGTCTCGGGTAGATAGAGAGCAGCAATAATTGCTGCTGCTCCTAAGAAGATGGTTGGGTACCATAGTCCAGCGCTATCACTCTGCCAACGTTGATTTAACCAGGTCACAATTAAGGGCAATAAACCACCAATCCATCCTGCCGCTAAGTTATGAGGTAGTGTTGCTGCACTATTTCTGGTTTTGGCCGGAAAGAGTTCGGCCAACATAGCCGTTTGTGGACCAACTACTAATGCAAGAGCTAAAGATAAACTCGTTAGCAATATTCCAATAAAAATGAGATTGAATGTATTGGCTGGGCTATTGAGATATTCAATGCCAATAATTTTGAGTAGTTGAAACGCGGGCAGGATAATGCTAGCGCCCAAAAATAGCCCGCAAACTATTACTGGTTTACGGCCTATCTTGTCTGACAACCAGCCCGCAAAAATAGTAAGTGGGAATAAGGCTAGGGTTGCATAAATACTGAGTTGGTCAACCAACTCCGGCGCAAGTTTCACAGAGGTTTTTAGAAAAATCGCTGTATAGACTTGTACGCAAAAGAAAAGCACTGCTCCTCCCGCTGAGACACAGAAGAAAAGTAAAAACATGCGCTTGCGTGTTTGAGGATCTCGAAAATTATTGAGTAGAGGGCTTTCAGATTGCTGGTGAGTTTTACTGAGCTCTAAAAAAATGGGGGTCTCTTCTAAAGCCATGCGTGCTCTAAATGCAATGAGGAGTAGCACAATCGAAATCCAGAATGGTACGCGCCATCCCCACGATTGAAATTCCTCTGGTGAGAGATAGTTTCTCAGCAGCGCAATTTGTAGGGTAGAGAACAGAATGCCAAGTGGGCCCATTAGCTGCAAGAAGCTCGTTTTAAACCCTCGGTACTCATTGCCGGCATGTTCTGTGAGATAGACTGCACTCCCGCCGATTTCGCCGCCTGCAGAAAGTCCTTGGAGTAAACGCAAGCCAACCAATAAGACTGGTGCCCAAATTCCTATTTGCGCATAGGTGGGCAAAAAGCCTACGCTTACGGTTGCCGCCCCCATGAGGGCAATGGTGATCATAAAGACGGGCTTTCGACCAATACGATCGCCCATAGAGCCAAAAAGAGCAGCCCCTATGGGTCTGACTACCATTCCGACACCAAAGGTGGCTAGGCTGGCTAAAAGGGCTGTATTGGGGTCTGTGGAAGGGAAGAAGAGGGGGGCAAAAAATACCGCTAGGGTGGCAAAGGTGAGAAAGTCATACCACTCCAAAAAGGTTCCAAAGCAGGCTGCGATAGCGACTTTTCTATAGGAATGAGAAATCTGATATGACATTAAGTTATTGATTATATTGATTTTATTATATTAATGGAATATATTTGTTGCACAGCAGCAAAAACTTCTTGATTTGTTATATTCCTTCAGTTACAGTTTGATGGTGCAGTGCAATATTTAAGGTATCCAAAGTTTTCCAACACTTAAATCGTGCGCTTAATTGACTAGTTGTACCACTTAATTTATGGAGAAATATATGAACCAAGACCAAATCACCGCTAAATTGTCCCAAATTAACAGCAAAGGCCTCGAGGCTTCATTTTCCTTGAGCGAAGCCGCTTTGGAAAATGCTCAAAAATTGGCTGAGTTGAACTACGCTGCATCTAAAGATGTATTGGTTAATGCTCAAGACAGCATTCAACAGGTGTTGACAGCTAAGGACCCAAAGCAAGTTACTGAGTTGTTAAATGCTGAAACTTTGCAATCTGCTGGTAATCAAGCTGTTGCTTACCAAAAGAAAGTAAGCAAAGTATTGCGTGATAGCAATAAAGAATTTGCAAATGTAGTTGATGCAAGTATTGACCAGTTGCAAGACGGTTTCCAAGATTGGATCAATACCGTTACTGCTAATGCACCAGCAGGTTCTGATGCTTTCTTGTCTTCATTCAAAACTGTATACGGTAGTGCATTGCAGGGTTTTGAGCAGTTCCGCGCTGCTAGCAAAGAAGCTTTTGCTACTGCAGAAAAGACTGCTGATCAAGCAATCGAAACTGTACAAGGTCAAATTGCTCAAGTTAAGAAAGCTGCTACACCTGCATCACGTAGCCGTAAGGCAGCTTAATTTGTAGCTGACTAAGAGTTAGATCTAGTAGTAGGTCTTAAATAAAAACCCCGCTTAGTGCAAACTAGGCGGGGTTTTTGTTTGAATGGATTTTAAAGTCTTCTTACGTGTCGATGATTTACTATTCAAAGTCAGAAGAAGACTCAATCAATGGAGAAGCTAGATTCTTACTGGGTTTAACGCCTAATTCACGTACCTTTTCAGCGGAGCGGATGAGATTGCCTTTGCCGGTTTTTAGTTTATTGAAGGCATCGTGATAGCTAGTTTGTGCTTGGTCTAGACGTTGACCAAGTTTTTCTAAATCATCTACAAAACCAACAAACTTATCGTAGAGGTTGCCACATTGTTTTGCGATCTCTAATGCATTGCGATTTTGATGATCTTGCCGCCAGAGGTGGGCAACAGTTCGTAGTGTTGCCATTAAGGTGCTTGGGCAAACCAACACAATATTTTTTGCTAGAGCTTCTTGATACAGATTTGGTGCAGTCTTTAATGCGAGTAAGAATGCCGGCTCAATCGGCACAAACATCAAAACAAAGTCTACTGATCCTACGCCATAGAGAGAGCTATAGTTTTTTCCGGAAAGACCCTGGATATGTTGACGAAGAGACTGAATATGTGCAGCCAACTCTTGCTCAGCAGTTGCGGGATCTGTGGTTTCAGCATGTCTTGCATAGGCAGTAATCGACACTTTGCTATCGACTACAAGGCTTCTGCCTTCTGGGAGCTTAATCACTACGTCAGGCTGCAGCCGTGAGCCATCCGTTTGGGTGTGACTATCTTGTACAAGGTATTCCTCACCCTTACGCAGGCCAGAGGATTCCAAAATAGATTCCAGCACCAATTCACCCCAATTGCCTTGAACTTTAGAGTCACCCTTGAGGGCTTGCGTTAGCGAGCGCGTCTCGTCAGACATACGCAGATTAAGATTGGCTAAACGTTCGATTTCACTTTTCAGGGCATGACGTTCACGGGCTTCATTGCCGTATGAAGTGCTGACTTGCTCTTTAAATTCAGTGAGCTTAGTTTGTAAAGGTTTTAATAGGGCATCTAAGTTAGCCGTATTTTGTTCAGTAAAGCGCTTGGATTTATCTTCTAAGATCTCATTGGCTAAATTTTTAAATTGATTTGTAAGTGCTTCTTTAGCTTCATTGAGCGATTCAATTCTTCCTAAACCTTGCTTACGCTCAGAATCTAACTCTGCCTCTAGGCGGATCGCATTTTGTAAAGCCTGGTCACGTTCAGTGCGCAAACTAAGTGCTAGGGCAAGTTCTGTTTGGGCTTGCAGCTCAACAAGAGCAAGGGTTGAGCGTAGGTTTAGTGCATAAACTAAAAGGCCTGCACAAACTCCAAATGGCAGGCCGAATAGTAGAAGAGAGCCTAAATCAAAAGTCATCGCATCAAAAGTCGCAACAAAAAATTTGCTTAAGCTTTAACTAGTTTTTGAAGTTCGCCAGACTGAAACATTTCAGTCATGATGTCTGAGCCACCAACAAATTCACCATTGATATAAAGCTGGGGAATCGTTGGCCAATTGGCATATTCTTTTATGCCTTGGCGAATTCCAGCGTCTTCTAAGACGTTTACGGTATGAAGTTTTTCAACGCCACTAGCGCGCAAGATATTGACAGCATTGCCTGAAAAGCCGCATTGTGGAAACTGTGCAGTTCCCTTCATAAACAATACCACTGGATGGCTAGTAACGATTTCTTTAATTTGAGCTTGAGTGTCCATATATTCTTTCTACTAAGTTTCTACTACGGCAGTCTTATTGCAAAGACAGTTTGATAAAGGTTAATTAGATTTTAAGACTTAATAGGAAAAAAGGTAATTTCTAATTTTTAACCCCCTGGCGGCCCTTGTGAATCGAAGAAGGTGGGCAGTCTATCTTGATCTGCCTAATTTTCAATTATTTAGGAACAGCACGGATAACATACTGAAAAGGCAAGGAGTCATTTACTGCCATCTGAGGATCTGCGCCGGCAGCCTTTGCCATCTGCTCAATAATTGGTAAAAAATGCTCTCGACCCGGTTCGTTAAAAATGCGTGGCATACCTGCCTCAATTTGGAACCCTGCCTGATCAAACAGCTCAATTATTGTCTGCCGGGTAAACCACCTCAAATGAGTTCTATCTAAAAGTCCACTTGCCTCGTAACGAAAATCACCAATACTTAATTTTGCCTGCAAAGTCCAATGCTGCGCATTGGGGATACAGGCGACTACTGAGCCTGTATTGGATATATTAGCCCTAACCAATTTAAGAATTGCCCATGGATCTTTTAGGTGCTCCAAGACATCTCCAAATATCCAGCAATCTGTATTTTTAGTTTCTTCCCAAAAATTTTCAGGCGCACTGTCAATATCTAACACGATAGTCTTATCGCAATACCGCTTAGCCAGATCGGCATACATCGAATCTATTTCAATGCCCAGCCAATGACATTCGACTGAATTTTTTTTAAATTCTCTGGCTAATGCACCAGAACTACAGCCAATCTCAATAATATTTTTTGAGTGAGTTGGAATGAGGCTTAATAACTCAGGATTATGTTGTTCGTGTATTGGAGTTTGTTGCATTTTCGTTCGCGCTTTTTAATTTTTCGATAGCTATCAGGCAAAGGTTCAAGCGAGATTATATTTTTTAATCTATCCCCCATGCAGCTGCTGTGTAGGAATCAATTCTACTCTGTCTACAACGAATTTTCGCGCATAGTATTAACTCTAGGCAGCCATACTTTGTATGATTAATAAATAGACAATGGTTTAAAAATACTGAAAAATTCAGTATTCACCATTTAAAGATACCAAAAATATGTTTTATTGGTAAATAGCTATAATTTATTTAGTAAAACTTCTGGGCGGGCGCCACTCAATGATTTCAGTCATATTTTGTAGTATTGATCAAACCAAGGCAGATGAGACTGTGCGTCAGTACTCGAATATGCTTGGCGAGGAGCCGCATGAAATCATTCTTATTCAAGATGCGCGTTCATTGGCGGAAGCCTATAACAGGGGTCTCAATCAAGCAAAAGGTGACATTATTGTTTTGTCGCATGATGACATAGAATTTTTGCAGCCGTCCATGTGGCTTTCTAAAATTAAGAGCCATCTGAGTGCATATGACTTTATTGGGTTAGCAGGTACTACAAAATTAATTGGCCCAGCTTGGGCACAGGCCGGGCCGCCAAATAGCTTCGGCCAAGTTGCTGAGATTAATTCAGAAGGCGAGCCTTATCGCGTTCTTATATTTGGAGCTCCTTTACCCGTTGTTCCAAATATCCAGGCTGTTGATGGCTTATTCATGGCTTTTAAAAAAGACGTGGTCAACAAAGTTCGCTTTGATGAAAAAAGTTTTGATGGGTTTCATTGCTACGACATAGACTTTTCTTTTTCGGTCTATAAGGCTGGATTCCGCCTTGGCGTAGCCACTGATATTCCAGTGTTACATGCATCGCAAGGCAAATTCGATGGGGTATGGGGCATGTATGCCCAACGACTATGCGATAAGCACTATGCGGACCTGGAGGCTCGACGCAATCGACCATTCCAGTACGCCTGTGTAACTGCATTAAATAAAGAAGAGCTTTTAGAGATCATGTTATCCCCTGCGATAATGAAATAGAACATCGTTCACGCTCTATTTTCTACCTGAGGCGACACGGTAATGGCCGCCTAAATCTAAATGCGTTTGAATGTCGTGAAGACCTGCTATCTTCATGAGGGCTACTACCGCATCTGATTGATCAAACCCATGCTCAACGGCTAACAAGCCATTTGAATTAAGGTGATGTTTGGCACCGAAAATAATGTTTTCTAAGCACGTGAGGCCACTAGCATGGTCGGTGAGGGCTGACATTGGTTCAAAGCGCAGGTCACCCTGACTTAAATGCGAATCTTGGGCGGCTATGTAGGGCGGGTTACTAAGGATGATGTCAAAAGAAGCTCTGTCATCGATTGCCTCATACCAGTTTCCCTGTAAAAACTGCACTCGAGAGGCAACATTTAATAGCTTGGCATTTGTTCTGGCGATTTCTAAGGCCTCAATGGATTGATCGGTGGCGGTAATTTGTGCGCTTGGCACTTCATGTGCAATCGCCAAAGCAATCGCACCCGAGCCAGTGCCCAGATCCAGAATTCTTGCTGGAATATTTAAGCGTTGAATTTCGCGCAAACCGATCTCAACCAAGAGCTCAGTTTCAGGGCGCGGTATGAGAACGCCAAGGGCTACATAAAGTTCAATGTTATGAAAGCCTCTTTTACCCACTAGGTAGGCAACCGGCTCCCCTTGAAGTCTTCTGGCTTCAAGATCTTTCCAGAATGCCATTGCTTCTGTGTGAAGCGACATATCATCTCGAGAAAGTAAGGCGGAACGTGGAAGTTGGTAATGTATTTCCAGAACATGGGCCATGAGGATTTTTGCCTCACTGGGGGTAAGGGCTGTATCTCTCAATAGAGAGCGTAGACTTAAATCTTCACTCACAGTTTTGGTTATCGCCTAGTTGGGACTTAGTTATCGCCAAGAGCCGCAAGGAGCTCTGCCTGATGCTCGGAGGCAAGCGCATTGCATAGATCATCAATATCGCCATCCATCATGGCATCAATTTTATAAAGCGTTAGGTTGATGCGGTGGTCGGTAATACGACCTTGAGGGAAGTTATAGGTGCGAATACGATCACTGCGATCGCCAGAACCAACCAGGGACTTCCTGGTCTGGGCTTCGAGCTGATGCTTCTCGCGTTCGCGTGCATCCATAATGCGAGAAACCAAAACCTTCATGGCTTGTTCTCGGTTGCGGTGCTGGCTGCGATCATCTTGGCATTCAACAACAGTACCGGTGGGTAAGTGGGTAATACGCACCGCAGAATCGGTTTTATTAATATGCTGACCTCCGGCACCAGAAGCGCGGAAGGTATCGATGCGTAATTCTGCGGGATTAATTTTGACTGCTTCAAGCTCATCTGCTTCTGGCATTACAGCTACAGTGCAAGCAGAAGTATGGATACGACCTTGTGTCTCTGTTTGTGGAACGCGTTGGACGCGATGACCGCCAGATTCAAACTTAAGGCGGGAGTAAACCGACTGACCTACAAGTCGCAAGACTACTTCTTTGTATCCGCCTAAATCTGATTCAGCGGCACTCACCATTTCTACTTTCCAGCCTTGGCGTTCGGCAAAGCGTGTGTACATGCGCAGGAGATCACTAGCAAAAAGGGCGCTCTCGTCACCACCAGTACCTGCACGAATTTCTAAGAAGACATTACGCTCATCATTCTCATCCTTAGGGAGCAGAAGTTTTTGTAGTACTCCTTCTAGCTCTTCCATCGTTGCTAAAGCCTGCTTTTGTTCATCGTCGGCAAAATCTTTCATTTCAGGATCTTTGCGCATGTCTTCTGCTGCTTGGGCATCTGCCTCTGCTTGCTTGTAAAAGCCAAATTGCTCAACTACCTTAGCAATATCAGAATGTTCACGCGTGAGCTTCCGATAGGCATCCATATCTTTGGTTGCCTCTTCAGAGGTTAATAAGGAATTAAGTTCGGCTAAGCGCGTGTCTAGGTGGTCTAGCTTAGCCCGCATGCTGGGCTTCATCTAATGGTCTTCTGGTTTGGAATGCGAGGCGAATAATTTAGGTAACAACTTGATCAGGGCGTCACGCTCAGCGCCATTAGAGTGTTGTAATGCATGGAGTGAACCATGTAAAAATTTATTGGTTAGGCCCTGGGCCATTGCATTGAGAACTTCTTGTGGATCCTCGCCGCGCATTAAGCGTTTCATTGCGCGCTCGAGTTCGAGTTGACGCAATCGCTCACCTTGTTGCTGAATATCTTGAATGAGCGGAACCGCTTTACGACCCTGCATCCAATGCATAAAGTTACCAACGCGGTCTTCAATGATCGCTTCAGCTTGACTAACAGCCGCTTGACGTAAGCTGGCGCCAGTCTGAATCATGACTCCTAAATCATCGACGGTATACAGGTAGATGTCATCTAATCTGGAGATCTCTGGCTCAAAATCCCGTGGAACCGCTAAATCAATCATGACCATAGGTTTGTGACGACGCTGTTTCAGGGCGCTCTCCACCATGCCTAAGCCAATGATGGGTAGCGATGAGGCGGTGCTGGACACAATA
>CANCQD010000099.1 GCA_947380285.1 Burkholderiaceae bacterium | reverse complement strand
AATCCTATTTCTTGCCTTTGCCTGTCCAGAGGACGATAAATAACAAAAGCCCTAAGGCAACAGCACCTTCAAAAGCAAACAGTAGCATTGGGTATTCATCGAGTAAATTGGCAATCATGATTTTTAACTTTAAATTAGTTCCATTAAGTGTATTCGCTATCCTCATAGCCAGTTTGATTGTGGGGTGTTCCGCGCCTCCTACCCGGGGTCCTGGATACCGATCTAGTGGCTCTGGCGCCGCCCCATCGAACTACAGCTCCTCTATAGCGAGCTTTAGCGCCGTTTCTTGGCAGGCAATGCCTGGCTGGGAAGATGATGATTTAGCTCAGGCTTGGCCTGCTTGGTTAAAAAGTTGTGATGCTTTACGCAAGAAAAGTAGTGAAGTCATTTGGCGACAGGTATGTGCTCAAGCTGGCAATATATCGAGTAGAGATGCACAGGCGATTCGTAAATATTTTGAGAATAATTTTCAAGCTTATGAAATTCGCAATAGCTCTGGTAGTGACACTGGCTTAATTACTGGTTATTACGAGCCAGTGATGAATGGCTCACAAATCCGCACTAGCACTTACACCGTGCCACTGTATGGCTACCCTAGTGCGTGGCGAAAATCTAAACCCAATCCAGGGCCAACGCGTGCAGAGTTAATAAGTTCAGGAGTGTTAAAGGGGTCCGAAATTGCATGGGTACAAGACCCTGTTGAGGCTGCTTCAATGCAAATTCAGGGCTCAGGAAAAATCCGTCTTGAAGATGGCCGCACCTTGCGTCTTGGTTTTGCAGGAACCAATGATCAACCTTTTAAATCTTCAGCTCAATGGTTACTGGATCGTAAAGAAATTACTCGTAGTGAAGCAACCATGCAAGGTATCTCACAATGGGCTAAGCGTAACCCTGGTCAAGTCAATGAAATGCTCAACGCAAATCCACGTTTTGTTTTCTTTAAAGAATTACCAGGAAACGTAACAGCAGATTTGGGCCCTAACGGTGCTCTTGGCGTGCCATTAACTGGTGAGCGCAGTATCGCAGTAGATTTACAGGCATTGCCGTTGGGCGCGCCCGTCTTTTTGGCAACCACCAAACCATTGAGTAATCAGCCCTTGCAGAAATTAGTGATGGCACAAGATACGGGTAAGGCTATTGTGGGCGGTGTAAGAGCAGACTACTATTGGGGATCCGGAGATTCTGCTGGAGAAATGGCAGGTCGTATGAAGCAAAATGGCAGGATGTGGTTATTGCTCCCACGTTAATTAAATACCTATCACCGAAAGAAATTTATGAGCTACAAAACAATTTTGACTGAAGTAGAAGGTAAGGTTGCCACCATCACCTTGAATCGTCCCGAAGTATTAAACGCATTGAATGATCAGCTCATGGAAGAGCTCGGCGCAGCGTTATTGGCTTTTGATGCAGACGACAATATTGGTTGCATGATTGTTACAGGTAGTGAAAAAGCATTTGCTGCGGGAGCAGATATTGCTTCAATGGCCAAGTATGGTTTAAAGGATGTCTATCGCGGGGATTTTATTACTCGCAACTGGGAAGAGATTAAAAAAGTTCGCAAGCCTGTAATAGCTGCAGTCTCTGGTTATGCACTTGGCGGAGGTTGTGAGTTGGCCATGATGTGTGACACGATTATGGCGGCTGATAATGCTAAATTTGCACAGCCTGAAGTCAAGCTGGGTATTATCCCAGGCGCTGGTGGCACGCAACGTTTACCTCGCGCGGTGTCAAAAGCAAAGGCTATGGATCTGGCATTGACGGGTCGCATGATGGATGCTGCTGAAGCCGAGCGCTCAGGTTTAGTTGCACGCATCTTCCCGCAAGCAGACTTACTAAAAGAAGTTAAGGCAATCGCTAAGGGAATTGCAGATATGCCTTTATTGACTGCGATGATGGTGAAAGAAAGTATCAACACCGCTTATGAAACCACTTTATCTGAAGGTATCCATTTTGAACGCCGTCTCTTCCATGCTTGCTTTGGAATGAACGATCAAAAAGAAGGTATGGCTGCGTTTATGGAAAAACGCCCAGCCAAATTTACAAATTCTTAAGTACAGCGATTCAAAAGAATTTAATTTTTTTCTAGAAAGCGTTGAGCTAGTTTGACCCAATAGCTCACGCCTACTGGAATCAAAGAATCATTAAAGTCGTAAGAAGGATTGTGCAAGTGGCATGGGCCCATGCCATGACCCACAGAGCGATGATCACCATCGCCATTGCCTAAAAATACATAGCAACCCGGTTTTTCAAGCAACATAAACGCAAAGTCTTCAGCGCCCATTGTTGGGTCGATAGAGCTATTTACGTTCTGCTCACCAACCAATTCACTCATGACTTCGGTGGCAAATTTCACTTCATTTGCATGATTGATGAGTGGTGGGTAATTTCTGGAGAAGGTAATTTCAGCTTGGCAATCAAATGCGCCTGCAACATTGTGGGCGATTTCTCGAAGGCGCTGTTCAATCAGGTTTAAGACATCAATAGTAAATGTACGGACAGTGCCACCGATGAAGGCGCTATCCGGAATGACATTGCTAGTTTCACCCGCATGAAATTGCGTAATCGATAAAACTGCGGCATCTACAGGACGCTTGTTACGCGTGATGATGCTTTGTAATGCAAGCACTACTTGTGCGCCAGCAAATACAGGATCTGCACTGTTATGGGGTAGGGCAGCATGCCCCCCTTTACCTGTGATAGTGATTTCAAAAGTATTACTAGAGGCCATCATAGGGCCAGAGGTGACGCCGAAGTGGCCTGCTTCAAAACCAGGCCAATTATGCAAACCAAATACCGCATCACATAGAAACTCTTTAAAGAGGCCATCTTTAATCATTTCATGCGCGCCGGCACCACCTTCTTCAGCTGGCTGGAAAATAAAAATTACCGTGCCTTTGAAGTCGCGATGATTTGATAAATATTGTGCAGCTCCCAGGAGCATCGCAGTATGTCCATCATGTCCGCACGCATGCATCTTTCCAGGATTTTTTGAGGCATGAGCAAAGTTGTTGTGCTCTTGCAATGGCAGCGCGTCCATATCAGCACGTAAACCAATCATTTTTCCTGGGCCTAAGTCACCATCTAATCGACCAACGACGCCAGTTTTACCCATACCGCGGTAAACAGTAATTCCCCAGCTAGAAAGTGCTTCTGCTACCAGATCAGCCGTGCGATTTTCTTCGAAGCGTAATTCAGGATGCGCATGAATATTGCGTCGAATTTCTTGAATAGATTCTGTGGAGTTAGTAATTTCAGGGATTAAATGCATCCCTTCATCTTATCCGAAAGTCTTTTGATATGTCTTTCAAAAACAGCTAACGCGTGTTATTCCCGAGGCAATTGAATGTGCTTTGCAGCAAAAGTGAGGGCTTCGATGGAATAAGGGCTATTAATGGCTTTTTGAAGTGCTTTTGGGAGGGTTGGAATGAGACCCAAGAAAGGGGCATCAATTCTGGCTTGCAGGGTCTGCCGGTTTTCTTCAAGAAGTGGCATTTCTGTAGATAGGGCATTGGCTACCCAGCCAGCAACATTTAAATTACGCGCTCTGATTGCTTCATACGTAAGAAGGGCATGATTGATGCAGCCTAACTTCATACCCACTACAAGGATGATGGGTAATTTAACTTCTTTTGCAAAAGTAGCTAAATCTTCCACATCATTTAAGGGGATGAGTAAACCGCCGGCACCCTCAACTACAACGCAATCTGCACGCCTTTGAATATTCTGAAATGCATCAGTAAGCACACCCATTTCAAGCTTTAATCCTTGACTCGCTGCCACGAGATGAGGGGCGGCAGGCTGATCCAGTACATAAGGACACAAACTTAACTCGTTGGAACTAGGATCAGAGGCGATGCGCAGGGTTTCTAGATCCTCATTCAGAGTCTCGCCTTTTGCATCACGATAGGTACCGGCAACTACAGGCTTAAAGCCAATCACTTTGATTCCTTGCGCGCGTAATTTTAGAATCAGCGCGCCGCTGACTAAAGTTTTCCCAACCTCTGTGTCGGTACCCGTAACAAAGAAGCCATTGGGCTTAATCATGGACTACCTTTTCATTTACCTCATGCTCAATTGTTTTTAAGGCGGTGATTAAGTGACGCAAATCTGATTCGCTGTGATTGGCAGAAAATGTAATACGCAATCTTGCGCTTCCATTTGGTACGGTAGGCGGACGAATGGCTGGAATCCAATAGCCTGCCTCATCTAACAACTTGGAGGCAAGTAAGGCATTAGCATTGCTGCCCAAAATGACCGGCTGAATGGCAGTGCAAGAGGGAACTTTTTCCCATTGAGAAAAATGCATTTCATCTTGCCAGATGCGAATGAGTTTATTAAGTTGAGTGCGACGATTACGGCCCTCATCCCCCCCAATGATTTCCAGACTCTTTAAAAGAGTGTGCGCTATCGCTGGCGGCGTTGCTGTACTGTAAATAAAAGGGCGACCTTTTTGAATTAGCCATTCAATGAAGGTTTCTTGTGCGCAAACAAAAGCACCGCTGACGCCAGCAGCCTTTCCAAGCGTGCCGATATAGATGATCCGATCGGAGCAGATATTTTCTTGCTCCAAA
Organism: Burkholderiaceae bacterium; assembly: GCA_947380285.1. The sequence continues at coordinate 3,970 of CANCQD010000099.1, read as the reverse complement.
ATACCGTGGCCTAACTTTCCCAAAACTCCAAATCCATGAGCATCATCTACTAATAACAGCGCGTCGAATTGCTCAGCAAGCATTAATAATTCTTTCACTGGAGCAAGGTCGCCATCCATACTAAAGACACCATCAAGAACAATTATCTTTAGAGGATTTTGATCCGCTTTCAGTAAATTGCTGAATGAGTCAATTTGGGTGTGATCGAATAGGGTGACACTTGCTTGAGTTTGGGCTGCTGCTAAACGAATGCCATCTATTAGAGATGCATGATTTAACTTTGCTGAATAAATGCTTGTGGATTTTTGTGGCGCAAGTCTTGCTAGGGCTGTGATAGCGGTGAGGTTGGCGAGATAGCCAGTGCTAAAAAATAGGGCACGCGCATTTGGGATATATTGCTTTTGAAAAGAGGCCAATTCTTTTTCAAGCAGCTCATGAGCCATGCTATGCCCGCTGATAAGATGCGAGGCTCCGCTACCTACCCCGTACTTTTTTCCACCTTCAGCAAGTGCTTTGATTAGCTCGGGATGATTCGCAAGCCCTAAGTAGTCGTTGCTACAAAATGCCTTTAACTCACGCCCATCAACGAAAGATTTGGTATCGCATGGAGACTCTGTTGCCCGGAGTTTTCGCTTTAGTAATTGCAACTCTAGATCTGCAATTTGCTCTTGGGCAAAAAATAAGGCCTTAAAGGCGTTCTTGGAGCTTGTCATGTCAAGGTCTTCTCAAGAGCGAGTTGTACCGAGTTACCTAATTGAATGGCATCTTCTGGTGACAAAATATACGGAGGCATGACATAGATAGTGTTGCCGATGGGCCTGATTAATACACCTTGCTCTAAACTATTTGCAAACATCTCACGTGCAAAAGTTTTGGGATTGATCAAATAAGCATTCTTAACATCAAATGCCAGAATCATGCCTTGTTGACGCCAGTGCTCAATGCGTGAATCAGCCTTTGCCCATGCAAATGCCTTCGCCAAATCTTTTGAGCGCTCAATATTTTTTTCTAAGACTTTATCTGTTACGAAAATCTCTAGACAAGCTAGTGCAGCAGCACACGCTAATGGGTTGCCGGTATACGAGTGGGAATGTAAAAATCCTTGCTGTGTCTGATCGCCATAAAACGCTTGATAAATGGAGTCGGTAGTAAGACAAAGTGACAGCGGAAGATAGCCGCCGCTAATACCTTTTGAGAGCGTCAAGAAATCAGGCCAAATGCCAGCATGTTCACAGGCGAAAAATTTACCGCTTCGACCACAGCCCACAGCAATCTCATCAGCAATGAGATGGACTTCATAGCGATCACATAGCTCTCTTACTAGACGAAGGTATTCGGGTGAGTGCATTGCCATTTGTCCAGCACACTGCACTAAGGGCTCCACAATGATGGCTGAAATATGTTGATGCTCTCTTGCAAATAATTCTTCTAGCTGTTTGGCCGCATATTTTGCTACATCTTCGGCGCTCTCACCAGACTTTGCCTTACGTGCATCGGGCGAAGGAATAGTGAATACTTCCTGCAAAAGTGATCCATAGGCCTCCCGAAAAATAGCTACATCAGTTACAGCTAATGCACCTAGTGTTTCTCCGTGATATCCATTCTCTAAGCAGACAAATTTTTTCTTTTGGGGCTTGCCACTGAGTTGCCAGAAGTGGTGACTCATCTTCAGTGCAATCTCTACCGCGGAGGCGCCATCAGAGGCATAGAAGACATGACCTAAATGGTGATTGGTGAGTGCGGAAAGTTTTTCAGATAGCTCGACTACCGGTGGATGGGTAAATCCAGCGAGCATGACATGCTCAATTTTTTCTAGTTGTGCAGTAATCGCTTGATTGATGCGCGGATTGGAATGGCCAAATAAATTAGTCCACCACGAACTGATGGAGTCAAGTAGCGCTTTTCCGTTTTCGTCATAGAGCCAAGCACCTTTACCTTTTGTGATGGCAACTAGCGGAAAGGACTCATGCTGTTTCATCTGAGTGCATGGGTGCCAAACGGCGGCTAGGCTACGATCAACGAGGGGGGCTTGATTTAACTCAGAAATAACCTTCATGTTGATATTTGACCACTAGTTTTTCCAAACCAAGGTCTGTATCTGTTATGTTTATGCCTTGAATCCACTCATTTTCTGGAATTTAACCATGCAGGACACTCAAACCGTTGAAAAACCTTTAACCCAGTTCAAATCCAAAGCGGATTTACATCAGGGGGCAAATGTTGGGGTCAAAGCATCTGGCGAGTGGTCGGTAGCTCAAATTGAGGCTTTATTCGCACTTCCGTTCAATGAGCTAATGCTGAAGGCTCAAGAGACCCACAAGTCATATTTCCCTGAGGGTGATGTGGAATTGGCCACTTTACTGTCAATTAAAACGGGTGGTTGTCCTGAGGACTGCGGTTATTGCCCTCAGGCCGCTCGTTATGACACCGATGTTAAAGCCGAAAAGTTGATGGGCTTAGAAGAGGTTTTGGAGGCTGCTAAGGCGGCTAAAGCTGCTGGTTCTAACCGTTTCTGTATGGGCGCTGCTTGGCGCGAGCCTAAAGATCGCGATATTGAAAAAGTGACAGCTATGATCAAGGGTGTTAAAGCCTTAGGTTTAGAGACCTGTGCCACCTTAGGTATGCTGGAGGCGGGTCAGGCCCAAGCCCTGCAAGAGGCTGGTCTAGACTTTTATAACCATAATTTGGATACCAGCGAGGATTTTTACCGCTCCGTAATTTCTACCCGTGGCTATCAAGATCGCCTAGATACGATTTCCAATGTCCGTGCCGCAGGAATGTCTGTTTGCTGTGGCGGAATTGTGGGTATGGGTGAATCTAGAGAGCAGAGAGCTGCATTCTTGGCGCGCTTAGCCAATTTGAGCCCTTATCCAGAGTCAGTGCCGATTAATCATTTGGTGCCGGTAGCTGGTACGCCATTGGCCGAACAAAAGCCTTTGGATCCATTGGAGTTTGTAAGAACCATTGCGGTTGCTAGGATCACAATGCCTAAGGCCCGCGTGCGCTTATCTGCGGGCCGTCAGGAACTGGGTAGGGCAGTTCAAGCCATGTGTTTTATGGCGGGTGCTAATTCAATTTTCTATGGTGAGCAACTACTCACTACCGGTAATCCCGAGGCTGAGCAAGACCGCGAGCTTTTAGCGGAATTGGGCTTGAAGACCAAGCAAAGTTGCAAAGCAGAGGTTTTGGTCTAGTTTTCCTAATATGTCCCCAATAGATCGCCTTATTCTGGAGTTTGATACAGCACTTCGGTCTGTGGTCGGTGGCGCAAATGCTCATAGACCTACTCCAGGGTCTGAGGCAGGAGCCAATACTGCGCTAGATGTTGCCGAACGCAAACATGCGGCAGGACTCATGCGCGTAAATCATGTGGGCGAAGTTTGTGCGCAAGCGCTTTACCAATCGCAAAAATTAGTCGCTCGAAATCCGGAAATTCAGGCGATGTTGGAACACTCAAGACAAGAAGAACTAGATCACCTTGCATGGTGCGAGACTCGTCTACTAGAACTAGGTTCTCATACCAGTTATCTCAATCCACTATGGTATGCCGGATCCTTTGTAATCGGCTTGGCAGCTGGCTTAGCGGGCGATAAATGGAGTTTAGGTTTTGTTTCTGAAACAGAAAAACAAGTTGAGAACCATTTAGAAAGTCATCTCGAAAAATTACCAAAAGAAGACCAACGCTCTCGTGCAATTGTTGATCAAATGCGCATCGATGAAATTGCTCATGGGCAAGCTGCAAAAAATGCTGGCGGCGCAAATTTGCCAGAGCCTATTCAAAAAATAATGCAGGCAATGTCAAAGGTAATGACCACTACTGCTTATAAAATTTAAGACTGAAATTCGGTTTAATTGGTTAAATGAATTTTTTGATCCATTTTTTAATAATTACTGTTTATAAATACAGTATATTAAGGGATTATCTTGCTAAATAGCTAAGATCTATTCTTAAGTATATTTTCCAAGCCAT
>CANCQD010000098.1 GCA_947380285.1 Burkholderiaceae bacterium | reverse complement strand
ATACCCTTCACGGTCAAGCATGATCGTGCCTCAAATCCTTTAAAATCAACGATTTGATTATATCCATACATGAAAGCCTCACAATCATTTCTCGCCACGCTAAAAGAAGCCCCCTCCGACGCTGAGGTGGTTTCGCACAAACTTATGGTTCGTGCAGGTTTAATTCGCAAGCTTAGCGCAGGCATCTACAACTATTTGCCACTGGGTTTGAAAGTCATTCGCAAAGTAGAAAACATCATTCGCGAAGAAATGAATCGTGCTGGTGCAATTGAATTACTGATGCCGATGATTCAGCCAGCTGAATTGTGGCAAGAGACAGGTCGTTGGGAAAAGATGGGTCCAGAGTTACTTCGGATCAAAGATCGCCATGAACGTGATTTTTTAATTCAGCCAACCTCTGAAGAAGTGATTACTGATTTGGCGCGCAATGAGATCAGGAGTTACAAACAGTTACCAGTGAACTTCTATCAAATTCAGACAAAGTTCCGCGATGAAAGACGCCCTCGTTTTGGCATCATGCGTGGTCGTGAGTTCAGTATGAAGGATGCTTATTCATTTGACAGGGATGTTGAGGGGCTCAAGAAGTCTTATCAAACGATGTTTGATGCCTACACCCGTATCTTTAAGCGTATGGGTCTTCAATTCCGCGCTGTCACGGCAGACAATGGCGCGATTGGTGGCTCTGGCAGTCAAGAGTTCCATGTGATTGCTGATACTGGTGAAGATGCGATTGTGTATTGCCCAAATTCTGATTACGCAGCTAACTTAGAGGCTGCTGAGTCTTTAGCGTTAATTGCTGCTCGCGGAGCAGCATCTGCGGCTATGACTAAGGTGCCTACGCCTGATAAAACAAACTGTGCTGATGTAGCGAAGCTCTTAAATATCCCTCTTGAGCGCACTGTGAAGTCTCTACTATTTGCTGCGGATCAAGATAGTGGCCCGGCAAAACTCTTTATGTTGTTGGTACGTGGAGACCATGAACTCAATGAAGTGAAAGCTAGCAAGATTCCTGGTATGACTGAATCGCGTTTTGCAACCGAAGCTGAAATCAAGCAAGCCTGTGATGCACCAGCGGGATATTTAGGCCCTGTTGGAGTGAGTGCTGATGTAACTGTTGTTGCTGATCTTACAGTCGCCAATATGGCTGATTTTGTATGTGGCGCAAATGAAGCTGGACATCACTTGACTGGTGTGAACTGGGGCTGTGATTTACCTGAGCCATTGGTGCTGGATATTCGCAATGCAGTGATCGGTGACCCTTCTCCAGATGGCAAAGGCATTGTTGATATTTGCCGTGGCATTGAAGTCGGTCATGTATTCCAGCTGGGTACGCGTTATTCAGAAGCTATGGGTTGCACATACTTGGATCAGCAAGGCAAGGCGCAGCCGATGGTAATGGGTTGTTACGGGATCGGCGTTACTCGATTGCTAGGCGCTGCAATTGAGCAGGGTCACGATGAGCGCGGTATTATTTGGCCAATTTCTATGGCACCATTTGAGGTAGTGATTTGCCCGATGGGTTACGAGAAATCAGAAGCAGTTAAAACCGCCTGTGATCAATTACATGACGAACTTTTGGCTGATGGAATTGATGTAATTTTGGATGATCGCAATGAACGCCCAGGCGCAATGTTTGCCGACTGGGAGTTGATCGGGGCGCCATTCCGAGTAGTCATTGGCGATCGTGGCTTGGCAGATTCTCAAGTGGAATTTAAAGGACGTACCGATGCTGAATCTCAGAATATTCCACTCGGTGACATCAAGGCAAAAGTAATTGCTGCGGTACATGCTGCAAAGCAATTGATTGCTTAATTAAACCTGGTTCATTATTTTTTAAAGAGTCCGCCAATTCCCTTGGCGGCTCCTTTGGCAGCCATACTAGCCATGGTGCGCGCCATTTTTCCACCTTTGAATTGTTTCATCATCGTTTGCATTTGCTCGAATTGAGCAAGCAGGCGATTTACTTCTTGTACCTCTACCCCAGAGCCTGCAGCAATCCGACGCTTGCGGCTAGCTTTTAGTAATTCAGGTTTTCTGCGCTCTTGAGGTGTCATGCTATCAATGATGCCGCGCATGCGCGTGGTTTGTTTATCGGCATTGCTCAGGTTTGCTTTAGATGCCGCTTGTGCAACTTGGCTGGGTAATTTATCCATGAGGCTGGCCATACCACCCATCTTTTGCATCTGCATAAGTTGATCTCGAAAATCCTCAAGATCAAACCCACCTTTAGAAATCTTGCTTGCTAATTTTTCTGCTTTAGCAACATCAACGTGTTGCTGCGCTTGTTCAACTAAGGCTAGGATGTCGCCCATGCCCAAGATGCGATTAGCCATACGTTCGGCATCAAAAGCTTCCAGACCATCCATTTTCTCGGCTACGCCGATAAACTTGAGAGGGACACCTGTAACTTGACGAACTGAAAGCGCTGCACCGCCGCGGGAGTCACCATCTAGCTTGGTGAGAATGATGCCTGTTAGCGGGAGAGCTTCGTGGAAAGCTTTGGCGGTATTAACAGCATCTTGGCCAAGCATCGCATCCACAACAAATAAGGTTTCGATAGGATTGAGGCTGGCATGCAAAGTTTTAATTTCTTGCATGAGTACTTCATCAATACCAAGGCGACCTGCGGTATCCACTAAAACTACGTCAAAGTAGTGACGGCGCGCCCAATCAAGAGCGGCAAGTGCAATGTCATTGGGTTTTTGGCTAATGTCGCTCGGGAAAAAATTAGCACCCACTTGTTTGGTAACCGTCTCTAATTGCTCGATTGCGGCTGGACGATAGACGTCGCAAGAAACAGTGAGAACTTTCTTCCTCTTCTTTTCTTGCAACCATTTGGCAAGTTTGCCAACGGAGGTCGTTTTACCGGCACCCTGCAAGCCAGCCATCAATATCACCGCTGGGGGCTGGGTTGCTAAATTGAGTTCGCCACTTTGATTGGTGTCACCCTTCATTACTTGAGCTAGCTCTCGCTGCACTACACCAACCAGAGCTTGTCCTGGACTGAGGCTACCAACCACTTCCTCACCAAGGGCTTTAAATTTAATCTGCTCCAGTAAAGACTTCACCACTGGAAGCGCTACGTCAGCCTCCAGAAGGGCCAAACGGATTTCCCGCAGCATTTCTGCGGTATTGGCTTCAGTAAGGCGGGCTTGGCCCCGCATTGTTTTAACAACGCGAGATAGGCGGTCGGTGAGGTTCTCTAGCATTTATCGATTAGACTTTCCAGATGGATATTTTAGGTTACTCAAGTTACGGATGGCTTCCTTCTGCACTTTATTTAGTGCTTTTGCTCGTTTTGAGCTTCAAAGCCAAGAGCGGCGTGGAGTTTGGGCTATCAAGTACCTTGGTACAGGCTGCCCTTTTTGTGATTTTAGTGATACATGGGGTCCAACTACATGACTCAGTATTTACTGCTCAAGGTTTTGTATTTGGTTTTGCGCAAGATTTGTCCTTGATTGCTTGGGTTGGCCTGGCTTTTTATTGGTTTCAATCATGGTTTTTGCCCATTTCCAGTTTGCGTTGGATGGCCTTAATGTTTGCAATGGTTTGCGCGTTTCTTCCTGGTCTTTTTCCAGGAATCTTAATTTCTCCCAAGGCTGTTGCCGATCCTTGGTTTAAAGGTCATTTTGTTGTGGCAACGGTCGCAGTGGGGTTGCTGAGTTTAGCGGCAATGCATGCCATGCTGATGAGTGTTCAAGATCGCGCCTTGCATCGTCAATTAGCAATTATTCCTAATGGCCGCTTGGCGCACTGGTTAGAGGATTTGCCCCCGCTAATGACAATGGAAAGTCTTTTATTCAACTTGCTTTATGTAGGTTTTGCACTTCTAAGCTTGACTGTGTTTTCGGGATTACTCTTCTCTCAAACCTTGTTCGGCAAACCTCTCGTGTTTGATCACAAGACAATTTTTGCTTTGGTCTCATGGTTTTTGTTTGCGGGCTTATTGATAGCGCGTTGGCGAGTGGGGCTCCGTGGAAGAGCCGCTATTCGTTGGGTATTAAGTGCTTACACGGCTCTGTTGCTTGCTTATGTTGGTAGTCGTTTTGTGGTTGAAGTCATTCTTCAGAGAGCTTAAGCCTTGTTTAAGTGGCTTCTATTATTTGCTGGCGCTGGCATTTTATATCTTTGGATTAAAGGTAAAAAGCAAGCTGTGCTCGATGCAGAGAACCCCTTCAAGCCCAATAAAAATAAGCCCGAAAAGGTGAGATCCCCCGAGGTAATGGTGCAATGTCAGTGCTGCAAAGTCCACCTTCCAATGTCAGAAGCAGTTATTTATGAAAACCGATTCTATTGTTCAAAAGAGCATCTTCAGTCCTTAGACTCGCAGGGTTGGATTGGTGATGCACACTGGCAGATTTCACCCAATCAAGATGCTAGGCCAGAAAATGCTACGCCTGATTTAGTGGTGATTCATCACATCAGTCTTCCGCCATCTGAATTTAGAAATAAACCATCAAGCCATCATATTGTTGATTTTTTCCAAAATAAGCTTGATTCAAACGTCCATCCTTATTTTGTGGGGATAGCAGGCCAAAAAGTTTCCAGTCACTTTTTAATTACGCGTTCTGGGGAGTTGGTTCAGTTTGTATCCACTCAGGACAGGGCCTGGCATGCCGGCGTTTCTTCATTTCTTGGTCGTGAAAAGTGCAATGACTTTTCCATTGGCATTGAGTTGGAAGGAGATGGCGACACACCATTCGAAGCTTCGCAGTATCTGGTCTTAGCAAAGCTCATTCAAAAATTAACGAGCACGTACCCACTTTTGCAATTTGCTGGGCACAGCGATATTGCACCCGATCGCAAAACAGATCCTGGAATTTTCTTTGACTGGAAAAAGTTCCAGAAAGAGACAGCAATTTCAGGTGAAAAACTACCTTTCGGCTTGAGTCAGAGATAGTCTTTCTTTTGTATGTGAGCGTACGCTTACTTTTTTAGCCTTTGTATAAAAAGGGCCAAAAATTTCGCACCAAAATGACCCGAAAATAAGTAGAAAACTTAGTAAAAGTCCTAATAAATATTTGTCATAAATGGCTTACCAATTAACAAATATTTCCCTATACTTAGTGCCTAATACACTTCAAGACACTAGATATAGTGGCTATACCAGCAATACCTTATCGTTTTTAAACGATATTTTGTCCAAATAACTATATATACACGTAGGAGCAACATGACATACGCCAATCCACAGACACCAGGTCAACCGGCTGGAGTAAATAACCCAGGAATGAGTCCTGCAGGGGCGGTAAATCAAGCTCCTTCTGCCAGCTTTGTGGCTGGTGGTGTTGGTGGCAACCAAGCAACCCAGTTGTCTGATTACAAAATTATTCGCCGTAATGGTTCGGTTGTAGCGTTTGAGCCATCCAAAATTGCGATTGCTGTAACCAAGGCATTCTTGGCGGTTAATGGTGGCCAGGGTGCGGCTTCTGCGCGGGTTCGCGAGCAAGTAGAGCAGTTGACTAACGCTGTTGTGCGCGCGCTATTGCGTAGCCGACCAAACGGCGGAACTTTCCACATTGAAGATATCCAAGATCAAGTTGAATTGGCTTTGATGCGTAGTGGTGAGCACAACGTTGCTCGTGCTTACGTTCTCTATCGTGAAAAGCGTAATCAAGAGCGTGCAGCTCAGCAAGAACTTTCACAAGAGGCTCAAACAGCTAATCAGGCCGGAGAGTCTGGTATCAAAGTAACGGATAACGGAATTGAAAAGTGGCTTGATATGGCCGCTTTGCGAACAGTAATTGAGGCAGCTTGCGAAGGTTTGGGCAATAACATCGATGCCACTCCAATCATTACTGAAACCATCAAGAATTTATATGATGGCGTGCCAATGGCGCAAGTCTATGATTCTGCCATCTTGGCCTCTCGTACTTTGATTGAAAAAGATCCTGCATACAGCCAAGTGACAGCGCGCATACTGATGCACGTGATTCGCAAGGAAATCTTGGGTAAAGAAGTATTGCAAGGTGACATGCAAGCTGAGTACAGCACTTATTTCGCTAAGTACATTAACGAAGGTATTTCTGCTGAGTTGTTAGACCCACGTATGCGTGAGTTTGACTTGCCGCGCTTAGCTGCAGCTTTGAATGCTAGCCGTGACTTGCAGTTTAACTACCTTGGTTTGCAGACTTTGTATGACCGCTATTTCTTGCATATTGAAGACCGCCGCATTGAAATGCCGCAGGCTTTCTTCATGCGCGTAGCAATGGGATTGTCCTTGAATGAATTGGACCGTGAGCGTCGTGCAATTGAGTTCTATGAAATCCTTTCTACATTCGATTTCATGTCCAGTACACCAACTTTGTTTAATTCAGCAACTACCCGTCCACAGCTCTCTAGCTGCTATTTGACGACAGTGGATGATGATTTGGATGGCATCTACGAAGCATTGAAAGAAAACGCTTTGTTATCTAAGTTTGCTGGTGGCTTGGGTAATGACTGGACCAATGTGCGTGCATTGGGAAGTCATATCAAAGGTACTAACGGTAAATCACAAGGTGTGGTGCCATTCTTGAAGGTGGTAAATGACACTGCGGTTGCCGTGAATCAAGGCGGTAAGCGTAAAGGCGCAGTCTGCGCCTACCTGGAAACATGGCACTTAGATATCGAAGAGTTCTTAGAATTGCGCAAGAACACTGGTGACGACCGTCGTCGCACCCATGATATGAATACTTCTAACTGGATTCCTGACTTGTTCATGAAGCGTGTGATGGAAGGTGGCGATTGGACTTTATTTTCACCATCCAATACTCCAGATTTACATGACAAATATGGCAGAGCGTTTGAGGAAGCTTATGTTGCTTATGAGCAGAAGGCTGATCGTGGTGAATTGAAGCCATTCCGTCGTATTCCAGCGCAGCAATTGTGGCGCAAGATGCTCGGTATGCTGTTTGAAACCGGTCACCCATGGATTACTTTCAAAGATCCTTGCAACATCCGTAGCCCGCAACAGCACATTGGCGTAGTTCACTCATCTAATCTCTGTACAGAGATCACCCTCAATACCAATGAGAGCGAGATTGCAGTTTGTAACTTGGGTTCTGTGAACTTAACCGCTCACATGACTACCGATGCCAATGGCAAAATGATTTTGGACCACGAGAAGCTCCAAAGAACCGTTCGTACCGCAATGCGTATGCTTGATAACGTAATTGATATCAACTACTACGCAGTAGCTAAGGCACGCAATTCCAACTTAAAGCATCGTCCAGTGGGTATGGGCATCATGGGCTTCCAGGATTGTTTACATATGCAACGCATTCCTTACGCTAGCGATGAGGCTGTGAAGTTTGCTGACTCTTCAATGGAAGCAGTTTGCTACTACGCATACCAAGCATCTAATGAATTGGCTGAAGAGCGTGGCGTTTACAGCACCTACAAAGGTTCTTTATGGGATCGCGGCATCCTCCCACAGGATTCAGTAGCCATGTTGGCAGCTGAGCGCGGTGGTTATGTAGAGGTGGATAACTCCTCCACTATGGACTGGAGTGGTTTGCGTGCAAGCATTAAGCAGCACGGTATGCGTAACTCTAACTGTGTGGCTATTGCCCCAACAGCAACCATTTCGAACATCATTGGTGTGTCTGCTTGTATTGAGCCAACTTTCCAGAACTTGTTCGTGAAATCTAACCTTTCTGGTGAATTCACCGTGGTGAATGAGTACTTAGTGCGTGACTTGAAGGATCGCGGCCTTTGGGATGAGGTAATGATTGCTGATCTTAAATACTTTGACGGTACTTTGTCTAAGATCGATCGCATTCCTCAGGATTTACGTGATTTGTACGCAACCGCCTTCGAAGTTGAGCCAAGTTGGTTGGTTGAAGCGGCTTCCCGCCGTCAAAAGTGGATCGACCAAGCGCAGTCACTGAACATCTACATGGGTGGAGCTTCCGGTAAGAAATTGGACGATACATACAAGTTGGCTTGGTTGCGTGGCTTGAAGACTACTTATTACCTCCGCACGATGGCTGCAACTCACGTTGAGAAATCAACAGTTGCTAGCGGTCAGTTGAACTCTGTTTCTAGCGGTGGTGGCGTAAATGGTACCGACGCAGCTGCTGCAATCGCTGCTGGCAGAGTTGAGGCTGATGGCCCAGTTTGCACAATGCGCCCAGGCGATGCTGGTTTCGAAGAATGTGAAGCATGTCAATAAGCGATTTGCTTATTGGTCAGAATAGAAGAATTAGGAGAAAGTTATGTTGAATTGGGAAGAAGAAGTCGCTCCAGCACTAGCGAAAGCTAGTCTTGCACCGCAGCCGGTTGCAGTGGAGCCACAACGCCCACAGGTAGATCAGGTTGCTCAAGTAGCTCCTCAAGTTGTTTCTGCTGCCCCAGCACAAGCTGCTGCTGCAGTTGGTGGCGCTGCCTTGCGTGTTAATGCGGCTGACAAGCGCGTCATTAATGCCAAGACTGACGTAAATCAGTTGGTTCCATTTAAATATAAATGGGCTTGGGAGAAGTATTTAGCTGGTTGCGCAAATCACTGGATGCCACAAGAGATCAATATGAACCGCGATATCGCGCTTTGGAAAGATCCGAATGGCCTGACAGAGGATGAGCGTCGCATCATCAAGCGCAATCT
>CANCQD010000097.1 GCA_947380285.1 Burkholderiaceae bacterium | reverse complement strand
GGCTAGCGAGCTCATAACAGATGCTGGATTTCCAGTTGCTAAATAGTCATTGCCTGGGACGTTTATAACCCCAATGAAATCCAGCAGAGCCTGATGCTTTTTTAAGATACTTCAAGGAAAGTGGTTGGACTCACTTTCAGCAAATATTTGCAGCTACGAGTAAGCTAGCGCTAATTAAGAAAAGTACCAAAAACCTAGAAGTACTTTCTAGGTTTATTCATATTAGGAGAAGGTAGTGTCAGTTACACCAGAGTCAGTACAGGCAGCACTCAAAAACTTAGTCGATCCCAATACAAAGATTGATTTTTTCACTGCGAAAAATATTAAAAATCTCCGCGTAGAAGATGGTGATATTTCTTTAGATATTGTCTTGGGCTATCCCGCTAAAAGCCAGTTTGATGCGATTCGTAAATCGGTGATCAATGCTTTGCGTGAGTTACCAGGCGTCAAAAATGTCAGCGTTAATATTTCCAGTCAAATTGTTGCGCATGCAGTGCAGCGTGGCGTCAAACTACTGCCTGGCGTAAAAAACATTATTGCAGTGGCGAGTGGCAAGGGTGGAGTAGGGAAGTCCACAACAGCTGTGAATTTAGCTTTAGCACTTTCTGCCGAGGGTGCGCAGGTCGGCATTTTGGATGCGGATATTTATGGACCCAGTCAGCCAATGATGTTGGGTATTACTGGTAGACCGGACTCTATTGAAGAAAATACGATTGAGCCAATGGAAGCTTATGGTTTGCAGGCAAGCTCGATTGGATTCTTGATCGATGATGATGCGCCGATGGTGTGGCGTGGCCCCATGGTGACTTCTGCTCTAGAACAATTGCTTCGTCAAACGCGTTGGCGAGATTTGGATTACTTAATAGTAGATATGCCGCCTGGTACGGGCGATATTCAATTGACTTTGGCGCAAAAGGTTCCTGTTACCGGATCTGTCATTGTTACTACGCCACAGGATATAGCCTTATTAGATGCTCGCAAAGGGCTAAAGATGTTTGAGAAGGTGGGCGTACCCATTATTGGCATTATTGAAAATATGAGCACCTACGTTTGTACAAAATGCGGACATGAAGAGCATGTATTCGGTACTGGTGGCGGTGAAAAAATGTGCAAAGAGTATTCAGTAGATTTCTTGGGTTCTTTACCTCTGAATCTATCGATTCGTGAACAGGCCGATGCGGGTCGTCCTACTGTAGTGGCTGATCCCGATGGTGCAATCAGCGCTATCTATAAAGGTATTGCTAGACAGGTCGCTATCCGTGTTGCTACTCTATCAAAAGACATGAGCAGTAAATTTCCGAACATCGTGGTTCAAAACACCTAAGGCTCTGAACATTTATGCGCTTTGCGGTACTCATGCGTAAACAAAATATTGATAACCCATGGGTTTCGTACCGCTGGGCACCTCAGGAAGTGCTGCCTGATTTTGGGCAATTCAATAACAACCAAAGTAATTCCATCTGGGGTCAGTTTCTGGGGCGAGATGCGGATGGCGAATCCTGGTTATTTACAGGTTATGAGCTTGACCTTTTTTTGGATGAGGCTGAGGGCTACTATCTCAATGTTTCTGCTAAATCCCCAAGCTGGTTTGTAATGTGGCGTCTGGAAGAAGACGTTGAGCGATATATTGATGAGCAATCTATTTCCTTGGCTAAATCCGAGACAACTTTTGCTGTTCCACATCGTATTTGCGTCAGCTATAACGAGGCTGCGCGCTTGCTTGATGGTGGTGAGTCAGTCGATACCGTTCCCATGATTGACGAGCATGCTGCTTGGTTGCAAGAGTACGTCAATGACAACTATCGTCCGGAGCCTAAAAAACGCCACAAGCCTGCTTCATTCAAGGGTGCTCAACGCCCTGCGGAGGAATAATGGCCGATGGATTTCTGGGCCGTTGGTCTAAGCGCAAAGCAGGTAAAGAAGATGCTTCGCTCGAGAAAAAAGTAGAGACACCCAAAGAGATTACTCAGGCCCCACCGGTTGAGAGTGTCCAAGAGCCTGCACCTCCTCCTGCTAACTTAGAGGATGTAGCCAAGATTGATCGCTTTGATCCTGATTTTTCTGCTTTTATGAAACCAGATGTTGATCCAGCCGTTCAGCAAGCCGCCCTAAAGAAAATGTTTACCGATCCCCATTTCAACATCATGGATGGATTGGATATCTATATTGATGATTACAGCAAGCCAGATCCACTGCCTCCTGGAATGCTCGAGCGAATGGTCCAGAGCGATATGTTGAAGCTTTTCAGTAAGTCAGCCGAGCCTGAGACTCAAGAGCCTAAGGCAATTGAGGGCCAAGAGGCAAATTTGATATTGGATGCGCAACAGCAAAGTGATTTAACATCCACACAGCAAATACCTTCTGTTCCCTTGGATACAGTGCCGAATGAAGCCCCAATAGAGTCAGAACAGAAAAAAACCTAAGAAGATAGCGCATGAGTCAAAAATTAGTCTGTAACTGCAATGGCACTATGCCCTTAGATGCAAAAGAAATGGGTGTGCCGATTCATCAATCGTTATGTAGACAGGAAGTCGGATCTTTTTTAAAAGCACTAGACGGTTCTGATTCATTGGTAGTGGCTTGCACGCAAGAGGGTGCGCTATTTAGAGAGTTGGCTGATCAATCTGAAAAGCCTTTGGTTGCGCCACTGCGTTTTGTGAATATTCGAGAGGTTGCCGGCTGGACGCAAGAAGCCAAAACCTCTGGTCCCAAAATTGCCGCATTACTAGCTTTGGCGGATATGCCAGAAGCTGAGCCTGTCCCAGTAGTGAATTATGAAAGCCAGGGAAGATTACTCATCGTCGGCGCTGGCTCCCAAGCCATCCCTTGGGCAGAAAAATTAAGTCAGTCTTTGGATGTGTCTGTTCTCTGTACCGAGCCGGGTGACTTGCCGCTTGCCCGCAGTTATCCAATCTTTACTGGTGTAGTCACTAAGCTAGATGGTTATCTCGGTAACTTTTCAGTTAACTGGGATCTACAAAATCCAATTGACCCTGAGATGTGCACGCGCTGTGGAGCCTGCGTTGAAGTATGCCCCGAAGGCGCTATTGATCTCTCCTTTCAGATTGATTTAAGCAAATGTAAATCCCATCGCGATTGCGTTACTGCATGCGCCAGTATTGGCGCCATTTCTTTTGATCGAAAAGAGCGTGATCGCAATTCTGAATTTGATCTCATTTTGGATTTAAGGGTAGACCCCAAAATGCGTATGAGCCAAACCCCGCAAGGCTATTTTGCTCCTGGTACGGATCCTCTGGAGCAAGCGCTGGCAGTCAATCAATTGTCAGAGATGGTGGGGGAGTTTGAGAAGCCTAAATATTTTGTCTATAACGAAAAAATTTGTGCCCATGGTCGTAATGGCAAAGTAGGTTGCAATGCTTGTATTGATGTTTGTTCAACTGGTGCGATTGGTTCAATCTTTAAAAATGGCCAAGGTTCTATAGAGGTCAATCCAAACCTCTGTATGGGTTGCGGCGCATGTGCCACAGCCTGCCCTTCCGGTGCGATGCGTTACAACTACCCAAGCGTTGCTCATCAAGGCAAAGAACTGAAAACGGTAGCAAGCGTCTTTACTGCCGAAGCGAAAAAGATGAATCAGGCAGTGGCCCCAAGTTTGCTGTTACATACTTTAACAGTGGGCACGCAAATGATTGATGGCTTAGGCCGATCTTCACACATCATGCCAAAACAGTTTGAAGGTCTTCCTTCATTTGTCATTCCCTATGGCATTGAACATATCGCCTCAACAGGTTTGGATTTATGGCTTGGCGCACTCACATATGGTTTTGCTGAGGTGACATTGTTATTAAGTGGTGATGAAGACCCTGCGTATCGTGCTGCGCTTGAAGTACAGGTGGATTTAGCAAATAGTATTCTTAAGGCATATGGCTTTGATGAGCGAGTTCACTTGATCTTAGCAAATTCAGTTGAAGATATAGCAACTGTGTCTAAAGCAATGGGGGCATTGCGTCAGCGTGGATCACTCGGCCCTATTTGTACGCCTGCAAGCATTGGTTTGTCGAATCAAAAACGCGAAACGCTAGAGGCTGTCCTTGAGCATTTACAAAAACAAGCCAAGTCACCATTGCCTGAAGCGGGAGTTGTGCTTCCAAAGTCTTCCTTATTAGGCGGCCTGACAATCAACAAAGACGCTTGTACTTTGTGTATGTCTTGTGTCAGCGGTTGCCCTGAGGGCGCGCTGTTAGATAACCCTGATGAGCCCATCCTTTCTTTTATTGAAAAGCAGTGCGTTCAGTGCGGTATTTGCGTGCAAACCTGCCCTGAGAAGGCTCTGACGCTTGCCCCTCGTTTGCAAACAGTTGAGCAGCGCAAGCAACGGACTAACTTAAATGAAACACAAGCCTTCCATTGCATTAGCTGTGGCAAGCCTTTTGGAACACTGAAGATGGTTGATCTCATGCTCACCAAGCTAGGCGCTCACGGTGCATTTGCTGGTGCTGCAATGGATCGATTGAAGATGTGTAGTGATTGTCGAGTTGTAGATATGGTGAAAAAAGAAACATGAGTGAACTAGCAAAAGACGCTGCTAACGAAGCGGCGAAGGATAATTTAGCTACTGAAATAGGTGATGTTGGCTTGCCAGAGGATCTAGCAAGGGCAGATTTATATGGTTTGATTGCTCGTTTTTTTCAGATGCCGCCTGATCAAGAGCTTTTAGATCAAATTGCAGCATCAGCAGATCAGCACGATGCATCTGATGAGGCGCCATTGGCTAAAGCCTGGATGGACGTGGTTGAGGTCGCCAAAAATAATCCTGCCAAGGCTTGGCTTGATGAGTTTGATTTGAATTTCATTAGCGTTGGCAAGCCCAACGTCGTACTTAATGGCTCCTTTTACATGGCAGGCCATTTAAATGAGAAGCCTTTGATCAATATTCGGAATGCATTGGCTGAATTTGGACTTGAGGCTGCCGAAGAGATAACAGAAACCGAGGACCATATTTCTGCGCTTTGCGAAGTGATGCGTTATCTGATTGCAGGGGATGATGTAGTGATCTCAAACCTTACAAATCAAAGGGTTTTTTTCAATGAGCACATTCGCCCTTGGTACGACGAATTGTGTAATGCCATTGAAGATATTCCAGAGATGCATCTCTACCGCCCAGTAGCGGCTCTTACAAGAGAATTCCTTGCGATTGAAGGCCAAAGTTTTGACATGATTTAATGTTGCAATGCAGCATAGGGTAAGTCTTATATGGGTTTTGTTACAGCGATATGTCAAAAATGCAATTACCAATTACACTTGAGCCAAATCAAGAAAAACTACATAGGAACATGCCATGCGCACCAAAACTACCATTGCATTAAGCGAAGAAAATAAACCATCGCGCCGTAAGTTCTTTATTGGTGCAGGCGCCGCCGTTGGTGCCGTTGCTGTTGCTAGCCAAACTCCAGTTGGCAAAGCGGTTATTCAAGAAATTAGCGGTACAAAAGCCGTGAAAGATGTTGGTCAAACTATGACTGCTCACATGCGCAAGTATTACGAAACCACTTTGATTTAACGATCTTTAATTTGCTTTTGTTTTAACTGTTACTTAATAAATAAAAAAAACTTTCTCAGGGACAACATATGAGTCTGACTCGTAAATCCAATACCCCACAAAGCAGTCGTTCAACATCACGCCTGATTGGCAGCTTGTCACGTGGCTTAAAAGCAGCCGTGCCAACGATGGATCGCCGCTCATTCCTTAAACGTTCAGGCGTAGGAGTAGGAGCTGGTATCGCAGCTAGTCAATTAAGCTTCGTGCAAAAGGCCTCTGCTGAGCAAAGTAAGGCCATGCTTGATGGTAAGGGCAAGATTGAAGTCAAGAGATCGATTTGTACTCACTGCTCCGTAGGTTGTGCGGTGGATGCCACGGTTGAGAATGGTGTTTGGGTTCGTCAAGACGCTGTGTTTGATTCCCCGATTAACATGGGTGCTCACTGTGCTAAAGGCGCTGCCTTGCGTGAGCATGGCCATGGCGATTACCGCTTACGTTACCCAATGAAGTTGGTAGATGGAAAGTACCAGCGTATTTCTTGGGACCAAGCCTTAACTGAAATTACTGCCCAGATGAAGAGCATTCGTGAGAAATACTCTCCGGATGCGATGTTCTTTATCGGCTCCTCGAAGCACAATAATGAACAGGCCTACTTACTCCGTAAGTGGGTTTCTTTCTTTGGTACTAACAATACAGACCATCAGGCTCGTATTTGTCACTCCACAACTGTTGCCGGTGTTGCAAACACCTGGGGCTATGGTGCGATGACCAATAGCTATAACGACATGATGAATTCCAAGGCTGCTTTGTATATTGGTTCAAATGCTGCCGAGGCTCATCCAGTTTCTATGTTGATGCTCTTGCACGCAAAGGAAAATGGTTGCAAAGTGATTGTGGTTGATCCACGTTACACCCGAACTGCTGCTAAGTCAGATCAGTACATCCGTATTCGTTCTGGCACTGATATTCCATTCTTGTTTGGAATGCTGTATCACATCTTTAAAAACGGCTGGGAAGATAAGAAGTACATCAACGACCGTGTTTACGGCATGGATGAGATCCGCAAAGAGGTAATGGAGAAGTGGACTCCTGCAGCCGTTGAAGAGGCTTGCGGTGTTCCTGAAGCACAGGTTTACCAGGCTGCAAAAACGATGGCAATGAATCGTCCTAGTACGGTTGTGTGGTGTATGGGGCAAACCCAGCACACTATCGGTAATGCGATTGTGCGCGCCTCTTGTATTTTGCAATTAGCCTTAGGTAACGTAGGTAAATCTGGCGGCGGTACAAACATTTTCCGCGGTCACGATAACGTTCAAGGCGCAACTGACGTAGGCCCTAATCCAGACTCATTGCCTGGCTACTATGGCTTAGCAGCTGGCTCATGGAAACACTTCGCGGCTGTTTGGGGTGTTGACTACGACTGGATTAAGGGTCGTTATGCGCCTGACATGATGGAGAAATCCGGCACTACTGTGTCTCGTTGGGTGGATGCTGTTCTCGAGAAGAATGACATGATCGATCAGCAGACTAACGTGAAGGGTCTGTTCTTCTGGGGTCATGCACCTAACTCGCAAACTCGCGGCCTCGACATGAAGCGTGCGATGGATAAATTAGATCTCTTAGTGGTAGTGGATCCATATCCAAGTGCTACTGCTGCAATGGCTGCGATGCCCGCTGCAGAAGGACAAGCAGTAAATAAGAATCGCAATGTTTATTTGTTGCCTGCTGCAACGCAGTTTGAAACTTGCGGTACAGCTACAGCATCGAACCGCTCATTGCAGTGGCGCGAGAAGGTAATCGACCCATTATTTGAGTCTGTTCCCGACCACGTAATCATGCAAGCTTTTGCTGATCGCTTAGGTTTTGGTGAAGAGTTGTCGAAAAACTACAAGATGCTGAGCACTAAATTTGCAGGCAAGCAATGGAAAGAGCCACAGATCGAAGACATCTTGCGCGAGATTAATCGTTCCGTTTGGACTATTGGATACACAGGTCAAACACCTGAGCGTCTCAAGGCGCATATGAGAATGGTTGCCACATTTGATCCGAAGACCTTAAAGTCACGTGGTGGTATTGATCCGGTAACTGGATACAACACAACAGGTGACTACTATGGCTTGCCTTGGCCTTGCTACGGCACAGCAGCAATCAAGCATCCTGGTTCGCCAAATCTGTATGACACCAGCAAAAGCGTCATGGAGGGCGGTGGTAACTTCCGCGCCAACTTCGGTGTTGAGCGCGAAGGTAAGAATCTGTTGGCAGAAGACGGCTCCTACTCTAAAGGCTCGGCGATCACCACTGGCTACCCAGAATTTGATCACGTGTTTGTGAAGAAACTAGGTTGGTGGGATCAGTTAACTGATGACGAGAAAAAACTTGCAGAAGGTAAGAACTGGAAGACTGACTTATCTGGTGGTATTCAGCGCGTAGTTATGAAAAACGGTTGCCATCCATTTGGTAATGCAAAAGCACGCGCAGTAGTTTGGAACTTCCCTGATGCGATTCCAACTCACCGTGAAGCGCTCTACAGTACAAACGCGCCAATGATGCGCAAGTACCCAACTTCTGCTGATAAGAAAAACTTCTGGCGCCTGCCAACCCTCTATAAGTCTGTTCAAGATCAGAACTTGAATCTGAAGTTATATGAGAAGTTCCCAATCATTCTGACCTCTGGTCGTTTGGTTGAGTACGAGGGCGGTGGAGATGAAACTCGTTCCAATCCATGGTTGGCAGAACTCCAACAAGAAAACTTTGTGGAGATCAATCCAAAGGCTGCAGCGGATCGCGGTATTAAGAACTGGGATTATGTTTGGGTGAAGTCGCCAACGGGTGCCAAGATCAAAGTGCGCGCAATGGTTACAGAGCGTGTTGATCAAGGAACTGCTTTCGTTCCATTCCACTTTGCGGGTTGGTGGCAGGGCGAGGACATTCGCAAATACTATCCAGAGGGTGCTGCCCCTGTAGTTCAGGGTGAAGCGGTCAACACTGCAACAACGTATGGTTACGACCAAGTGACGATGATGCAAGAGACTAAAACCACTATGTGTCAAATCGAAAAATTTGCCTAAGTCAAAAAATAAAGTCAGGAGAACACAATGGCAAGAATGAAATTTATTTGCGACACAGAGCGATGCATTGAATGCAACGGTTGTGTCACGGCCTG
>CANCQD010000096.1 GCA_947380285.1 Burkholderiaceae bacterium | reverse complement strand
TTCGCACCCTCTTCTGCGAAGCGCTTTGCTGTCGCAAAACCAATGCCCTTGGCTGCACCAGTAATGATCGCTACTTTGTCTTTTAATCTATCGCCCATTTTTTTTCTTTCTTGTTTTAACTATTTATCCCGCAAGGGCTTTCAGTATTTTTTGATGCACACCACCAAAGCCGCCATTACTCATCACCAGAATATGATCTCCTGGCCTGGCCTCCAGAGCCACAGCTTCAACTAACGCATTCAATTCGTCAAAAGCTTTTGCTCGCCCAGGGCTGCCACTATTCAGGGGCGCTAGAACCTCATCTAAATCCCAACCTAGAGATTCTTTACCGGAATTGGCTCCATAGGCAAAAATTTTGTCAGCTGCTTCTAAGCTAGCAGGAAGCTGCGCCTTCATCACGCCCAACTTCATTGTGTTGGAGCGTGGCTCTAATACCGCCAAGATGCGTGATTTACCAACACGACGCCGTAATCCATCCACAGTAGTGGTGATGGCAGTCGGGTGGTGGGCAAAGTCGTCGTAGACCGTTACCTCATTTGCTACACCGATGGTTTCTAAACGGCGTTTGACATTCTTAAACGCTGCCAAAGCACGCGCTGAATTTTCGGGGGAGATACCAATGTGATTCGCCGCAGCGATCGCAGCAAGTGCATTCAACTGATTATGTCTACCCATGACACCAGAGTCTGGCGCCCACTTCACTGTGGCTAGCTCTTTGCCAGATTTTCGAACAATGAAACCATCTGCCTCTTGTGAAATGAGTGACCACTCGTTACTCAACTCCTGCCCAAAGCGCTCTACGGGAGCCCATGCACCACGTGTCACAACCCGCTCAAGCGCTGGCTCCTCACCATTCACTACCAATAGGCCATCACCGGGAACGGTACGTACTAAATGGTGAAATTGCGTTTCGATTGCCGCTAAATCAGCAAAGATATCGGCATGATCAAACTCTAAATTATTGAGAAGTGCGGTACGGGGTCTGTAGTGCACAAACTTACTGCGCTTATCAAAAAAAGCAGTGTCGTATTCATCTGCTTCAATCACAAAATATTTACCATCACCCAAATGTGCAGAGACTGTGAAATTGAGTGGCACTCCGCCAATTAAATAACCAGGCTTATACCCATTGAATTCCAAAATCCAAGTAAGCATTGCAGAAGTGGTTGTTTTGCCATGGGTGCCTGCCACTGCTAATACATGCTTGCTATATAAAACTTGTTCACCGAGCCATTGCGGTCCAGAAATATAAGGAAGGCCTTGATTGAGAATGGCCTCCATTAATGGATTGCCACGAGAAACCACGTTACCAATCACAAATAAATCCGGCATCGTGTCAAACTGGGATAATTGATCTTGAGAAAATCCTTCAATGAGTTCAATGCCCTGCGCTTGGAGTTGCGTACTCATCGGTGGATACACGTTGGCATCGCAGCCTGTAACGCGATGTCCAGCCTGTCGAGCGATTGCGGCAATGCCGCCCATGAAGGTGCCGCAAATGCCCAAGATATGTATATGCATCTGCGAATTTTAGCGAAGGAGTGGCAGTGAATCGAAGACAGTGGTTAAGTATTGGCGTAATTAGCCTTTTGGCACTTTTGGCTGGAGTCTTCAGTTCACAGTGGATTTCTAAAACAGGGCTTGCAAGTGATCCTGCCGTGAAAGCTTTTTTTGCCAATGCTTGGCAATCCCCCGATGGGAAAGCCATCAATTCTGCAGATTGGCAGGGAAAAGTCCTGGTGGTGAACTTTTGGGCCTCCTGGTGCCCTCCCTGCGTAGAGGAAATGCCCACTTTAGACCTCCTTCAGAAAGACTATTTGCAACAAAATGTCTTATTTGTTGGTATCGGTATTGATTCACCCTCTAATATTCGTGAATTTCTGAAAAAGACCCCCGTTTCTTATCCCATCGTGATTGGCGGTCTTGAAGGCAGCAATCTTTCTAAACAGCTCGGCAATACGCAGGGCGCCCTCCCTTATACAATCATCATCAACTCCAAGGGTAAGGCAGTATTTAGTAAATTAGGGAAAATAAGCGAAGATGAGCTCAGAAAAGCCATTAAAGAAGCAATTTAAGAAAATTTAAAGGTTTTTAAAAAATATACATAGTCCTAAGGCACTCAAAAATCCCCTTTCTAAAGCCCTAATTTTCAATATTTGCAGCTAAAAATCGTTATTTTTTAGTCGTTTTTAGAGATTGAGCGGGTATACTTTCCCTTGTAATGAATGAAGCATCAAATTCATCCAAGACGCATTTGTAGTCAAAAGCCAAAGCAAGCAATTGATACTGAACTGCATCTAAAAACAGGGAAATATGTCTAAAAAAGCTTCAATTCTCGTTATTCAGGGCCCAAACCTTAATCTGCTAGGCACCCGTGAACCAGAGGTTTATGGAAAAACAACCCTAGAAGATATCCATATAAAGCTGGGTGAGATTGCAAAAGCCCACTACGTTGAGCTCAATACCTACCAAAGCAACCATGAAGGCGAATTAATTGATCGCATTCAAAAGGCAAAACAAGATGGTGTTGATTTCATCATCATCAATCCGGGTGCATTTACCCATACCAGCGTAGCTTTGCGTGATGCCTTAGCTGGTGTTGCCATTCCATTTACAGAAATCCACTTATCAAACATTCACCAGCGTGAAGAATTCCGCAAGCACTCCTACTTATCGGATATTGCCACTGGTGTGATTTGCGGTTTAGGTGCGATCGGCTATGAATTAGCCCTGCAAGCAGCCATTACTCGTTTACAAAAATAAGCTTAATTTAAAGAATCACAAGAGAGGAAGTACTCATATGGATCTGAGAAAACTAAAAACCTTGATCGACCTAGTCTCTGAATCGGGCATTTCTGAATTAGAAGTCAATGAGGGTGAAGACCGTGTGCGCATCGTCAACGCTGGTGCGCCAGCTCCTGCCGGGCAAATGGTTTATGCAAATCCTGCACCAGCCCAAGTGATGCAATCTGCACAAGCTGCTGTAGCCGCGCCGGTCGTCCCAGAAGAGCCAGTAGAAACCGGTTTTGTTGCACGCTCACCGATGGTGGGAACTTTCTACCGCGCTCCAAATCCTGAATCACCGAACTTTGTCAATGTTGGTGACAGCGTGAAGGTGGGTCAAACACTTTGCATCATTGAGGCGATGAAATTGCTCAATGAAATTGAATCCGAAAAAGATGGCGTAATTAAGCAGATTCTTTGTGAAAACGGTCAAGGCGTTGAATTTGACCAGCCACTTTTTATCATCGCTTAATTATTTAGCGCATTCTTTTAATCCACTATTACCTAACTCAGAGCCGACATGTTCGATAAGATTCTGATTGCCAATCGGGGGGAAATTGCCCTCCGCATCCAACGAGCGTGCCGCGAGTTGGGAATAAAAACTGTCGTGGTCTACTCGACTGCCGACAAAGAAGCTAAGTACGTCAAGCTAGCCGATGAAGCGGTATGTATTGGACCAGCGCCATCACCACTCAGTTACCTCAACATGCCTGCGATCATTTCTGCGGCTGAAGTAACGGATGCAGAAGCCATTCATCCTGGTTACGGCTTTCTCTCTGAAAATGCGGACTTTGCTGAACGCGTTGAAAAATCAGGATTTGCCTTTATTGGTCCCACTTCAGCATCAATTCGCTTAATGGGCGATAAGGTTTCTGCAAAACGCGCCATGATTAAAGCGGGTGTGCCTTGTGTGCCTGGATCAGAGGGCGCATTGCCAGACAACCCAAAAGAAATTATTGCTACCGCAAAAAAGGTGGGTTATCCGGTCATTATTAAAGCTGCAGGTGGTGGTGGTGGCCGCGGTATGCGTGTTGTACATACTGAAGCCGCCCTCCTCAATGCCGTCAACATGACGAAAGAGGAAGCTGGTCGTGCGTTCGGTAATCCAGAAGTCTATATGGAGAAGTTTTTAGAAAAGCCACGCCATGTAGAAATTCAGATTTTGGCTGATACCCATGGCAATGCCATTTGGCTGGGCGAACGCGATTGCTCAATGCAACGTCGCCACCAAAAAGTCATTGAGGAAGCGCCAGCACCAGGTATTGATCGTCGCTTAATCGCGAAGATTGGTGAACGCTGTGCAGAAGCTTGCCGCAAGATTGGTTACCGTGGTGCCGGAACGTTTGAGTTCCTCTATGAAAACAATGAATTTTTCTTTATTGAAATGAACACCCGTGTTCAAGTTGAGCACCCCGTTACCGAAATGATTACCGGTGTGGATATTGTTCAAGAACAAATTCGCATTGCTGCTGGTCTCAAATTAGGCTATCGCCAAAAAGACATCGTCTTCCGCGGTCATGCCATTGAGTGCCGTCTCAATGCAGAAGACCCCTTTAAGTTCACTCCAAGCCCAGGGAAAATCGGTTCCTTCCATATGCCCGGTGGTCCTGGAATTCGTGTGGACTCACATGCCTACAGTGGTTACGTGGTTCCGTCGAACTACGATTCGATGATTGGTAAGTTAATTTCTTATGGCAATACTCGCGAACAAGCGATTCGCCGTATGCAAATTGCGCTCTCCGAAATGGTCATTGATGGCATTACAACCAACGTTCCTTTACACCGCGAGTTGATGCTAGATCCCAATTTCATGGAAGGTGGCACCAGCATTCACTACCTGGAGCATCGCCTAGAAGAGCAAGCCGCCAGTCGCGGAAAATCTTAATTGATACGGGTTCTTCATGTCATATCGTGAGCTCGTCTTTACGGTCGTTGCCGAAACTGCCGAACCGCTAGGTGATGCGCTCATCGACTTGGGCGCCTTGTCAGTCACGGTTGAGGATGATGCTGCCGGTGGCTATGACGAGAACCCTCTCTACGGAGAGCCTGGTCTTTCCCCAGAAGTACAGGCTTGGGAACGATCTTCAGTCACAGCACTCTTTAACCCAGAGATAGACGATTCAGGAAGCGCTGATTTTGTTTCTCAATTGCTCGTCTCTCTAAAGGAAGCGGGCTTTCATCTTTCCGCCCCCGAAGAAAAAATTGTTGAAGAACAAGATTGGGTACGACTCACCCAAAGCCAATTTGCTCCTATCCAAATTGGTGAGCGGATTTGGGTTGTTCCTTCTTGGCATGAAGCTCCCACTGATCCCAATGCCATTTGTCTAGCGGTAGATCCAGGGTTGGCTTTTGGGACAGGAAGTCATCCTACAACCCACTTATGCCTGCTGTGGTTAGAACAACATCGCAATTTACAAAACCAAAGCTTGCTCGATTACGGATGTGGTTCTGGAATATTAGCCATTGCCGCTGCAAAACTGGGTGCCAAGCCTGTCGTGGGAACCGATATCGATCCACAAGCCATGGTTGCCGCTCGCAGTAACGCTGAAATCAACAATACGGTGATTCGATTTGTATTGCCGAACGAAGATGCTCCAGAATTAGCCGCCAAAACTAAATACGACATCGTGATGGCCAATATTTTGGCCAATCCACTGCAAGTGCTTGCACCAGCACTCGTCAATAAAATGCGTCCTGGCGGTCAAATTGTTTTATCTGGCGTCCTTGCACGCCAGGCAGAAGAAGTGATTGCGACCTATAGCCAATGGCTTACGCTCTCCGTCTGGAAGGAAAGTGAAGGCTGGGTATGCTTACATGGCACGCTAGCGGATCGCAAACCACAATCCATTTCTGCGCCCGCTCAAAAAAAAAGCCTTAAATTAATCCTGCTTGGACTTTTTTTACTGCTGTTACTGGTCTTTGGCGAACATCTTTCAAGAAATTCTTTGCTGCCAATATTGGCACCACGTGTCGATGGCACATCTCCCGCTATCGCAGTCAGCACTTTTTCTTTATTAAAACGCATTGATCAAAAATTGTGTATCGCATTGGGCTGCATTAATCGTCCCGTAAGCGATTTTGCTGCGTGGAAAATAACTTCAGCCACACTAACGCCTGAAAACGCGCGAGAGGGGCTTAAAAACGCTCCTAATCAATCTGTATTGCAAGTTGAAATACAAAATCGTCTTGCAATCGCAGTTTTGATACCAAATTTAGAAATTTCTCTCACGGATGCAGAAGAATCTGAACTGAAATCGATTCAACTCACACCAAAAGAATGGTTACCAGTTGCGTGGCAAGAGACTCATCCCGATTTTTTATCGACGGGTGCACCCTCTGGAGATCTCATTGAAGCGCAATTACCGCTTTTGCTACCAGCAAATGCTGCTGGCTATCGCGTACGCATTCTTTATCCTCAATAATCCTCAATCTCATTCTATTTACCCCTTACCACCTACAGAAAGTAATTTATGGCTAGCTTGATTTGCGGTTCTATCGCCTATGACACCATCATGAACTTTGAAGGCAAATTTGCCGATCAAATCTTGCCTGAGCAGATTCATATTCTGAATGTGGCGTTTTTAGTTCCTACTATGCGCCGAGAATTCGGGGGCTGCGCCGGCAACATTGCCTACAACCTCAAGCTCTTAGGCGGCGATCCCATCATCATGGCAACCGTTGGTGGTGATGCCGCCCCTTACATGGATCGGCTTTCAAAACTCAAGATTGATGCCAGCCACATTCGCCAGATTGATCAGGCATTCACTGCACAAGCCATGATCACCACCGATCAAGCCAACAATCAAATCACCGCTTTTCATCCTGGGGCAATGGGTGAGTCTCACTTAAACCAAGTCTCTGAAGTCGTGGCTGAGCGCAGCAACAATGCAAAAGGCGCCGCTAAGTTCGGCATCGTTGCGCCCGATGGTCGTCAAGGAATGTGGGAGCACTGTCACCAGCTTGCTGAGGCAGGCATTCCATTTGTATTTGATCCAGGCCAAGGCTTACCGATGTTCAATGGCCCTGAATTACTTGAATTGGTTGATATTGCAAGCTACTTGGCCGTTAATGACTATGAAGGGGAGATGCTTTCCCAGCGTACTGGCTTAAGCCTGGCAAAAGTTGCGGAGCGCGTTAAAGCCCTGATCGTTACTAAGGGCGCTGAAGGTGCAGATATTTATTCAGAAGGTAAATGCATTGCCATTCCTCCAGTACCGGCAGCAAAAGTCATTGACCCAACGGGTTGTGGAGATGCATTCCGTGGTGGATTGCTCTTTGGATTGGAAAACGGCATGGATTGGGAAACAACTGGTCGCCTAGCAAGTCTGATGGGCTCTATCAAAATTACCCATCAAGGTCCTCAAAACCATGAATTAAGCCAAGATCAGATCGCCGACCAATTTAAAGCGGCCTTTGGCTTTAGTTTCTAAGCTTTGCCACTGATTCTGGGATCACCCAGAATTCCTACGAAAAAATAGGCAATAAAAAAAGGGGTCTCATGAGAGACCCCTTCTAGTAACACCCGTCCGATTAAGGACGTGTGCCAGTTGGGAAGGGCCAAGCAGCGGCAGGATTCAACGCACTAGACGCTGGTGCAGCTTTCTTAGCCGCGGGCTTTTTTACAGCGGAGCCCGCTTTCTTCGCAGCAGGCTTACTTACTTTTTTTTTGCTACGCGCTTCTTTGCTACTTTTTTAGCTACTTTTTTAGCAGCAGGCTTTTTAGCAGCAGGACGCTTCTTAGCTACTTTTTTAGCGGCTGGCTTTTTAGCAGCAGCTTTTTTAGCAGCAGGACGCTTCTTAGCTACTTTTTTAGCAGCAGGCTTCTTAGCAGCAGGACGCTTCTTAGCAGCAGGCTTCTTCTTAGCTACTTTTTTAGCAGCTGGTTTCTTAGCAGCTACTTTTTTCTTAGCAGCTGGTTTTTTTGCAGCAGGTTTCTTTTTGGCGATTGCCATAGTCATGCTCCTTCACGTGAGGATTAGTACAAACTACCGATTAAGAAGACCCGACCATTCATTTCCGCCTGGTTTTGCAACCGATAGGATCTGACGAGCGAGCCATTCATCGGCGCGCGGCTTGATGCAAAGTGCTGCACGCTAATGAATCTTGGAAAAAAAGCCGTGGTCCCAAAGGACAACGGCTTCTTAAATATGCTGGAAAAAATAGAGAGAGTAGTCCAGACACCCTTGAACAAGGGTTTTCGGATTTGAGTCTTGTTTTGCTGACTTCTTAAACTATCCAACCGTCTAATCTCCAATTAACCGGCTGTGCGCTTTCAAACCACCTTACTACTCCCAACTTAGCGCACCACCAGTTTGATACTCAATAACGCGTGTCTCAAAAAAGTTTCTTTCTTTCTTAAGATCAATCATTTCTGACATCCATGGGAATGGATTCTCTTCATTTGGGAACATCGCGTCAAGTCCTATTTGCAAACATCTGCGATTACAGATGTATCTTAGGTACCCTTTGAACATCGGCGCGTTCAATCCGAGCACTCCGCGAGGCATCGTATCTTCTGCATAACGGTACTCTAATTCGACCGCTTTTTCGAAGATCGATTTGATCTCGTCTTTGAACGCGGAAGTCCATAACTGCGGGTTCTCCAGCTTGATTTGATTAATTAAATCGATGCCAAAATTGCAGTGCATAGACTCGTCGCGCAAGATGTATTGATACTGCTCAGCAGCACCCGTCATTTTGTTTTGGCGACCCATTGCAAGTATTTGCGTAAAACCAACATAAAAGAATAATCCTTCCATTACGCAAGCAAAAACAATCAGCGAACGGAGCAAAGTTTGATCCGCCTCTAAAGTGCCAGTCTTGAAATTTGGGTTGGTAAGGACATCAATATAAGGAATTAAGAACTCATCTTTAGCGCGAATCGAGTCAATCTCGTGATACGCATTGAAGATTTCGGACTGATCTAGACCCAAAGATTCCACAATATATTGGTAGGCGTGAGTATGAATTGCCTCTTCAAAAGCCTGGCGCAATAGGTATTGGCGGCATTCTGGAGCGGTAATGTGGCGATAGGTACCCAAAACAATATTGTTTGC
>CANCQD010000095.1 GCA_947380285.1 Burkholderiaceae bacterium | reverse complement strand
AGATGGGCGCGCGACAGTTGAGTCCTTGGGCAACGCGGTTAATTTTATGAAGCTCTGCAATGGATTCAACGTTGATACATTTAACGCCCGCCTTTAATGCTTGGGCGATTTCTTCGGCGGATTTTCCAACGCCAGCAAATACCAGACTTTGAGGATCGGCTCCAATTGCTAAGGCACGGGCTAGTTCACCGCCGCTAACCAAGTCAAATCCTGCGCCTAATTTTTTGAAGCAATCAATGACCGCTAAATTACTATTAGCCTTCATTGCAAAATGAACGCGGGCGCGACGCTTACCTTTGCCATCGATACAGGCGCGGTCATAGGCTTGGTAGGCCTGCGTTAAGGCCTTTTTGCTATAGATATAGAGTGGTGTCCCAAACTCTTTTGCTAAATCAGCCAACGGGACATCTTCTGCGTACCAGGCGCCATTACGCTCTGAGAATCCAGATAATTTGGGAAGAGGGATTGCAGGGCTTTTCATTGCTTTACCGGAGGTGGAGTAGTTAGGCTAGTGCTTTGGGGTGGATACAACTGACCTTTAGGCTCTGGCTCGCTTGGGGCTGTTGGTACGGGCGGAGGGTTTGGTAAATAAAGCGGCCCTCTAACCCCACATCCCACAAGGGACATTAGGAGGCTAATACCGAGGGCTCTTATAAGAATCGCTATCATGAATGTCTCTAAAACGAATGATTGAATATAGCATGCAGGACTCGCCAATGAAGCCAAATAACGCCACCTCAGAACGGATTGATGACAAGCAATTTCATCAGTTGGGGGCTAATTTGCTGCACTCAATCGAAGTGGCTTTAGAGACCGCTGATGACGAATTAGATCTGGACCTTGATGTAGAGCGACAAGGCGGTAATGTCATTAATATTCGCTTCCGCGATCGCAGCGTCATCGTAGTTAACACGCAAACACCATTGCATGAGATTTGGGTTGCAGCTAAGTCTGGGGGATATCACTATCGCTGGTCAGGAACCCTAGTTGCCCCATTATGGTTAGATACCAAAACGGGACGTGAGCTATTGAGTGACTTATCTGAGTTTGCTAGTGCTCAGGCAGGTAAATCAGTCAAGATTGATTTGCTAAAGTAACTCTTCAGTGCATTAAGCCGCACCCGTGGCTTTTAGAGTTTCAAGCACGGTTGCATCAGCTACGCTCTTGATCTGTGCTTTGCCGATTTTTTCTAGAAGGACATAGCGGATGGTTCCGCCCTCGGTCTTTTTATCTACTTGCATGAGTTCCATGTAACGCTCGGCACCAAATTTAGGTGGCTCAATTGGAAGGCTCATCGATTGAATAATCTTTGTTAAGCGATCGACTTCCGCTTGGGTGATATGGCCAAGTCGGCAAGATAGGTCTGCACCCAATACCATTCCGCAGCCCACCGCTTCACCGTGCAGCCATTCTCCATAACCCATACCAGCTTCGATGGCGTGACCAAAGGTGTGGCCAAAGTTGAGGGTAGCGCGAATACCGCCCTCTCGTTCATCTGCAGAAACTACGGCAGATTTAATTTCGCAAGAACGCAATACTGCGTGAGCCATTGCCTCTGTATCGCAAGCCAACAAGGCTTTGGAGTTTGTTTCAATCCAGTCTAAAAATTGGGCATCAGCAATTGCACCATGTTTAATGACTTCAGCTAGACCGGCAGAGAGCTCACGTGGAAGAAGTGTTTTTAAAGTATTTAAATCTGCGATGACGGCTTCTGGCTGATGAAAGGCGCCGATCATATTTTTGCCAAGCGGATGATTAATACCTGTTTTGCCGCCAACCGATGAATCTACTTGGGCCAATAAAGTAGTAGGTACTTGAATGAAGCGAATGCCACGCATAAAGCTAGCGGCCGCAAAGCCAGTCATGTCACCAATAACCCCACCGCCTAGCGCAACCAACATGGTCTGGCGATCAGCGCCATGGGTCAGTAGGGCATCGAATATCAGCTGTAGATTTTTCCAGTCTTTATAGGATTCGCCATCTGGCAAAACAATTCTTCTGACGGGCTTGCCAAGTTTTTCTAAAGTTTTCGTTAGTCGCTCGGCATAGAGTGGCTCAACAGTTGTATTGGTAACGATATAAATTGAAGTTGCTTTCTCGCAGTCGCTAAAGAGTGCGGGCTGATCAATCAGGTCTGTACCAATGTGGATTGGATAGCTTCTAATGCCGAGATCTACTTCAAGTGTTTTCATAAGAATTTCAGGAGGACAGTTCAAGCTGCATGATTAAAGTGTTGACCAATTGATTGACGCTGGGTTTACCAGTCTCAATCACATGGTCTGCGATTTCGCGATAGAGGGGATCGCGAATGGCATATAAATCCTCGAGAATTTTTTTGGCATCACCATTTTTCAGTAGTGGTCGACCTTCTCCACCTTTAGTGCGATGCCAAAGTTCAATTGGGTTTGCATGGAGATAAATGACAACCCCTCGCTCGCCAAGTGCTTTGCGATTTTCTGGAAGCAGCACTGCGCCACCTCCAGTTGCCAAAATAATATTGTGCTCAGCGGTAATTTCATTGATCGCTTGCGCTTCACGCTTGCGAAAACCTTCTTCACCTTCCATCTCAAAGATGACGGGAATCTTGACTCCGCAGCGATCTTCAATGACATGATCAGCATCCAGAAAACGACGACCCAATTTTTTGGCAAGTACTTTTCCAACAGTCGACTTCCCAGCGCCCATCAGGCCGATCAGAAAAATATTGTTGGATGAAGAGTTCACCCTTAGATTTTATTAGGGTTTATCAAGGACAGTGGGAGTTAAGAAGACCAGCAGCTCAGTTTTATCTTCCAACTTTGATTTATGGCGAAATAAATGACCTATGAGGGGGATATCACCCAATAAAGGACTTTGCTTCAGCCTAGCGTTCGGTGGTCTGAATGAGGCCCCCAATCATGGCAGTCCCTCCATTTTCTTCAGTGACTTCGGAACCGAGGTTTTTAGTGCCAATGGTGTAGCCCTGCTCAGTTTTCATGCTGATAGTATCTTTATTGATGCCTACCAGCCTAGATATCTTGCCCTGGGGATGGATTTTGGGCAAAGCCCCTAAGCGTAGATTGGTTTTGCGGAACTGCAATTTGCTACCGCCTTGGGAGGTAGTTTAATAAGGTAGCTTAGTGCCTTGTTCGATCGTTGCCTTCACCCCATCCACACTCAGGAAGCGAGGATTAGAGAGAATTTTCCCTTGAACATCGGACTCTGGGGGTTTTAGAGTTTTAGGAAAATAGCCCAAGCACCCTATAATTTGAGCTTATGGCTATACCCCCAAAAGACAGGCCGCCGCTAAATCAGCGGTCCAATAGATTCCCTGATAGACGCCCACGCCAATATGGAGTGAAGTCTGCCTCCAATGGGAAATCAGGTAGCAATCCATTGGTTAAGGCTTTGCTCATCATTGGCGTCGTGTTTGCTTTGGTGTTTACTTTACTGCTGGGCTATGCCTTTTTGATCGCCAAACCAAATCTACCCAAAATTTCTGC
Source organism: Burkholderiaceae bacterium (assembly GCA_947380285.1). The sequence continues at coordinate 5,509 of CANCQD010000095.1, read as the reverse complement.
GCTAACGGACTACAACCCCAAGACCCCACTACGGGTTTATACGGCAGATAAGGTTCTGATTGGAGAGTTTGGCGAGGAGCGTCGCAAAGTGATCCCTCTGAGCGAAATTCCGCTCAGTATGCGTAATGCAGTGATAGCTACAGAGGATGATCGTTTTTATTCTCATGGCGGTGTGGACTACGTAGGCGTATTAAGAGCAGCCACCGCCAATTTACGAGGCCACATATCGCAAGGCGCATCAACTATCACCATGCAGGTTGCCCGCAACTTTTTCTTAAGCAATGAAAAAACCTTTAGCCGAAAGATTTACGAAATTCTGCTTGCCTGGGAAATCGAGTCACAGTTAAGCAAAGACAAGATCCTCGAAATCTATATGAACCAGATCTTCTTGGGTCAAAGGGCTTTTGGCTTTTCTAGTGCCGCCCAAATTTATTTTGGCAAAGAGTTGAAAGATATCAGCATTGCTGAGTCGGCTATGTTGGCTGGATTGCCAAAAGCACCTTCCGCCTATAACCCGGTTACCAATTTCCGCCGCGCAAAAATACGCCAGGAATATATTTTGCAGCGTATGCGGGATTTGTCTTACATCACGCCTGAAGACTATAAAAAAGCCATGACCGAAGAATTGCATATTCGCGGTCTTGGTAACGAGTTCAGTACTCGTGCTGATTTTCCGTCAGAGATGGTGAGACAAATATTGCTTGCCCAGTATGGGGATGCAATCTACTCGCAAGGAATTGATGTCTATACGACCATCTTGAAAGCAGATCAAGATGCGGCTTATAAGGCAGTGCGTCAAGGAATTTTTGAGTACGACTTGCGTCATGCCTATCGAGGGCCTGAAGGATTTATTGATCTTCCTGAGGACACAGTCAAGCGGCAGCGTGCAATTGATGAAGCTTTGCTTGCTTATCCACAGTTAGATGACTTGCAATCAGGCGTGGTGTTGGATGCCAAGCCAAAGGAAATGCAGGTCATGATCTCTACAGGAGATGTCATCACGATTAAAGGCGATGGCCTGAAATTAGCCTCAGCTTCTTTAACGGATAGCAGTCAACCGAAAAAACGTTTGCGTCCCGGTGCAGTAGTAAGACTACTATCTGAGGGTGGTGTTTGGAAATTGGCGCAGTTGCCCCAAGTTGAGGCGGCTTTTGTTTCTATGAATGCAGAGACGGGCGCTATTCTTTCATTGGTCGGTGGCTTTGATTTCCGTCGCAATCAATTTAATCACGTGACCCAAGCCCTGCGTCAACCAGGCTCTTCGTTTAAACCTTTTATCTACGCAGCTGCGATTGAAAAAGGCTTCACACCCAGCACCATGGTCAATGATGCTCCTTTATCGATTGGCAGTATGGAGACGGGCAGTCAGGCTTGGGAGCCTAAAAACTACGATGGCAAGTATGAAGGCATGATGCGCTTGCGCACCGCTCTAGCAAAGTCTAAAAACTTGGTGTCCGTGCGGATTATTCGTGCGATTGGACCCTCCTACGCTCAGGAATATATTCAGCGTTTTGGTTTTGAGCCGGAGAAACATCCACCTTATTTAACGATGGCCTTAGGCGCGGGATCAGTAACGCCTTTGCAAATGGCTTCTGCATATAGTGTTTTTGCAAACGGTGGATACCGCATAGATCCTTACCTAATCAATAAGATGGTTGATTCAAAAGGAAAAATTCTATTTGAGGCTAAGCCGACTAGTGTTGAAGATGGTGCTCCGCGAGTACTTGATGCGCGCACAGCCTTTGTCATGGATAGCATGTTGCAAGAAGTGACAAAGACGGGAACGGCAGCCAGTGCCAGAGCCAAATTAGGGCGTAACGACATCGCCGGTAAAACAGGCACGACTAATGATTCTCACGATGCTTGGTTTGCTGGATATAACCCTAAAGTAGTCGCGATTGCCTGGATTGGCTTTGATAAGCCAGCAAGCTTAGGTGATCGAGAGACTGGCGGCGGTCTGGCATTGCCAATGTGGATCTCTTATATGACTACCGCATTGAAAGATATACCGCAAACGTCTCGCGAGGTTCCGACTGGTGTAACGCAAGCAGATGGCGATTGGTTTATTCCAGAGTTTGCAACAGGTGGTGGTACTCGCGAACTTCAATAGTTCGCATAGTCATGGCTAGACAGGCACGCACTGTTATTCCTGGTCAGGCCATGCATGTCATGGTGCGTGGCAATAATCGTGAAATGCTTTTTTATAGTGACGCTGATCGCAGAATATATCTAGACTGGTTGCGCGAAGCAGCCAAACAATTTTCTTGTGCGGTTCATGCCTTCGCGCTAATGCCTAATCATGTGCATTTATTAATGACCCCGCAGAATGCAGATTCCTTAGCAAAAACGATGCAATCTTTAGGTAGGCGGTACGCGCAGTACTTCAATCAACAGCATCATCGCTCGGGAACGATGTGGGAGGGGCGCTATCGCTCCTCTTTGATTGACCCAGATTACTTCCTGCGTTGTCAGCGCTATATAGAGCTCAATCCAGTGAGGGCTGGATTTGAATCCACTCCACAAGATTCTGGGTGGACTAGCTTTGGAACGCATATTGGTGGAAATGCTGAGCCGTGGCTGGTCGATCATGAACACTTTTGGAAGTTAGGTAATACCCCCTTTGAAAGGCAGATGAGTTGGTCAGGCTTTGTAAAAGAGGGCGCACCACATTGGGAAGATCGGCAAATCACAGAATCTCTCATTCGCTCTAAGCCATGGGTAAGTGATATTTATGCTAAAAAATTGTTTAAAGATGATCCTGATCTAGCTCAAATTCGCTATCGTGGCCGACCGAGAAAGACAAAGTCCTTTAATACAGGAGCTTAGAGAATTTTCAGGCCCAAGGCTATTGCAGAGGTAGGCGCTAATCTTACGACTCTGTCCCCATTTCAATAATTCATTTTGGTGCGGTCTATAAATAAATGGGACAGATTCATTTTATTTCTATTGCATCAATATGGGTATTCACCTATATTTGATCTTCCAAAAGTAATCAGGCCTTTGTCGCCCTCGGAAATACTATGACTACACAAACAAACACAGATCATCGACCAATGGCTCAGGGCTTATACGACCCACGAAATGAGCATGATGCATGCGGCGTGGGATTCGTCGCGCATATTAAAGGCAAGAAATCGCATGAGATCGTTGCTCAGGGTCTGAAAATTCTTGAGAACTTAGATCATCGGGGAGCCGTTGGTGCCGATCCACTAATGGGTGATGGTGCAGGAATCTTGATACAGATTCCAGATACGCTCTATCGCGAAGAGATGACTAAGCAAGGCGTGACATTGCCACCATTTGGTGAGTATGGTGTTGGCATGATCTTTTTGCCAAAAGAAAACGCATCACGTTTGGCATGTGAACAAGAGTTAGAACGCACAGTGCGTTTAGAAGGTCAAGTTGTTTTAGGCTGGAGAGATGTTCCGGTAGATGTGAAATTACCAATGTCTCCAACTGTTAGGAAGACTGAGCCATTCATTCGTCAAATTTTTATTGGCCGTGGCCGAGACATTATGACAACCGATGCGCTTGAGCGTAAGTTGTATGTGATTCGTAAAACTGCCAGCCATGCGATTCAGGATTTACATTTAAAGCATGGCAAAGAATATTTTGCTGCATCCATGTCTGCCCGTACCATTGTGTACAAGGGTTTGCTCTTGGCAAACCAAGTGGGCGCGTATTACGAAGACTTGCAAGATCCACGTACCGTTTCAGCATTAGCGTTAGTACATCAACGCTTTTCCACAAACACATTCCCAGCTTGGGAATTAGCTCATCCGTATCGCATGATTGCTCACAACGGTGAGATCAACACAGTGAAAGGAAACGTTAACTGGGTTAACGCGCGTGAAGGGGCTGTTAGCTCACCAGTATTAGGCGATGATCTCAAAAAACTATGGCCACTGATTTATCCAGGTCAATCAGATACTGCTTGCTTTGATAACTGCTTAGAGCTCTTAGTTATGGCAGGCTACCCGTTGGCACAAGCCATGATGATGATGATTCCAGAGGCATGGGAACAACACACATTAATGGATGAAAATCGTCGGGCTTTCTATGAATACCATGCAGCAATGATGGAGCCATGGGATGGCCCAGCTGCAATGGCCTTTACGGATGGTCGTCAAATTGGCGCAACCTTAGATCGCAATGGTTTACGTCCAGCACGGTATTACGTAACAGACGATGACCTAGTCATCATGGCTTCCGAGGCCGGTGTATTGCCCATTCCAGAAAATAAGATTGTTCAAAAATGGCGCTTGCAACCAGGCAAGATGTTCATGATTGACATGGAGCAAGGCCGGATTATTGACGACGTTGAATTGAAAAATGCCGTTTCAAAAGCAAAGCCTTACAAGAGCTGGATTGATGCAGTACGCGTTAAGTTGGACGAGGTAGATTCCACCAAGGACGACATCGCTGATGAGAAAACAACTATTCGTCCCGCTGCAAAATTATTAGACCGCCAGCAAGCTTTTGGTTATACCCAAGAGGACATTAAGTACCTGATGGCGCCGATGGCAATGAATGGCGAGGAGGCTATTGGCTCGATGGGTAACGACAGTCCATTAGCCGTTCTTTCAAATAAGAACAAGCCCCTATATAACTACTTCAAACAGTTGTTTGCGCAAGTTACCAATCCTCCGATCGATTCGATTCGTGAAAATATGGTGATGTCATTGGTGTCCTTTATTGGACCAAAACCCAATTTGCTCGATACCAACAATATCAATCCACCAATGCGCTTGGAAGTCAGCCAGCCTATTTTAGATTTTGACGATATGACGAAGATTCGCCATATTGGTCATTACACCAATGGAAAATTCCGTTCGTATGAATTGGATATTTGCTATCCAGCCGTCTGGGGTAAAGCCGGGATTGAAGCGCGTTTGGCCTCACTTTGTGCAGAGGCTGCAGATGCCGTGCGCTCTGGTTACAACATCTTGATTGTGAGTGATCGCCAAGTAGACGAGAAGCATGTTGCGATTCCTGCCTTGTTGGCAACCTCAGCAATTCATCAGCATTTAGTTGAAAAAGGTTTACGTACCAGTGTTGGCCTCGTTGTTGAAACCGGTAGCGCACGTGAGACACATCACTTTGCGCTCTTGGCTGGATATGGTGCAGAAGCCGTACATCCGTATCTCGCGATGGAAACTCTAGCTGAATTGGCTAAAGGCCTATCAGGCGATTTATCGGCTGAAAAAGCAGTGAAGAACTTTACTAAAGCCGTTGGTAAGGGCTTACAAAAAGTTATGTCCAAAATGGGCATCTCCACTTATATGTCGTATACCGGCTCACAAATTTTTGAAGCCATTGGTTTAAATCATGAAGTGATTGATCAGTATTTCAAAGGCACACCATCCAATGTTGGTGGTATCGGTGTATTTGAAGTGGCTGAAGAAGCTTTACGCATGCACACAGGTGCATTTGGTGATGACCCAGTGTTGACCAATATGCTTGAAGCTGGTGGTGAGTATGCATTCCGTATCCGTGGTGAAAACCACAT
>CANCQD010000094.1 GCA_947380285.1 Burkholderiaceae bacterium | reverse complement strand
ACTTTGCCCATGATGAAATCATTGCTGCCAACAATTGCCCCGCCTACAACTCGACCCTGTCCATCTAAGTACTTGGTTGCAGAATGAATCACGACATCGGCACCGAGGGCCAATGGTTTTTGTAATGCTGGTGTGCAGAAGCAGTTATCCACAGCAAATAGTGCATTTGCTTTCTTGGCAATTTTTGAAATGGCTTTGATGTCGGCAATCTCAGTCAATGGATTAGATGGCGTCTCTAAATAAAAGAGTTTGGTATTTGGTTGGACAGCAGCTTGCCACGACTTGGTATCTGCCAAATCAGCATAAGTTGTTGTAATGCCAAAGCGTCCCAAGATATTGGTGAACAACTGAATCGTTGCACCAAATACTGAGCGCGAGCAAACCACATGATCTCCCGCTTGCAGATGGGCCATCGCCATCGTCAGAATGGCTGCCATGCCAGAAGCAGTTGCAATACATGCTTCACCACCCTCTAGGGCAGCCAAGCGATCTTGAAACATGCTTACCGTTGGATTAGTAAAACGAGAATAGATAAAGCCTTGGTCAGCATGCGCAAAACCATCTGCCGCTAACTCTGCGCTATCAAAGCAGAAGCTAGAGGTCAGGAACATCGCTTCTGAGTGCTCTTGGTATTCAGCTGTGCGACGAGTGCCGGCGCGGACCGCTAAGGTCTCCAGCGCTAGCTTAGAAAAATCCGGTTTTTTGCGGGTAGTTGTGCTCTTCATACTGCTATTTTGACACCGAATTACGAATTTGCCTTGAGTGAGGCAAATTCCTGTCGCTTTTTAGTCTTCGGTAGCCAAATGTAAATGGAGTTGTGAGCGAGCAAAGTCACTAGAATCCTTCTGCCGATCTGCCTTAGCATCTGAGGTATTTCTGGCGGCCTCTAAGGCGTCAAGATAAGACTCAGTAATATCGCCAGTGATGTAGTTGCCATCGAAGCAAGAGGCTTCAAACTGCTTGATATTAGGATTGATATCCCTCACTGCCTGCTTCATATCTTCAACGCTTTGATAGATCAGTTGATCGGCACCAATCATCTTGTTGATTTCTTCATCAGTACGGCCATAAGCAACCAATTCGCTACGAGTTGGCATATCTATACCGTAGACGTTCGGGAAACGTACTGGTGGCGCAGCAGAAGCAAAGATGACTTTCTTAGCACCAGATTCACGTGCCATCTGTACGATCTCAAAAGATGTTGTTCCACGAACAATGGAGTCATCCACAATCAAGACAGTCTTATCTTTGAACTCAATGCGCATGGCATTGAGTTTTTGACGTACCGATTTCTTGCGGACAGCCTGCCCTGGCATGATGAAGGTACGGCCGATGTAACGGTTCTTAAAGAAGCCTTCGCGGTAATCCACGCCCAAGTTCTTTGCAACCTGCATTGCTGCTGGACGACTTGAGTCTGGAATAGGCATCACGACATCGATCTCAGAGACATCGGTCTCCTTGCGGATCTTCTCGGCCAAGTAATCTCCCATACGCATCCGTACGTTGTAGACGGTAACACCATCAATTGTGGAGTCTGGTCGAGCCATGTAAACGTATTCAAAAATACAAGGTGTTAAGACAGCATTCGGTACACATTGACGTGAATAGAAATTACCATCTAAGTCGATATAAATTGCTTCGCCTGGATTAACGTCACGTACAAATGTAAATCCTAGGCCCTCAAGCGCAACAGACTCAGACGCAATCATCCACTCAGGACCTTGCGGAGTATCGATGCGGCCAATACAGAGAGGACGAATACCATACTGGTCACGGAAGGCCAATAAGCCATAGCCTGCAATTAAAGAAACTACCGCATAAGAACCTTTAACGCGATTAGTTACCCCTGTAACTGCGTTAAACATCGCGCCCTCATCGAGAGCCGCGCTATTCGTTTCTTTTTGAAGTTCGTCAGCTAATACGTTGAGTAATACTTCAGTGTCGGAACTGGTATTAATGTGACGACGGTCACGATAGGCCATCTCAACACGCAAACTGGGTGCATTAGTCAGGTTACCGTTATGAGCCAAGATAATGCCGTAAGGTGCGCTCACATAAAACGGTTGCGCCTCTTCTTCGCTACTTGCAGAGCCGGCAGTTGGGTAACGCACTTGGCCAATACCAGCGCTACCAACCAAGCTACGCATATTACGAGTTCTAAAAACGTCTCTAACTAAGCCATTGGCTTTATGCATCGTGAATGAATTACCATTCATCGTTGCAATGCCTGCTGCATCTTGACCACGATGTTGCAAGAGCAACAAAGCATCATAGAGAAGTTGATTTACTGGTGAGTGAGAAACAGTTCCGACGACGCCGCACATATTTCTAGATTCCTATTGTTATTTTAGGAGTAATGATGGGAGTAACTTTAGGCACTGCCTCACCTAATTGCTTAGCCCAGTCAGCAGGAAGCCAACCTTTAATTAAACCAGTTGCCATATCAATTGCCGGTCTAGTTATAGCATTCTTCCAGGCCATGCTTTGCGGAATAGGCGTGAGAGCCGCTAAGGTAGCAAGCACCACAACAATCAGACCACCACGAATCACGCCGAATACCAAACCCAAGAAACGATCAGCCAAACTAAGACCTACTGACAAAATAATTTTTTGCACCACTCCACCAAACAAACTACAAATGATGAGTGTTAAAACAAATAGAGTGATGAAACTCACGCCCAGACTAAGTAGCTCATCAAGATGAAATGTAGAAAGCCATTCGGTTGATAGGTAATTGCTGTAGTGATAAGCAACCCATGACGCAACAAACCAAGAAGCTAATGAAAGTACCTCTTTAAATAAGCCACGTGAGATACCGACTAAAGCTGACACCAAGAGCACAACTAGGGTGAAGTAATCCACCGTTGTTAGCTTGAGGGTGGATAAGTAATCCATTACTGCTTACCAGACTCGACAAGTCTTGGTGAAAGACCCATCGCCTTAATTTTCTTTTCCGCTGCCTCTGCAGCGTCTTGATCGGAATAGGGTCCTGCACGGAGCACAAAAAGCTTTGATCCATCGCTGCCCGTCTTCGTGAAGACATAGTTTGGAATCTTTTGGTCTTTGAGTTTTACAACCCATCCCTTTGCGCGCTCTTCCGATGCAAAGGCACCAATCTGAATAATGTACTTACCGGTGCCATTAGAGGTGCTCGGTTTAGGGGCGTCTTCTGTCTTTGGCTTAGCATCCGCTTTAGGGCTTGTATTGGCAGCGACAACCTCTTCACCCGCCGCCAAACCTAATGCTCCAGATTTATTTACTGTAGGTGCCACTGGTTTAGCTTCCAACTTGGGTTCAGGCTTAACCTCGGGTTTAGCTTCCGCCTTTGCTTCAGGAGCAGCTGCAACTTTAGGAGCTTCTTTTGTAGGTTCAGCAACTGCCTCAACTTTAGGCTTTGTTTCAGCTCCTGGAATCGGCAAGCTAGTCACAATATTGACTGCAATATCGTTTGGCGCAGACTTTGGTTTGTTATCCAAAATACGAGGCAGACCTATAACGGCAATTAAGACCAGAGCAGCTGCGCCGATCAAACGATGCCGCGCTCTTTGTTGTTCTGGATCTTCAGTTAGGGCAAGCTCTTCAGCTTCAGCAGCGCGCTGAAAACTGCGTGGCGCTACCCTTTTGGCGGTGCGACTACCCCTTGAACTGAATTCAAAGTCATCAGACTGAGTATTTCGCTTAAAAAAGCTTGGTAAACGAATCATGGATCAGTGGGCCTGGTTGTTTCGGTAAGTCATTACGCCTGCAACGGTGTAGAACGATCCGAAGGTGACAATTCTATCACCCTCACCCGCCTGAGATAGCGCTTTTTGATACGCCAAAGCAGGTTCTGAGAAGCATTCAATCCCCCCATCAGCCCCATTTTTAGGCTTTACACCCATAGCTTCAAGCTTCTCAGCCAAGACCTTGGCGCTGGCGGCTCTGGGGGTAGGTAAATCAGTACAGAACCAGAAATCCACGATATTGAGTAGGGGTTTTATAACCCCCTCGATATCCTTGTCAGCCATAGCCCCAAAAACGGCATATGTATATGGGTGATATCCCATCTTATCGAGCCCCTGAGCCAGGGTAGCGGCGGCATGGGGATTATGCGCAACATCCAAAACAACTGTAGGTTGACCAGGCAAGACTTGGAAACGGCCTGGCAACTCTACCAAGGCAAAACCATTGCGAATATCTTGGGCACTCACTGGGAGGCGCTGGTGCAAAGCCATTAAGGCCGCAATCACAGCAGAGGCATTCAGAATCTGATTGGCGCCACGGAGCGCTGGATAACCTAGGCCGCTGAAGCGTTTTTTGCGGCCAGCCCAACCCCACTGCTGCTTATCACCCTGAAAGTTGTAGTCACGACCCTGCAACCAGAGATCACAAGCGAGTTTTTCAGCATGGTCAATCAGTGATTGTGGCGGCACAGGATCGCCACAAACCGCAATCTGCCCTGGGCGAAAAATACCTGCTTTTTCTAAGCCGATGGCTTCACGTGTTCCACCCAAGAAATCTGCATGATCGATATCAATACTGGTCACGATGGCGCAATCTGCATCCACAATGTTCACGGCGTCTAAGCGACCACCCATTCCTACCTCTAATACAACGGCGTCTAAATTGGATTTAGCAAATAGATGCATGATGGCTAAAGTAGTGAACTCAAAATACGTCAAGGTCGGCGCATCCACCAAACTCACGCGGGCTTTTTCTACAGCAGCAAAATGCTCAAGCAAGATATTGTCTTTAACATCTTCACCATTTACGCGAGCACGCTCATTAAATTTAAGAAGATGTGGAGAGGTATGACATCCAACACGATAACCAGATGCCAAGAGAATGCTTTCCAGAAAAGCGCAGGTAGATCCTTTGCCGTTTGTTCCAGCAACAGTAATCACAGGGCATTCAAAATGTAAATCTAATGCAGCCTTCACACGATTGATACGCTCAAGCCCCATATCAATACCGACAGGGTGAGCAGTTTCGAGGTGGCTAAGCCAGGCCTCTAGGCTAGAAAATAATATGGGGGCTTGGTGTGCTGAGCTCAAGCGCTTAAACGGCTGCGCTACCCGCTGTCACAGGCTCAGGAAGCTTCTGTAACAAAGCAAGTACGCGCGCAATTTCACTGCGCATCTGACGACGATCGACAATCATATCAATGCCGCCCTTTTGCATAAGGAACTCAGATCTCTGAAATCCTTCCGGCAATTTCTCACGCACTGTTTGCTCAATCACGCGTGGACCTGCAAAACCAATTAAGGCCTTAGGCTCAGCCATCACTACATCACCCATGAAGGCAAAGCTAGCAGAAATACCACCCATTGTTGGATCGGTGAGAACGCTGATAAAAGGCAAACCTTTTTTAGCTAACAAGGTCAACATCGAGTTGGTCTTGGCCATCTGAAAAAGGGATAACAAGCTTTCTTGCATACGTGCACCGCCAGTAGCCGTGACACAAATGAAAGCGCACTTTTTATCAATGGCTTCCTGTACACCGCGAGCAAAGCGCTCACCAACGACAGAGCCCATCGAACCACCCATGTACTGGAATTCAAAACAGGCAGCCACTACAGGAATAGATTCAATCTTGCCACCCATCACAATCAATGCTTCGGACTCACCAGAAGCATCATTTGCTTCTTTAATACGATCTGGGTATTTTTTAGAGTCTTTAAATTTCAGAGGGTCTGTTGGATAGATATCGGCCCCAATTTCATAGCGACCTTTTTCATCCAACAAACTATCTAAGCGCAGACGCGCGCTGATGCGCATATGGTGACTACATTTTGGGCACACTGATAAATTGGCTTCAATGTCGGTACTGTAAAGAACAGTCTCGCAACTTGGGCACTTTACCCACAATCCCTCTGGTACTGACTTGCGATTAGCAGGATCAGTATGTTGAATTTGGGGTGGGAGTAATTTATCTATCCAGCTCATTAGTTTTTAACTATCCAATGCGTCGCGAATTTCACGAATGAAGGTTTCCAGTGATTGTACCGCCTGCCCAGGAGGCGCATCCTCTAGAAGACGAATAATTCGGCTGCCAATTACCACAGCGTCGGCACTCGCAGAAACCGCCTTGGCGCTAGCAGCATCGCTAATTCCAAAGCCGACAGCAATTGGAATATCCGTTTCTTCACGAATTTTCGGAATGATACTAGCCACATCTTGGGTATTGAGGTGTGATGCGCCAGTAACCCCGCGCATAGAAACGTAATAGATATAACCAGAGGCTATTTTGGCAGCCTCTTTAATGCGCTCATGTGATGACGTAGGTGCCAATAAAAAGATCGGATCAATTCCAGCAACGCGCATGCGCGCAGCAAAATCAACGCACTCTTCTGGTGGGTAATCCACCACTAGAACACCATCAACACCAGCAGCTTTTGCTTCGGTTGCAAAACGCTCAGCCCCCATTTGCTCAACTGGGTTTGCATACCCCATGAGAACAACCGGGGTATTGGTATCCTGCTTGCGAAACTCTTTCACCATTTCTAAACAGCTATGTAAAGTCACACCATGGGTCAACGCACGCTCAGATGATCTTTGAATCACGGGGCCATCTGCCATTGGATCTGAAAATGGCACGCCCAACTCAATGACACTCGAACCACCGCGAACTAATGCATGCATCAATTCAACGGTTTGCTTAGGATCTGGATCGCCAGCAGTAATAAAAGGAATCAACCCTTTTTTGCCAGTTGCTTTTAGCTCCTTGAAGAGCGCAGTAATTTTTGACATAGCTAATTTATTTTCTTTTTATTTTTCTATTTTTTCTTTTAATCAGCCTTCTGAACCAGTTGCCTGTGCAACGGTATGCATGTCCTTGTCACCACGACCAGAGAGGTTTACCAAGATAGTCTTATTTTTTGGCAAAGTCTTGGCCAGCTTGCAGGCATAAGCAATGGCATGAGAGGACTCCAGGGCCGGAATGATCCCTTCAATCTGGCAGCAATCATGGAATGCTTGGAGCGCTTCTTCATCCGTAATCGCTACATAATCTGCGCGACCAGAATCTTTCAACCAAGCATGCTCAGGCCCAACTCCTGGATAGTCCATACCAGCAGAAACCGAATGCGTCTCAGAAATTTGGCCATTTTTGTCTTGTAATAAATAAGTACGGTTGCCATGCAACACACCGGGCGTACCAACGCAAAGTGCTGCCGAATGTAAACCACTTCCCAAGCCATGTCCTGCAGCTTCAACACCAACCAGTTTCACCTCTGAGAAATCAATATACGGATAGAAAATACCCATGGCATTTGAGCCACCACCAACGCAAGCCAAAACATAGTCTGGTTGACGACCAGTCATTTCTGGCATTTGTACTTTGCACTCTTCACCAATCACGCTTTGGAAATCTCTCACCATCATTGGATAAGGATGGGGACCAGCAACAGTACCAATAATGTAGAACGTGTTATCCACATTGGTAACCCAATCACGCATCGCTTCATTGAGCGCATCTTTTAATGTCTTCGTACCAGACTCTACTGGAACTACTTTAGCGCCAAGCAGCTTCATGCGGAATACGTTTTGTGCCTGACGGGCCACATCAACAGATCCTTGATATACCGTGCAATCTAAGCCAAAACGGGCACAGATGGTTGCTGTAGCAACACCATGCTGACCGGCACCTGTCTCAGCAATAATGCGAGGCTTGCCCATACGCTTGGCCAACATTGCTTGACCAATCACGTTATTAATCTTGTGAGCACCAGTGTGATTTAAATCTTCGCGCTTGAGATAGATCTGCGCACCGCCGAGCATTTCGCTCCAACGTTTAGCGTGATACACCGGCGACGGTCTACCAACAAAATGTTTTAGCTCGTAATGAAACTCTTCGATGAATTCTGGATCGTATTGATATTTTGCATAGGCCGCTTTGAGCTCATCTAATGCAAACATCAATGTTTCAGAAACAAACACGCCACCATATGGACCGAAATGTCCTCGTGCATCTGGCTTGTCGTACATATCTACCTCTTTTGAATTATCAACAGCAAATTATTGGGATGATGCATTGGCATCTGCTGCGCGCACTGCTTTTACAAACTCAGCCATAAGCGCAGGGTCTTTAACACCCCTGCTGCTTTCTACGCCACTACTGACGTCAACCGCGCAAGGCTGCAGGCGTGCAATCGCCTCGCCCACGTTGTGCGTGTTCAATCCACCACTCAAAACGACCCGAGGCGCGTTTTCGTTTGCCCATGTCTGCGGGATTCCTTGCCAATCAAAAGGAACGCCTCCGCCACCATAACCCTCAACGAGGGCATCCAGCAGAAAAGCGTTTGCTTGCCTATATTGTAGGGAAAATTCATCGAATGCGAAGCCTTGCCCCACCCGGGCGGCTTTCATCCAGGGCTGGCCATCTGCCAGCTCCATGCAGCGCTCCAGGGTCTCATCCCCATGAAACTGCCATAAGGTGATGGGGGCAACCGCCCGAATTGCAGCAAACTCCTCATTTGTCGCATTTACGACTAGCCCCACTGCATCTACCCCTGCTGGCAGTCTGGAAATGAGCTGAGCAGCCACATTTGGGCTTACGGCACGTACGCTTGGGGGATAAAAGACAAAGCCAACCGCATCCACCCCCGCAGCAACAGCGGCATCAATATCCGCTGAGGTCTTTAAACCGCAGATTTTGACTCTAGTACGACCAGTTGAGTGAGTGAGTAAGCCCATAAAGCAATGATAAGGCTTTAAGACTTTGTTATTTGGGAAGGCAACCAGGAGCTCTCCAGCCAAGGAGCTGGAATACCAAACTCGTCTGGATAAGCGATTTTGCTTAAGTAGAGGCCATCTGGCATAAATGTGGGTGCCGCAACCCTGCGGTCTTTAGCAGCTAGCACTTCCGCCATCCATTCTGGCTTCTGTCTGCCCTGGCCAATTTGCAGAAAGCACCCCACTAGATTACGCACCATATGGTGCAAGAAGGCGTTACCGCGAAACCGGAAATACAACCACGGCTCATTGGAAATAATTTCGATCGAGTACATGGTCTTGACGGGTGTCTTACTCTGACACTCGGAAGATCTGAAGGAACTGAAATCCTGTTCACCGATTAAACATTCTGCGGATTGTTTCATTCCCTCAACATCTAGCCATTTATTGGGTGGCAACATCAGATAACCTGCGCTGCTATTGACCATTGGCGCACGACAAGGTCCTGCATGTAGAGCATAGACATAAGTACGCTCAAATGCTGAAAAGCGGGCACTAAATTCCT
>CANCQD010000093.1 GCA_947380285.1 Burkholderiaceae bacterium | reverse complement strand
CAACGAATGCATAAAGCCGAAGATGAGAAACGTACCGTGGTTCCCTTGCGACCTGAACTTTTTAAAGCATGGCTCAATGCCACACCAGAGGAAGCGCAAGCGCTATTGCAAATAGACTCTATTCCTGAGCTAACGCTAGCCTAGAAAGTGATCACGGGTTTTGTAGCTTGATAAGGATCAGCCGATTGAGTCTCTAAGGCCTCAGCCTCCTCTTCACCCTGTGGTTGATTATAGAATTTCGCATCTAATGCGCGCTCTTTAGCAATACGAGCATCTTCTGCTCTTGGATCTACCGGACCAAATGGTCCCTCAACCAGAGACAAGGCTTGCCTATTGAATTCCTGAACCTGCCCGGGAGTATATGGAGAATAAGTCGTTGACCCAGGGGGCAAAGGAGGGGTTTGGGAGCAAGCTGCAAGGCCCATCAATAACAGGAATGGGCTCAGCCTCGAAAAGAATGTATTCATAGATCCATTGTATGGCAGCAGTCATCACTTCATATTTTTATATTAATTACAATACTTGAATGAATTTTCGTCGCTTCATTGCACTTATCTACTTGGCGCTACCGACGGCTGCCTTCGCAATTGATTTGCAGCCTAACGATATTGTTGCGCCACTGCCGGGCAAGAGTCACGCAATGATCAGTTACCTGAATTCAGAGAATGGTACTTTTTATAAAAATGGTGCAGCCGTCTCAACCAAACCCTTTGGAAGTCCTGATATAGGCACTCAAAGCGCAATTGCTCGTATCAGCACGAGTTATGCAGTTCAAGACTTACCAGCGATCTCTTATATTCAAGTTCCTTATGGCACGGTTAAGCCCGAAGGATCATTAGCCTCCTACTCCGCAAGTACCGGCATCGGAGATCTCACCTTTGCCACAGCAATTTGGCCCTATGCCGATAGAGAGAACAGAAAGTACTTTGGGCTGGCGGGATATTTAACAGCACCTACTGGAAGCTACAACAGCCAGCAAGTTTTTAACGCCAGTGAAAACCGTTATCGATCTGATATTCAGATGGGTTATCAACAGCCCATTATTGAGAACCTAGACGGCATGATTGCTCTCGACACAATGTGGTTTGGGGGCAATAGCCAATGCGCTGCAGCGTGCTTCTCTGCCACTAATACCTCCCTCAATCAGAAGCCCCTAACCACTACGCAGCTTGGCCCAATCTATAAGATCAATCAAACCTACACCCTAGGCGCATCCTACTTCTACGTCGCTGGTGGCGCCACTACGATTGGTAATACTTATCAAAATAATGTAGTGAATACTCAACGCTTTTTATTAAGTGCTTTAGCGTATTACCCCTTTGGCAGAATTAGCATGCAATATGGGCGCGATATGGAAATCAAGAATGGCTTTGTAGAAACACGTCGCTTTTTCGTGCGCTACACCACAGAGTTCTAAGCAAATTTACTTCGAATACCCTGAAGCATATTTCTAATGACTGGGATGCGGCATATTAATAATAGAAAAATAACTGCCCCGTAAATCGAGACTGTCCCCAAATCATTTTTACCCGCCTTGTGCCACCAATAGTGAACGATTGCAGTACATGCGATTAAGTACACAAGTTTATGTAATAAAGTCCAACGCCTACCAAGCTGACGAACTGCCCAACGATTTGATGTCATTGCCAATGGGACAAGTAATACCAAAGTCAGAAAGCCCATCGTAATGAAGGGGCGCTTTACAACATCATTCCACATGGACTGAATATTTAAATTCTGATCCAACCAAAACCAAATTGAAAAGTGAATGCAGGCGTAGAAGAAGCAAAAAAGCCCAAACATACGACGCAGCTTTATCCAAACAGTCAATCCCGTCAACAAGCGTAAAGGGGTCATCGCTAGCGTAATACACAGAAAAACCAATGCCCAAGTACCAGTGGATCGGGTGATAAATTCAATTGGGTTAGCACCCAGGCCTTCGTGGTCGCCAAGCCAAACTAAGCGGGCTAGCGGTAGTAAAGAAAGCAAGAAGACCGATGTCTTAATCAAATTCATAAGCCATATTAAACGACCCCAGCGATTCAGAATCAATGGGGTCGTTTAATCAATTCCCGTGCGGATCGCACTTATGCTGAACTTAAGCTAAGACTAAGCCAAACTCAGTCCTTCCTTGCTCAGCGGGAAATTTCGAACCGGTCTACCTATCGCAGCAGAAATGGCATTCGCTACAGCAGGGCCAACTACACAGATTGTTGGCTCACCTACTCCACCCCAAAAATCAAAACTAGGGACCAAGACTGTTTCGATCCTTGGCGTAGCTGATAACTTCAACAGTGGGTAAGTATCCAGATTCTGCTGTTTGATGCGGCCATTTTCTACAGAGATTTCCGGCAAGAAGATTGCGCCTAATGCCATTGCTACAGAACCTTCAATTTGCTCTCGCGTTAAGTAGGGATTAACGACATGCCCAGAATTTAAGGCAAACACCAAGCGTGTAACCTTCACCACATTATTTTGCACGGTCACTTCGGCAACGCAAGCAGAGTAACTGGCATAGCCCATGAACTGAGCAACGCCTCGATAAGTCCCTGCTGGCAATGGTTTATCCCAATCCGCTTTTTTGGCAGCAGCATTCAGTACACCCAAATGCTTTGGATGACTTTGCATGAGGGCCTGTCTAAATTTCACAGGATCCTTACCTGCAGCCTTGGCACACTCATCCATAAAACACTCCATGAAGATGCCGTTTTGATTGGTATTCACACCACGCCATGGGCCAACTGGCACATGGGTATTCTTCATCACATACTCGGTTAAGAGCGTCGGGAAGGTATAGCCAAGTTGAGCATCGGGGCCCTTCTCATAGAAGCCTTGGAGTTGACGCTCGTCTTTACCGTTCTTAATATTCTGTGGCGCTAAGGTGGCATTAATGGATTGCCCAGCCACTTTGATATGCATACCAGTTAGATTGCCAGAACTATCTACACCAGCAGTCATTTTTGCCATGGCAATTGGGTGGTAGTAATCATGGGTCATATCTTCTTCTCGACTCCAAACTACTTTTACTGGCACGCCTGGAAATTTTTGCGCAACTTTAGCGGCAAAAGTAGTGAAATCTTGTGTTGAGCCACGACGACCCAAGCCGCAACCGGAGTCTAATTTATACACTTCACAATTTTCGAGCGGCAATCCAGTAGCTTCAGATAAGGATGCGTACGAACCTTCACCATTTTGAGTTGGCACCCAAGCCTCAGCACGATCCCCTGTGATTTTGACTGTAGCATTCATCGGCTCCATCGTGACGTGCGCACGATAAGGGGTGTAATAGATAGCTTCTACTTTTTTGGCGGCGCTATTGATAGCAGCAGGCGCATCACCTTCTTTGCGCTGCCAAAAATCTCCCTGCTCATCCAAGCCATCACGCAACATTTTGTCTATACCAGTTTGTGAAACGCTAGCAGACTTACCTTCATCCCAGACGATAGGCATAGCATTCAGCGCAGTGTTAGCATGCCACCAGGTGTCTGCTACAACCGCAAGCGTGCTGTCATTAATCTTGACCACGCCCTTCACCCCGCGCATATCTTTGATCTTGGCTTCGTCATAACTCACCAATTTGCCACCAAAGACTGGACAAGCCTTAACAGAAGCACAAAGCATGCCAGGGAGCTGCAAATCGATACCGTACACCTTAGACCCATTCACCTTGTTTGCTGTGTCTAAGCGTGCATAGGGTTGTCCAGCAACTTTCCACTGGCGCGGATCTCTTAAGGTAATTGATTTAGGATCAGGCGGGGTTAAAGTGGAAGCCAACTCGGCAACTTTGCCATAGGTCGTTTTGCGTCCAGTGGGCGTATGAGTAATCACACCCTTATCTACAGTCAACTCTGAAACAGAGACATTCCACCGATCAGCGGCTGCCTGGATGAGCATGATGCGCGCTGCTGCTGCACCACGGCGTACGTAGTCTTCAGAAATCCGAATGCCGCGGCTACCGCCAGTACCATGCTCACCCCAAACTCGTTTGCGCGCTAAACTTTGTCCTGGTGTGGCCGATTGGGTTTTCACCTTCTTCCAATTGCACTCAAGCTCTTCAGTGACTAATTGGGCTAGACCAGTACGCGTACCCTGCCCCATCTCGGATCGAGCAATCCTGATATAGACAGTGTCGTCGGGTTTGATGCTAACCCAGGCATTCAGCTCAGCGTCGCCCGCTTGCGTGGGCGTATTGGGATCATATTTAACGCCAGCTTGCGCATAAGCTAAATCAGGTAAGGAGCCTATACCTAACATCAGCCCACCACCCAGCATCGTGCCCTTAATAATGAATTCACGACGGGAGGAATTTTCTAAATTTGGAGTTTGAATTTTTGTTGTCATGTTTTTCTCCTTAACCACGAGTCGCAGGAGTCGCGCTGTACTGCGCTAAGACATCTGCCAATTTCTTTTGGCCAGAGGCAACATGAATTCCATCACGAATCTTTTGGTAAGTTCCACAACGACATAAATTACCCATTGCGTTATCGATATCGGCATCAGACGGTTTTGGATTTCTTTTTAATAAAGCAGCAGCTGCCATGATCTGACCAGATTGACAATATCCGCATTGGGGTACATCGAGTGCAATCCATGCTTTCTGCACTGGATGCGTATTATCTTTAGAGAGTGCTTCAATGGTGGTAATTTTGGCCTTACCTACTGCGGACACTGGAATAGAGCAAGAACGCACCGGCTCACCATTGAGGTAAACAGTGCAAGCGCCACATTGCGCCACGCCACAACCATACTTCGTACCCGTAAGCCCAACCACTTCCCGTATCGCCCACAACAAAGGCATATTCGGCTCAACGTCAATGTTTTGGACTTGACCATTAATATCTAATTGCATGCTGTCTCCCATGGTTTTTCTTTTCAAAAGACTATAAATCATTCTGGGATTTTTGCGCTTGCACATAAATAGCTATTGACTAAGGCTAAACCCTATCGAACCGGACTTTAATTTGCTATCCTGAAAGCTCAATTAAGGATAAACATGACCGAAGAGAACCAAGCCCAGAACGATGAAGATTTTGATTATGGATGCGAATGCGCAATGACCTTGCTCAACGAACCTACCGAAGATCGCCTGAACGACTTAATTGATGATCTAGATGAAGATGGCATGATCTCCACCGAAGTGGTCTATGGGTTGCTAGCTACTATTCTCATGAGCATGAATGAAGAAGAGCACGAAGGTGACGAACACTAATTAGTCTTGCTTCACCTGGAATGCAAAGGTATCCATTGCTTTTGCTAACTGTATATCTAATTTAGTCAAAGTTCCGACTGAATGGGTGGTCAATTCCACCATCACCCTATTCCAAGAATTTGACCAATCAGGATGATGGTCAATTTCTTCGGCATATTGTGCAACCAGCGTCATAAAGTCAAAAGCTTGCTTGAAATTTGTGAATGCAAACACCCGCGCAATCGCCTTTCCACCAGCCTCTACGGACCATAGAGGAATTTCTTTATCTAAATCGAAGCCATCAACTATCAAGATAGACTACCTTTAGTTGGAAATGCTTTGAGAGAGTTGCTTTAAATCTTCCGGATACAGCCAGCGCCATTCGCCTTCCACCAGATCGGCCGGCATTTTATATGCTCCAATTTCAGTGCGATGTAACTGGGCGACATGATTACCGACGGCAGCCATCATGCGTTTTACCTGGTGATAGCGGCCCTCGACAATCGTCATCGCTAGTACATGATCAGAAATTTGTTTGCATGCCGTAGCAAAGCAGGGCTTAGGGTCATCATCCAGCACAACACCATTTATTAGGTGATCGATTTGCTTCTGCGTAATTGGCTCTGGTGTGGTGACCTCGTAAACCTTGCCGATATTCTTCTTGGGGGTAGTCATCTTATGAATAAACTGGCCATCATCCGAAATCAAAAGCAAGCCAGTGGTGTCATAGTCTAGTCGTCCAACGCATTGCAACCCTCTCTCAACAAAAGGGCGGGGTAACAAGCTATAGACGCTGGGATGATGAGTTGTTTTATGTGAGCACTCGTAATTGGCTGGCTTATTAAAAGCTAGGTAAGCCTTCTCGTGATACTCCCAATCTTTACCCTCTACATTGAGGATCAGATTTTCTGTAGCAATTCTTTCTTCTGGGTCTTCAGCTAATACCCCATTCACTTTTACCAGCTCGGCATATACTAAATCGCTACAATACCGACGAGTACCAAAGCCTTGGCTAAAAAGAATTTTTTCTAGGGAAATAGGTTTTGCCATATGTTGCAGAGCATACTACAGAGCAGAATCCTATTGAGTCGATCATTCATGTAGTGATGCAGTGCAATTCATTATCATTAGATAATCCCACTATTCAATAGCGCCATCGCCATGCTCTCCAACTCAAAACCACGCTCCTTATTACACACCCGAGAAATCACTTTCCAGGGTTATGCGAGAGAAGATGGTTTATGGGATATCGAAGGTCATCTCAAAGATTTCAAAACAAAGCCCTTTCAAACGAGCGCAAAAACCTGGCAGCCGGGTGAAGCCTTTCATGACATGTGGGTACGAGTTACGCTAGACAATGATTTTGTCATCAAAGAGATTGAGGTAGTGATGGATGGCCAGCCGCATGCGGAATGTACGGCAGCTATTCCACCAATGGATTCTTTGATTGGATCACGCTTGGGTAAGGGCTGGCGTAAAACCATTGATACGCACCTTGGCGGAATCAAAGGCTGCACCCATTTGCGCGAGCTGCTAGTTAGTCTAGCTACGGCAGCTTATCAGTCTATTCCAGGAGCGTTCTTTGATCCTAATGGCGATAAGCCGCCCCTTTACTTGGGCACCTGCAAATCATGGGATTTTGATGGCCCTGTGGTGATGCGCGTTTATCCCAAGTTTTATCGCTGGAGGCCTTAGGCCTTAGTAAGCACCGCGATGCAAAGTGGTACCAGCAAAGGATTGTTGAACCGGCATTACTTCAAGGGCGTTGATATTCATGTGGGCAGGTAAAGTAGCGGTCCAGTAAATTGCTTCAGCAATGTCATCTGCACTTAAAGCATGAACGCCTTCATAGACTTTTTCTGCTTTTGCATCATCGCCCTTAAAGCGCACGTTTGAATATTCAGTCCCTGAACTTAAGCCAGGTTCGACGCAAGTTACACGCAAGGGTGTTCCAATTAAATCGGCACGCAAATTTAAACTAAATTGCTTTACGAATGCCTTAGTTGATCCATACACATTACTGCCTGGATATGGATAAAGACCTGCTACTGAGCCGATGTTGATCACATGACCGCACTTGCGTTCAACCATTCCAGGCAAAAAGGCTCTCGTCATATGAACCAATCCCTTGATATTGGTATCAATCATCTGATCCCAATCAGAAACTTTTGCTTGATAAGCTGGTTCTAAACCCAAAGCAAGGCCGGCATTATTTACTAGAACGGTCACTTTAGAAAATTCTGTTGGCAATGTATTGGATAGGACATCTACCTGAGCACTATCGCAAATATCAAGCACTAAGGTGAGGAGTTTTTTTTGCTGATCAGTTGGCAAGGAATTTTTTAAAGCCTCCAAACGATCAGCCCTTCTACCGGCAGCAATGACCTTATGCCCATGGGCCAAAAAACGTCTGGCAGTAGCTTCACCAAATCCTGCAGTAGCGCCAGTAACGAATACGGTATGTTCCATGCTTCCTCTTTAAATCTTTAGTAAATAGTAGTTTGTAATTTAATATTAATGCCTATATGGGATTCCTGCGCGCGCTGACCTTTTCCTTCTTCTGCATTCCTATTGCTTTAGTGAGCGCTGCAGAACCAACTTCTTCTGCATCTATTTTAGGGCTCATCAACGTATCTCAAGATAGGTCTCAGGATCACATACTGGAATTCTGGGGCTACCATGACTACCAAGGGTCCCAAAATTATGACGATACTTTAAAACTCCGTTACTACAATCCCCTTAATCTTGGGGATTGGCACGGCACCATGCGACTCGATACCGCCTACACCGCAAGCTACGGCCCCCAACATTCAGCACAATCGACCGGGACCTTTTCACCTAACAATGCCATGCTAACAATTTGGGGTGGTCAAGCCGGCTGGTTTGGCAATATTGGCGCTCGTATATTCGCCCCACTGAGCAATTCGGGTCAATGGCTGGCTGGACCTCAAGTGAGCACTTCTTTTAAACCTGCTAATGGCGAGAAAAGTGTAATTTCGGATATTTCACCGCTAGCTAGATATATGTTCGGCTTTAATCCAAAAGCGCCTGCTGGCTCAAGTCTGCCGCCCTTAGCAAGCCAACTCGAACTCTATCCAACGATCGGCTTAAATTTGAGCCCCAGTACACAAATTCGGTTTTGGGATGAGAACGGCGTGGTCTATAACGCCGCAGGGGGAGGTTGGTTTGTACCGATAGATGCCATGGTGACCCACCGTCTCAATAAAAATATCTTATTCGCAATTGGTGGAGCCAAACAAGTTGTCCAAACCTATCAACTCTACAGTTGGTCTGTCTACGGAAAAATTTCACTTAGCTTCTAAAGTGAGTCATTAATTTAGATCAACCAAGGTTTCACCCTCCAATTTTGCAGCACCCGATTTAACTAAAGCTTTGGGCAACCACTGAACAAACTCATTCATATCCATATTCAGCAACTTTGCTGCGCTCATTAATGCTGGCGTTTTGGCAATCCAATCATTTACTTGCGCTATATCTCGATTGCGCCACTCTAATAAGCGATATTTCAGTAAAACTTTAGCACCATGACGCGCATTGCGATCTGAGTCAGTTGCCAGGTAATCTAATCTTGATCGCGCTATAGCTAGAGATTTCGTAACATCCACAAAGGGTGAGCCATGCCCAGGAATCACAAGATCCACCGGCAAAGTCTCAATTAAATCTAAAGTTTGGGCCACCTCTTTAAACCCAGCCTCACCCCAAAGCTCAGGAAAAATTACTCCGAAACCTTCTTCCCACAAAGCATCTGCAGAAATTAAGATGCGTTGATCTGCTTGATACAACATGACAGAATGGGGATCATGCCCTGGTGCAGCTAATATTTTCCAAAAGTATCTACCTAGCAAAATCTCCTCGCCTGGAATTAATACTCCTTGATGAGCAAACTGTGGACACTCCTGCCCCAAGTTGTCATAACTCAATAAAGTGCTATCCCAATTTTTAACTGCAATCTCTTCAGCAGCAGGAATATACACCTCACAATTAAATTCTTTTACTAAGGCAGCATTACCACCACAGTGATCAGAATGTAGATGCGTATTCAAAAGCTTATTCAGTTTAGGAAAGCTGTGTTTTTTTAGAGCCTTGTGAACTAACTCTAAGGTCAAATTTTGGTGTGCGTAATACCCAGAATCAACTAAGGAAACATCATCTGAGCCATAGTGAAAAATATTGTTGGCTGAAAGCCAGCCTCTTTCAAAAACTTCAATGCCCGGTGGTAATAAATACGCTGTCATACCTTAGTTACTTATTTTGGTTCATTGTTTTAATTACTTTGCGATAGTTTGCGTAGTGAACTCAAGCTTACGTATATCAAACTGCTGAGCCTGCAAACGCTGCAGCGTGTCTTCATAGACTTTTTT